>JAWOBA010000046.1:0-17794 GCA_046498285.1 Desulfatiglandales bacterium | reverse complement strand
CTTTTTTTGGAACGTAAAGAAAGGAGGGTAGTGTATGCCTATTACGAGACGACAATTTTTAAAGATTTCTGCAGGAACTGCCGCAGGTATTATGGCCTTTGGTTTGGGCATGGACTTGAAACCGGTGAAATCATATGCTCAGACATTGAAGATTAGGTATGCAAAAGAGACTACCACGATTTGCCCATATTGCGCAGTGGGCTGTGGCATGATTGTTCACACAAGCCGTGGTGCAGAAGAGAAGGTTATTAATGCAGAGGGTGATCCTGATCACCCTATCAATGAAGGTGCTCTCTGTTCCAAGGGTGCTGCGCTTAGTCAATTAGTTAACAATAAAAACAGATTAATTACTCCTCTTTACCGTAAACCATACAGCACTGAATGGCAGCAGGTTTCTTGGGATTGGGCCCTTTATAAAATCGCATTAAATATAAAACATACTAGGGATGAAACATTCTCTCATAAAAATGATAAAGGGCAGGTAGTGAATAGGACTGAATCGATAGGCCACATTGGGAGCGCTGCTCTTGATAATGAGGAATGCTGGGCAATACAAGCTATGATGAGGGCTATGGGGCTTGTCTATATTGAGCACCAGGCCCGTATCTGACACAGCGCTACAGTTGCGGCTCTGGCAGAGTCGTTTGGACGCGGCGCAATGACAAATCACTGGATCGATATTCGAAACAGTGACTGCATTTTAATTATGGGTTCCAATGCTGCTGAAAATCATCCTATTTCATTCAAATGGGTGACCGAGGCTATGAAGAGAGGGGCAAAGCTGATAAGCGTTGATCCTCGATTCACACGGACATCTTCAAAGGCCGATTTTTATACCCCATTACGATCAGGGACAGATATTGCCTTTCTGGGCGGGTTCATTAAATACATTATTGAAAATAAAAAATATTTTACAGAATACGTTTCTGAATACACGAATGCCCCTTTCATTGTGAGCGAAAAATATGAATTCAGAGACGGACTCTTTTCCGGTTATGACCCCAAGACCCGCACATATGACAAGAGTATGTGGGCATTTGAAAAAGATGAAAATGGCAATCCAAGAAAAGATAGGACGCTTCAAGATCCACGCTGTGTATTTCAACTATTAAAGGAACACTTTAGTAGATATGACCTGAATACGGTATCTGAAATTACCGGGACACCCAAAGAAGATCTTGTGAAGGTGTATGAAATGTACTCGGCAACAGGGGAAAAGGGCCAGGCCGGAACCATTATGTATGCGATGGGCTGGACACAGCATACTGTGGGTGTCCAGAATATCCGGACTATGGCCATTATACAATTGTTGTTGGGGAATATCGGCGTGGCTGGCGGAGGTGTTAATGCCCTCAGAGGAGAATCGAATGTTCAGGGCTCCACTGATCACTGTATTCTCTATCATATATGGCCGGGATACCTGCAAACCCCTAAAGCATCTCAAGCGAGCCTTTCCGATTACAATGCCAAATATACTCCAAAAACAAATGATCCTTTAAGTGCAAATTGGTGGGCAAATTATCCAAGATACTCAGTGAGTTTGCTCAAGTCTTTTTTCGGGCAAAAGGCTGCCAATGCGAATGACTTTGGCTACAATTGGCTTCCTAAGCTGGATGATGGCAAGGCCTATTCCTGGCTTGATATATTTGACAAGATGTATAAAGGAAAATTTAAAGGCTTCTTTGCCTGGGGGCAGAACCCAGCAAGTTCAGGGGCCAATGCAAACAAGACCCGGCAGGCATTGGGAAAGTTGGATTGGCTGGTTAATGTGAATATCTTCGACAACGAGACAGGGTCATTTTGGAAGGGCCCGGGCGTGGATCCAAAAAACATCAAAACCGAGGTCTTTATGCTGCCATGTGCAGTGTCTGTTGAAAAAGAGGGATCCATTACCAACAGCGGTCGCTGGATGCAGTGGCGGTATAAGGCTACTGAACCACGAGGGGATTGCAGACCGGATGGAGATATAATGACAGACCTGTTTAAAAAGGTCAGATACCTCTATCGTAGAGACCAGAATGCAGTGTTTCCGGAGCCTATCCTCAACCTGAAATGGGACTACACTACCAACAGAAGATTTGACGCACATAAGATGGCAAAGGAAATAAATGGGTATTTTCTGAAAGATATTACTGTTAATGGTACATCGTTTAAGAAGGGGGACTTGGTCCCTAGTTTTGCCTATTTGCAAGCTGATGGCTCTACAAGTAGTGCTAACTGGCTTTACTGTAATTCATATACCAATAAAGGAAATATGGCAGCCAGAAGAAAGAGAGAAACATCAGGTATCGGGCTGAATCTGGAGTGGTCCTGGTGCTGGCCTGTAAATAGACGCATTATCTACAACAGGGCATCGGTGGACAAATATGGAAACCCGTGGGATACTGAGCATCCTGTCATTACATGGAACGGGTCAAAATGGATTGGCGATGTCCCTGATGGTGGCTGGCCCCCCATGCTGATGGCGGATGGCACTCCAAATCCAAAAACAAAGTATCCTTTTATTATGAAGCCGGAAGGACATGCCCAAATCTTTGGGCCAGGAAGATCAGATGGGCCCTTTCCAGAGCACTATGAACCTCTTGAATGCCCTGTGGAGAAGAATATACTCTCCGGGCAGCTTATTAATCCAACAGCACCCATCTATGATACCGACGCGGATGCTTACCGGACATGCGATCCGAGGTACCCCTTTGTGGGAACCACATATAGGGTCAGCGAGCACTGGCAGACCGGTATTATGACCAGATGGCAGCCATGGCTGCTGGAAACTCAACCTCAGCTCTTTGTGGAGATGAGCCCGGAGCTTGCCACGTTGAGGGGGGTAGAGAATGGAGAAAAGGTTATTGTGGAATCAGCAAGGGGAAGGGTCAAGGCTGTGGCTCTTATTACCAAGCGCTTCAGACCTTTTACCATACAGGGCGCAGTGGTTCATCAGGTAGGCCTGCCATGGCATTTCGGATGGATCTATCCCAAGGATGGAGGTGATTCAGCCAACCTGCTGACACCATCTGCAGGTGACCCAAACACCAGGATACCTGAAACAAAGGCCTTTATGGTTAACATCAAGAAAATCTAAGGAGGTGATCTGATGGAAGGGAAGGCATTTTTTATTGATACTACGTTATGTACCGGATGCAGAGGTTGTCAGATTGCCTGCAAGCAATGGAATCAACTTCCTGCTACCAAGACAGAGAATTGGGGTAGTTTTCAGAATCCCAAAGATCTTTCATTTTACACTTATAAACTGGTACGGTTTTCTGAGGATATAGGAGACGATGGCAAGCCTGTCTGGTATTTTTTCCCGGATCAATGCAGACATTGTGTTGAACCTCCTTGCAAGGAGGTGCCTGACGATCCGAATGCTATCATTGTTGATCAACTTACCGGTGCGGTGCTTTACACCGATAAATTGAAAAAAGTGAACAGTGAAGATGTGAGAGGGTTTTGTCCATATGATATACCAAGGGCTCAACCAGGAACCGGGTATATAGCCAAATGCACAATGTGTGTTGAACGGGTCCACAATGGGCTTTTGCCCGCTTGTGTCAAGACCTGCCCGACAGGGGCAATGAATTTTGGGGATCGGGATACAATGGCTTCCTTAGCCAATAAACGTCTGGTGGAAGTGAAGAAAAAGTTCCCTAAGGCGACATTGTCAGGTATTGAAGATACCAGGGTTTTTTATCTTCTTGCAGATGAGCCGGCCAAGTATCATGAATATGCTCAGGCTACGATAACGCCACGTAGAATAGACAGAAAAACGGCCTTAAAACAGATTGCCAAGCCATTAAAGGAATTGTCGAGAGAATGGTCATTGCTTCATAAATTGGCAAGCTAAGAGAAATTCCCCTAATAGAAGGGGTGTCCTCTCAAGGGGCACCCCTTCAGTTTCGATCACAACGTATATGGGATGAAAAGGCTATTATGAGCAACGAATTATTACACCAAATAGATCGGCTTATCCAAAAGAGGCCTATGTACAGAGAGGCCTTATCTGTTTACAGGGACATAGTAATTTTCCTTAATGAGATTGAACCTGAGATCAAGTATGTAATGAAAGATGATGTGGTAGGCAAAATTAAGGTAACGGAAGGATTTCCTTTGTTTTCAAGAGAGGATTTGCCCCTTGATCTAAAAGCTGCTTCCCATTTGTTCAAACGTTTATTAGCGCATTTGTCTTCAAAGAAAAGAAAGGATAAAGAGGCATTAGAGAAGGCCTTGAACAAGGCACAAGCTAATCCTGATTGGTTAAAGGATCTTATCACTGTGTTTCTTTCACGTGATGAGACAGCTGTGGCTAATATGGCTAAAGAGGTGAATCTGGAACCAATGGTTATTAAATTCTTAACACATATAGCCTTAAAGCCCTCCTTAAATACCTTGAAAGAATCGGCTGGGGAAAGAATTGAAAAGAATGGCTGGAATTATGGCTACTGTCCTCTGTGTGGTTCCTATCCCGATATGGCCTATTTGGATGATCAGGGCAAGAGATTTCTCCATTGTGAACTTTGTGGCTATGAATGGTGCTATCCACGACTGAAATGCCCCTTTTGTCAGAATGATCAACCTAAAAAGCTTGGATACTTTGTAAGTGAGGATGAGGAGGGCTTTCGAGTTGATTTTTGTAAAAAGTGCAGGCGTTATATTAAGACATTAGATATGAGGGTTATTGAACAGCCAGCACCACTTGAGTTGGAAAACCTTATTACCTTGCACTTAGATATGCTTGCCCATGAGCAGGGCTTTAAAGCTGATGGAAGCTCATAGGAAACGGAATACAGAATAGAGTATGAGGATGTTTTTTTATGCTTGAATAAAACCAGGGCCCATCATGGGACCTTGTTTCAAGGCTCGCCCTGGCGCGACGAAGCTTCTGTGATATGTTAATCGCTTAATTAATTCTATGCTCAGTCAGATAAATTCATCTCTTTCAAATCAGGTCTGGGCCAGGGGCATAATAAAAAAAGATCTTCACGCTCACCGTAATGATTCTTTTAAAAGTATCCTTGAAGCGCCCCGTTCGACCTTGAGAGACCTTTGAAAAACCCGGCGATTTTCACCATCCCCAAAAAGTCTATCGTCTTTAGATCAATAGGGGTTATGCAAAGGTCTTCTTGAGTCGTTCGACTTGGAGGCCATTCAGCTTCAAGCAGTTCGGCTTTAAGCTCACGGCCGAAAGGCTCTCGACAGACTCAAGGTCGAGTGGAAGCATGAGGAATAGTTGCTAAATTGAAAGAGTTTAATTTTTAGGGAGATGCCTGTTTACCTGATGCGGCGTAAAACTTAAAAGGGAGGTATGAGATGTCTGATGTTAAAGAGATACCGGCAGTTTGGATTGGAGGCGGAACATGTGGTGGCTGTTCTGTTTCAGTTCTCAATACAGCGGTTCCTTCCATAAAAAATGTGCTGATTGATGAGGTGGTGCCGGGAAGACATATCAGTTTGAAGTTTCATACAAATATTTCGGCAGGTTCAGGAGACCAAGTGATACAGGCGATAGAGAATACCGGCCAGGAATATGAGGGCCAGTTCCTCTTGATCGTTGAAGGGGTGATCCCCACTGCTGATGGCGGTGTATACTGTCACGTAGGCGAGAGAAATGGGGAGCCAATACCATTCTATAAGTGGGTAGTTGAGCTTGGCAAAAAGGCAATGGCCGTGATTGCCCTGGGAACCTGCTCAAGCTTTGGTGGAATACCCGGTGCACGACCCAATCCCACTGTGGTGAAAAGCGTAATGGAGATCTTTAAGGAAGAAGGAATTTCTACCCCCCTTATCAATGTACCTGGATGCCCCCCTCACCCAGACTGGTTCGTGGGCACCGTCGCAAAACTTCTTCTGGTTGGTCTTCCTAAAGAGGGTGATCTCGATGACCTTCTTCGACCCAAGGAATTTTATGGAATGCTCATCCATGAGAACTGCCAGAGAAGGTCTTACTTTGACGAAGGGAAATTCGCCAAGAAGTTTGGTGATTCAGGTTGTCTATACGAACTAGGGTGCAAGGGTCCAATCACCTATGCAGATTGTCCGATACGCCAATGGAACAACGGAGTAAACTGGTGTATCAGGTCGGGCATGGGGTGCCAGGGATGCACACAGCCAGAGTTTCCGGATTTTCTCGGATCTTTTTATGAGAAACTCACTGATGTGGATATACCCAAGATCGGTGAATATTGGAAAAAACGGGAGGATTGAGAAATATGGGCACAATAGTAATAGACCCTATTACACGAATTGAAGGACATTTAAAGGTAGAGACAATTGTCGATAGTGGAGAGGTGAAGGAGGTCAAGTGCTCAGGTATGCTTTTCCGCGGATTCGAGAAGATACTGGAGGGCAGAGACCCTCGAGATGCCCAGCTGATCACCGAGAGGATCTGTGGGGTTTGCAACCACTGCCACACCACAGCATCGGCATTGAGCCTGGATAGCGCTTTTGGAATTGCAGACAAAATACCCGATAACGCCCGCCATATGAGAAACTTGACTATGGGATTTCATCAAGTTCAGGATCATATCCTCCACTTTTACCACCTGGCTGCCCTTGATTATGTAGATGTTACCAAGGTGGCGACCTATGATGGAAATGATCGAACTTTAAGGAGCATAAAGGCCTTTATATCACGAGGTGAACTCGCTCCCTTTGTGCCGCGTTATGAGGGAGATTACCGCTTTTCACCAGCCCTTGACCAAGAGTTGGTTTCCCATTATGTCCAGGCATTGGAGATGAGGCGTAAAGGTCATGAGGCAACCGCGGTCCTTGCTGGAAAGCTACCCCATGCATGTGCTGTGACACCTGGCGGTATGACAGAGGTTCCTACTGTTGATAAAATTGCCACACTCCTTGCGCGCGCAAGAGAAATAAGGGAGTTTGTTGAGGATTTCTATGTTCCCGATGTGATAAAGGTTGCAGAGACCTACGGCGATTATTTTGAAATTGGAAAAGGCTGCGGGAAGTTTTTATCTTACGGGATTTTTGACCTCGATGGGAGTGATCCAGATTATACAAAGAGAGCACGCCTCTTCAAACAGGGAAGTACATCGGTAGACTTACAACATCAACCCCTCGACTTGGATCAAATCAACGAGTGGATTAAATATTCATGGTACGAGCATGACACGTCAGGCCTTCATCCTTTTAATGGAGAGACCAAGCCTATGCCTCATAAAGAGGGGGGCTATTCATGGATAAAGGCCCCGAGGTATAAAGGGGAGGCATATGAAGTAGGACCATTGGCGAGAATCGCCGTTGGGTATGCAGCGGGCGATCCAGCAACAAAGGATATGGTGGACTCCGTGCTCAAGCATTTCAGTGCCTCGCCAGGCGTTCTTTTCAGCGTTCTTGGAAGGCATGCAGCCCGGGCTCTCTGCGCGTTACATATAGCGAAGAATCTGGAAAATTGGGTTCTTTCTCTGAAACCAGGAGAGCCTGTTTATTTTGATTACAAAATACCTGAAGAGGGAACTGGTGTGGGAATAGTCGATGCAGCTCGAGGGGCGTTAGGGCACTGGATTGTCATTAAAGATCGAAAGATTGAAAAATATCAATGTGTCGTCCCTACAACATGGAATGCATCCCCTATGGATGATATGGGTAATCATGGTCCGATTGAGCAGGCCTTATTGGGAACAAAGGTGAGGGATGAAGAAAATCCATTTGAAATAGTTCGGATAGTAAGATCATTTGATCCATGTATTGCATGCGCAGTTCATCTATTGAATCCTAAGGGACGAGAGTTGAGGAAATATATCATAGCTTAACCCTATAAAGTCATGTATGATTTTTTGTCCAGATATGGACTATTATTTTTTAGGTGCAACAAAATAGATTACGGATAAGTATGTGAATTACGTAACAGGGTTAATAGGAGGATAAAGATGTTACGCTCAGAACAGAAGCCTTTTGAGGAAATATTAGGATATCTGGAGGGTGAAGATAAAATATTTATTTTAGGATGTGATGGATGTGCACAGGCAAGCCAGACAGGAGGATTACCTCAGGTGCTGGAGATGAAAGAACGGTTAGAGAGAGAAGGAAAAACAGTGACTGGTTACAATGTTGTTGATTTCCTCTGCCAGAAGGCCCTCGTGGCTTCAAGACTAAGGCCTCGGGAGGACACGATAATGGAGTCAGACTCTCTCTTGGTCCTATGCTGTGGTATTGGTATCCAAACTGCGGCAGCCATGGTAAAAAAGCCAGTACACCCTGGTTGTAATACGATAAACCTTGGTGGCTCCCGAGGCGAATGGCAGGGAGAGGAACGGTGCATGGAGTGCGGGGACTGCTTGCTGGAATATACTGGTGGAATTTGTCCCCTCACAGTCTGCTCAAAAGGCCTGAGAAATGGAGCATGCGGAGGTGCCTCCAATGGTAAATGCGAGGTAAGTCCTGAAAAGCCCTGCGGGTGGGAGATGATTTACGCACGCCTGAAGGAAACCGGAAGGCTCGACATGATGAAAAAATTTATTCCTCCTAAGTCATGGAATAAGATGAGACCCAAATCAGAATTGCTTTCCACACCCATTTGGGCTCTTGAACAAAAGGATGAATCAAGAGAGGAGGGCACAGGATAATGGAATTAAAAGAAGCATTGAAAAGTGGAAAATTTGCAATTACCACAGAAGTTGGCCCCTTAAAGGGGACAGACATATCAGAAATTGCGGAGCTGGCAGAGATCCTTAATGGAAATGTGGATGGGATAAATGTAACCGATCAGCAGAGTGCAGTGATGAGACTTGGCTCACTTGCAGCCTGCTCCATACTGGTAGAAAAGGGCTTAGATCCTGTTTTCCAGATGACCTGCCGTGACAGAAACAGGATAGCGCTTCAATCTGATCTGCTTAGTGCCTCTGTGTTTGGCATTAAAAACGTTTTGGTTATTTCAGGTGATTTTCCCACTCTGGGAGATCACATCGATGCCAAGGACGTCTATGACTTGGACTCAGAGCAATTGATCTGGACAATTAATCGAATGAATGAAGGGTATGATCTGGCCGGCAATGAACTTAAAGGGAAGACCAATTTCTTTGTTGGAGCAGTGGTGAAACCCGTATCTGATACAAACGAATCATTCGAACTCCAGCTTGCAATGATGGAGAAAAAGATCAGTGTAGGGGCATGCTTTTTCCAGACACAAGCGGTTTATGATGTTGAAGCCTTTGAAAAATTCATGAAGCAGGCGGCACAATTCAAGGTACCTGTCCTGGCAGGGGTTATTCCCCTGAAGTCCGCTGGTATGGCACGATATATGAATAAAAATGTGTCAGGCGTATTTGTGCCTGAGCATATGATCGATGATATGGCAAAGGCAAAAGATAAGACAGAAACTGGTTTAGAGATTGCAGCACAGCTTATCAAGGATCTCAAGGATCTCAGTCAGGGGGTCCACATAATGGCCATCGGCTGGGAGAAAAAGGTTCCTGATATAATAAAGCTTGCTAACCTTGCCTGAGCGAGGATAGAAAAAAGAACTTGATCATATCCCTTAAGGAAACGTATCCTTAAGGGATACTTTATTTGCATTTTTTTTTAAACACCTAATCCCGCTCGGAGGTTACTGCAGGGAGAATTTGATACTTTGGCACAGAAAAAGGTAATTATACTTGGCATTGGGAACCTGATCCTTAAGGACGAAGGGGTTGGTGTTCATGCAGTGAAAGAAATAGAAAACAGAGGTCTGCCAGAAGGGGTTGACGCTATCGATGGGGGCACTGCCACGATGGATCTTTTATCAGTTATTCATGATAGTGAAAAAATCATTGTTATTGATGCCCTGAGTTCAGGAGAGGAGCCAGGTACCATCTATCGTTGTTTTCCCGAGGATCTTATGGATGCTGATGAGAGGCCTCTTTCTCTTCATCAGGTTGATCTTTTGGATGTTTTGTTAATGGCACGGCAGCTTGGAGGGAATGCCCATGTCGTTATTATAGGAGTTGAACCCAAGGAAATATCATATGGCATGGAACTCACCCCGAAGGTAAAGGCTGCAGTACCAAAGGTGATACAAGCGGTGTTTAAGGAACTCGAGGGGATGGGATATGCATGAATTCGGAATAGCCCAGAGTCTTCTCGAGATTGTTGAACAGGAAGCCCTTCCTTATGGGGGGGCAAAAGTTACACGAGTTACATTGCAGATTGGGAGATTAAGTGGAGTAATGCCGGATGCCCTGAGATTTGCCTTTGAGGCTCTCAGGGCAGGAGGGGTAGCTGAAGAGAGCTCCCTTGAGATTGAGGAGATACCGTTAAGCATAAAATGTCATCATTGTGAGAAAACAGCTACTTTAGACGAACCCTTCTTGATATGCCCTTATTGCGAAAGTATAAATGTAGAGATAATAACGGGAAGAGAGCTACAAATACAAAACATGGAGATAGAAGATGGAAATTAAGGTAGTCAAGCACATCCTTGAGGCAAACGAGGTGATAGCCTCTCAAAGCAAAACGCTTTTTGCAGAGAACGGAATTTATGTGCTCAACCTGATGGGAAGTCCTGGGGCAGGCAAGACAACGCTCCTTGAAACAACAATAGAACATCTTAAAGATAAAAATCATATTGCAGTAATCGAGGGAGATATCGCTACCTCACGTGATGCAGAGAGGATTGCTCATCATTCCATTCCTGCTGTGCAGATAAATACGGGGGGTGCCTGCCATCTCGATGGAAACATGGTGAGGGGTGCACTCAAGGAGTTTAATTTAAACCAAATAGACCTTCTTATTGTAGAAAACGTCGGAAATCTTGTGTGCCCAGCAGAGTTTAACATTGGTGAGAATGATAAGGCGATGATCATCTCTGTCACAGAGGGCGATGATAAACCAAAGAAATATCCCCTTATGTTCCAGGTTTCAACTGTATTGCTGCTCAACAAGATTGACCTTCTTCCCTATCTGGACTTTGATATGGAGCAATTCCACGGTGATGCCCTTAAGGTCAACCCTAAGCTCAAAATCATGCCCATATCCTGCACAACAGGTGAGGGCATTGATGCCTGGTTCGAATGGATTGGGGGAAGGGCAAAGCGCAAAGGTAGATGATGGAAGCTATCAGGGCCTGTGTGCAAATAAAAGGTGTTGTTCAAGGTGTGGGATTTCGGCCCTTTGTGTACGACCTTGCCCTGGAGAATGATCTTAAGGGCTGGGTCCTTAACGATGAAAAGGGAGTCACAATAGAGATAGAGGGGAAAAAAGAAAGAGTAAATAAATTCCTTTCAGGCCTCTCTTCACCTCCGCCTATTGCCAGGATTGAAAAGACTGCCATCCTCTATCGTTCACCTTTAGGCTATAATGGCTTTGAGATAAAAGAAAGCGAAAAGGGCAAAGAAAAACGTGCCTTGATTTCTCCTGATATAGCCACATGCAATGATTGTCAAAAGGAACTTTTTGATCCTCACGATCGCCGCTTTCATTATCCCTTTATCAACTGCACAAACTGCGGACCCCGGTTTACCATTATTACGACCGTTCCATACGATAGAGATAATACTACCATGTCACCTTTCATAATGTGTCCGGCTTGCAGGAGCGAATATCACAATCCATCCAACAGGCGTTTTCATGCGCAACCAAATGCCTGTCCTGAGTGCGGACCGACCCTGCAGCTCTTTACTAGCTCAGGTAAAATGATTCACACCCATGATCCACTAGGAGAGACGATTACGTTACTTAAGAGCGGTGCAATTATAGCAATAAAAGGTCTTGGAGGTTTTCACCTTGCCTGTGATGCGACTAAGGAGGAAGTCGTCGAAAGGCTGAGGGCAAGAAAATATAGAGAGGACAAACCGTTTGCACTTATGTGCAGGGACGTAGAGGTAATTGAAAGTCTCTGTATTGTCAATAATCAAGAAAAGGATTTATTAAACAGCAATGAGAGACCGATAGTTATTCTGCCGAGGAAAAGGGACGCAAAAATAGCCTCATCCGTTGCTCCCTTTCAAAAAACTCTTGGGGCGATGCTTCCTTATACACCACTTCACCATCTTCTGTTTGAGCAAGGAATTCGTGTTCTTGTTATGACAAGTGGAAATGTGAGCGATGAACCCATCGTTTTTAAAAATAAAGAAGCATTTTCCCGGCTTGGCACTATTGCGGATTTCTTTTTGATGCATGATAGAGAAATCCATACACGATGCGATGACTCGGTGGTCAAAGCATTAAAAGGAACTACAACCTTTTTGAGAAGAGCTCGAGGTTTTGCTCCATTTCCTATCAAACTGAATAAAGAGGGAAAGCATATTCTTGCCTGTGGAGCAGATCTAAAGAATACATTTTGTCTCACAAAAGGTGATTATGCTTTTATGAGCCAGCATATAGGGGATATGGAAAATTTTGAGACAATGAGCTCCTTTGAACAAGGTATAGAGCTCTTTAAACAACTGTTTCAGATAACACCCGAGCTCGTCGTGTATGACCTCCATCCTGACTATTTATCTACCAGATATGCGATGAGCCTTGATATACCCAAAATAGGGATTCAGCATCATTTTGCTCACGCACTCAGCTGTATGGCAGAATATGGGAGTGTTGGCCCAGGACTCGCAATAGTCATGGACGGAACAGGATACGGTGAAGATGGTACTGTATGGGGTGGAGAATTTTTGGAAGTCACAGTTCAAGGATACAAACGCCTTGGACATTTAAAACAAATCCCGCTGCCCGGAGGCGATAAAGCGGTATGGGAGCCATGGAGGATGGCAGCAGCCTACCTTGAAAGGATATATGGGGATTTTCAAGGACTTAACATACCTTTCGTAAAGAAGTTAGACCTTGAGCGATGGTTACAAATACAGTTGGCTGTGAAGGCTCGAATAAACGCACCCTTGTGCTCCAGTATGGGACGACTCTTTGATGCCGTGAGCGCTCTTCTGAATGTGAGGGGGGTAGTAAACTACGAAGGTCAGGCAGCAGTGGAACTTGAACAGTTAGTGAAAGAAGGAGAGTTAGGCGAGTATCCTTTTAAAATATTTGAGCACGAGGAATGCCTTGTCATCGATCCCGATACCATTATTGAGGGTATTGTAAAGGATATAAAACTGAAAGAAAACCCCTCTGTTATTTCGGCCCGTTTCCATAATTCTGTAACGCGGATTATATCCCAAACGGCTGTTAAGGTACGGGAGAGGACTGGCTTATCGGATGTATTTCTGAGTGGCGGGGTCTTTCAAAACACACTCCTTCTGGAAAAGGCATGGGATATTCTTGCTGAGAATGGTTTCAGGGTTTATATTCATAAAAAGATCCCTCCGAACGATGGATGTATATCACTCGGGCAGGCATTTTATGCCATTCATAGTTAGGAAGGTGTAATGCCTCAAAATATTGCTTGCCTGTTAAATGCCCCGATTGCGGGGCCCCTTAGAGGATTTAACAGGGTGAAATTTCAAATTGCTCCTCATAAGATAGTGAGCATATACAAGGAGATTACCAATGTGCTTAGGTGTGCCTGGTAAAGTTGTATCTATAAAAGAGGATATTGCCGAGGTTGACTTTGGCGGTGTGAGTAGAGATGTCAGCCTTTTAATATGCCCTGATGTTATGGAAGGAGACTATGTACTTGTGCATGTTGGTTTTGCCATCCAGAGACTGGAAAGGGAGGATGCTTTGGAGACATTACGGCTTTTTGAGGAAATAGAGAGAAGTTATCGTGAATCAACTGAAGAAGATAGATGAAAAAAAGGATGTATCCATCATCCTTAAAGGTATAGCCAGTCTTGCAAATGGACACCTCCGATTTATGGAGGTGTGTGGTACCCACACCGTTTCTATCTCCCGATCAGGTATTCGATCAGTCCTGCCCAAAGAAATAGAGCTTATATCTGGTCCGGGTTGTCCTGTATGTGTCACGCCGGTAGGAGAGATCGATAGGGCCGTTTCCCTGTCACGATTGCCCAACGTGACCTTGGTGACATTTGGTGACCTGATGAGGGTTCCAGGAACCTTCTCATCCCTTAATCAGGAACGGGCGATGGGCAGAGATGTTCGAATAATCACTTCTCCCTTGGATCCCCTTGAAATTGCATTGAGAGAGCCACAAAAGAAGGTGATTTTTTTTGCAGTAGGCTTCGAAACTACCGCAGGCGCTATTGCTGCCGCTGTCAAAGAGGCAAAAAGAAGGGGTATCAAAAATTTATATATACTCTCATCTCAAAGGCTCATACCGCCGGCTATAAAAGCCTTGCTTTCCTCAAACAATGTAAAGATAGACGGCTTTATTCTGCCTGGCCATGTAAGCGTGATAATTGGAAAAACACCCTATACCTTTATTGCTCATGAATTTTCGCTTATGGGCGTAATCACTGGCTTCGAAGCAGGCGATATCCTGGAGGGAATACATATGCTCATGCGACAGAAGGCTGACGGGAGATCAGAAATAGAGAATCAGTACACAAGGGTTGTAAAAGACGAAGGCAACCGCATGGCCCAGGAGGTCATGGAAGAGATCTTTGAGCCTTTCGATGCTCACTGGAGGGGGCTTGGTGTGATACCGGAAAGCGGTCTTATGTTAAAAGAAGAATTAAGAGAAATGGATGCAGCTTTCGTATTTGACATTCCTTATGAGGAGAAAGCTGATCCTCCGGGTTGTCTCTGTGGTGAGATTCTGCAGGGGATTAAGAAACCCCCAGATTGCCCCTTATTTAATACACGGTGTACTCCAGAAGACCCTGTTGGGCCCTGTATGGTATCATCAGAGGGAAGTTGTGCTGCTTTTCAAAAATATGAGGTTTTCGAATGAAAGAGAGAAAGATTCTGCTTGCTCATGGGGCAGGGGGTAAATTAAGTCATGATCTCATCAATGAACTATTTCTTCCCTTTCTCGAAAATAAAATTCTTTCCTTTCTGGATGATAGCGCTGTCATCCCTACTGGAAAAGCGCAACTAGCCTTTACTACTGATTCCTATGTGGTGAAGCCTCTCTTCTTTCCCGGAGGTGACATCGGAAGACTTTCGATCTGTGGAACTGTCAATGATCTCGCAATGGTAGGATCAAAGCCATTAGGGATTTCAACCTCTTTTATTGTGGAAGAAGGTTTTTCGACAGAAGAGCTTGAACGAGTCCTTTCATCCATAAAGAAAGCTGCTCTCGAGGCAGGGGTCAATGTAATTGCAGGGGATACAAAGGTTGTGGAGCACGGTGCTGCAGAGGGGCTTTTTATTACCACTTCTGGAGTGGGTGTCGTTCCCGAGGGAGTTTCCATAAGTGGCTCTAATGCAATGCCAGGTGATTCCATTATCATCAATGGTTCCATTGGTGATCATGAGATAGGTGTGCTTCTCGCACGTGGAGAGTTTTCATTAAAGGGGGAGATAGAAAGCGACTGCGCTCCCCTTAATGGGCTTGTTCAAAGGATGATAGATACGTGCAGAGAGATCCACGTGTTGCGGGATCCAACGAGGGGAGGGCTTGCTACTGTTCTCTGGGAGATAGCAAATTCCTCAAAGATGGGAGTAATTGTTGAGGAGGAAAAGATAATTGTGAGAGAAGCGGTGCAGGGAGTATGTGATCTGCTCGGATTTGATCCTTTCTATCTGGCCAATGAAGGGAAGCTCGTTGCCTTTATACCGCAGGAAAAGACTGAAAGTGTACTTGAGGCTATGAAGACAGATCCGCTGGGTGAGGAATCAGTAATAATCGGTAAAGTTACAGATGAGAATCCAGGAAAGGTCCTTTTAAGGACCACAATAGGAGGCCACAGACTTCTTGAACCTTTAAGCGGTGAGCAATTTCCCCGAATTTGCTGAAAGAAGGATCTTTTTAGACCTTTAGAAGATAATTTCTGTAGCCAAGTCGTTCAATAAGAGAAGTATAAATAACAATGGATACACGAAGACAATTCTTAAAAAAGATCAGTAAAGCGGTGACCTTTCTCGGAATTCTGTATATGCCTATTGCTTCAGGAATGAGATGGGCAAGGGGCAAGACTCAGAAAATTATTTTGCCAAAGGGAACGAAAAGGGAGGCACTGATTCAGAAGAATCCCGCTGATGCAGATACGCGAAATCTTGAGATAACTCCTCTTGATGATTTTTAAACAATGGGGCTTGTTGACCACAGCGTTACCCTGAAGGACTGGCACCTCGAGGTAAAGGGCCATGTGGAGATCATGGTGCTTCTCACCTATCAGCAGATAATTTCCCTGCCGTATATCCAGAGAAACGTTTTATTAATATGCCCAGGATTTTTTGCCAATCATGGCCAATGGAGAGGAATATCAATAAAGCAATTGCTTACCATGGCTGAAGTAAAAAAAGGGGCAACCCATGTAACCATTCGTGGATCAAAAGCCCCTTATGAAAAGGTAGAAAGCGTACAAAGATTTCCCCTTGCTGATATTAACTCTGACAGAGTCTTTCTCGCCTACCAGGTAAATGGTGACATACTGCCAGAAAAACATGGATTTCCCTTGCGGGTTGTGGCTGAAGGTTATTACGGTTATGACTGGATAAAGTATGTATACAGCATCACAGCGGAGAAGGTTATCCCCCACTCAGGACTAAATAGTCCAGCTCCTCACTAACTCCATGTCCCGCCTCTCGATTTCTTCATCTGGAGTCAGCTAATGCCGCGGTTAAGTGGGCGGCAATGGAGCGCAGCGGAATTTCCGATCCATTTCAATACAGAGTACACAGGCTTGCCAAAAAAATAGAGGCCGGTGTTGAATAAGGTTCTCCCTATCCCCTGACACCGGCGTTACCATAAACCTATTCAATTATGGATATGAACATATCAGTGAAATAAGGTTTTAGAGACACTATCAGGGGTTGTTTCGGATGGATTCCTTTATTTTTCTTCTTATGAGCAGGTATCCTACGAAGAAAAGGAGAAGACCGATAATGAAAATCAGAGTTTTATCCTTCAGCATGCCATAAGAAACTGCGGCTATGCCGATTATCCATATAAAAATTATCGGAGTTTTGTTTGTCAGTATATATACGATAACACGAAATGTCATACAGGTGAGACCTTTGCATAACCCCTATTGATCTAAAGATGACGGGCTTTTTTTCTGTTCCCTCCGGGGCGTAGGCCCTCCGGGCCGGAGGCCGAGGCTCTCGGGTTGGTCTTTTCAGCACCCTTCTCTCCGAGCGGGAGGCTCTACGAGCCGGAAGCCACCAGTCACTTCAAAAAAGTCCATAGTCTTTTTGAGGAGGGTGAAAATCGCCAGGTTTTTCAGAGGTCTCAGGGTTTAGGATAAATCATGTGATCGAAACCAGGTAGGCGAAAGATGTGAAACCAAGTTCCCTTTCTACATGGTGCGGCAGATATTCGCCAGACGACCTACCTTTTCTATCTCTACAACAACCTCATCTCCATCCTTCATATATATAGACGGTTCACGAAAGGTACCGACTCCATGGGGAGTCCCGGTGAGAATAATATCACCGGGCATCAGGGTACAATTGTGTGATAGAAACCTGATTAGCTCAGGGAGTTTAAATATCATCATACTTGTATTGCTATTTTGCATAATCTGACCATTAAGCCAGGACCGTATACCAAGCGAATGAGGATCAGGTATATCATCGGCGGTAGTATAATGCCACCATGGAATACATAAAAGCGGTTCACAGTATATGTACTACCTTCAGTACCATATAGTTTTGGTTTGCAAATACCGCCGCAGGATTCTGCATCCTGGTAAATGCGGTTATATTCAAAAAATTTTACCAATGCTGCTTCGAAGTATGCCTGTCGTTAAGCTAAAGACAATTGGCTTCGATAAAGATCATCTTCATGTGGTGATGTTGATACCACCAAAATACAGTATTGTCTCTTTCATGGGCCAACTCAAAAGCC
>JAWOBA010000287.1:0-9461 GCA_046498285.1 Desulfatiglandales bacterium | reverse complement strand
TGGCTCCCCGGGACGGACTCGAACCGCCGACCAAGTGGTTAATCCCGCTTTTAGCGGGACTCTACCAACTGAGCTTCCTCAAGGAATCTGCAGATACCCCGCTTCTTAATAGTTTTTTCCAGGGTCATTGCACGACCGCGGTTTGAACATTTTTTGGTCCAAACAACAAGATCGCCCTAAGCCTTTGATTTGATTGGCTCCCCGGGACGGACTCGAACCGCCGACCAAGTGGTTAACAGCCACCCGCTCTACCGACTGAGCTACCGGGGATTAGGCCTCTTCTTTGGAAGGGATCACATGGTTAATTCCGACTGTGCCGGAACTCTAACACTTGGGCTTTACTGCAATCCCGTAAAAATGGGATTGGATTATACATACTTATATATGCAAAAAATATAACAAAATGTTATTTGAACGTCAATTAAAATTTCCGGATAAATGTACCACGAGAAAACAGACTCTTGACATGGGAGGCAGTTACCTTTAGGGTAATCCCGATAAAATCGCGATTCCCAAGTTTAGAGTAGATTTAACAGGTATTAAAATACTGAAAATCATAGGAGAATGCTTTTAATAACTCGTTCAAATTTTTCTCTTTCAGATATTTGAATATTTCATCAGTCCATAAGCATCGTACAGAAAGGAATTTTGTTAGAACAAGTATCAATGGAATATGGTATAGGACTCTTAAGGCGTGTGAAGAAAGGAAATAATGAAGCAGATTATTCTTGGCACAGCAGGCCACATAGATCATGGTAAAACCGCTCTTATCAAAGCCCTAACAGGCATTGACACAGACAGGCTCAAGGAAGAAAAAGAGAGGGGAATAACCATTGAATTGGGCTTTGCCCATCTCACGTTGCCAAATGGGCTTACTCTTGGTATTGTCGATGTGCCTGGTCATGAAAAGTTTGTGAAAAATATGGCTGCTGGTGCAACCGGCATTGATTTGGTAGCTCTTATTATCGCAGCAGATGAAGGTATTATGCCCCAGACCAGAGAACACCTTGATATCTGTTCCCTTCTGGATATTCAGCACGGCATAGTAATAATAACGAAAATCGATCTCGTAGATCAAGAATGGCTCACCCTTGTGAGGGATGATATTTCCTCATTTCTTTCCGGTACCTTTATGGAGAACTCCCCTATAATTGAAGTTTCCTCAAAGACGGGAGAAGGAATCAGGGACCTTGTAAAAATACTGGGCGAATATACTGAAAAAGTGCCTGAAAGGGAACCTGGGAATTTCTTCAGGCTTCCCGTAGACAGGATTTTTACCATGAGGGGATTTGGAACGGTTGTTACCGGCACAACAATATCAGGGCATATAAAGACAGGCAGCGAGGTAACGATTTACCCTAAAAGAAGAAAAAGTAAGATAAGAGGAATTCAGGTACATCATCATGATGTTTCATCAGTTAAGGCGGGCCAAAGAACCGCGATAAACCTTCAGGGAGTTGAAAAAGAGAGCTTTACCAGGGGAGATGTTGTTGCTGAAAAAGATTCACTCAAGCCAACCTATATGATAGATGCTGTTGTAAATTATCTTATAAGCAACCCCAAAAAATTGCAAAATAGAGCTAAAGTAAGGTTTCACTGCGGTACCTCTGAGATAATTGCCACAGTCATTCTCCTTGATAAAAAGGAATTATCCCCTGGAAATCAATGCTTTGTACAATTTCGCCTTACAAGACCTACGGTGGTTCTAAAAAAGGATCGATTTGTAATCAGAAGTTACTCACCAATAAGAACTACTGGGGGAGGCTATGTTCTGAATCCACTCCCGGTAAAGAAAAAGAGGTTTTCCAAAGAGGCCTTACAAGAGCTTATCATTTTCAATGAGGGCTCTGATGAGGAAATTGTTGAACAATATATAAAAAACAGTAAACTCCAAGGCGTAAGCAAAACCGAGCTTGCTTTTCTGGCCAATCTTTCCAAAAAAGACCTTGATGAGATAATTACCCTATTGGTTTCGAATACAGTCATTTTTCAGATTGATAGAGAAAATGATACATTTATCCATACTGAATTTTACAACAAGGCTAAAGAAGATGTGCTAACCATTCTCAGTGATTACCATAGGCGCTTTCCCTTAAAAGAGGGATTGGTCAAAGAGGAATTGAGGTCTAAGATACCGGGTACCGTCAAGGAAAAACCCTTCAATAAAATACTAAATGCCCTGATTCAAGATGGTACAATTCTCAAGGATAAGGATATTATCAAGGTTAAAAAGCATACGGTTAAGCTCCTTCACAATCAAGAAATATTGCGTAAACAGATCGAGGAAATTTACTTGAGAGAGGGGCTGGCGCCACCTTACTTTAAAGATCTGGATCAAAATATAATACAAAAAGGAGGAAAAGACTTACTGGAAATCATGGTGAAGGATGGAACTCTTATCAAGGTAAAGGAAGATCTCTATTTCCATAAAATGCCACTAGAAGAGCTCAAGCGTAATCTTGTCACTTTCCTGCAAGCGAAAGGTGAAATAACGACACCTGAGTTAAAAAACGTGACAGGGGTATCAAGGAAATATACTATCCCTCTCATTGAATACTTTGACAAAACCCATCTAACGGTAAGGATAGGTGATAAAAGAATTCTTAGGAAAAACAGTAAATGATCGCCCACAAAAAAGGGCTCTTTAGTATCTCACGGCGTTTTTGAGGTGAATTCTTGACTTCAGCTACATAAGCCAGCCATAGGGAATCCTCCGTAGGGCGCATGTTCCGCCCCACAGTGGAAATTCAACTGGTCAAGCATTGATGAAGCATGAAAAAGGTTTCAGCTCAAGGCGCATCTCCCTAAGCGTGATTTGTGGGCTTAGGTAAAGAATGTTAAATAGTGCATGCGTTTCACATTAACATTATCACCAGGAGCAGAAAAACCATCTCTTTAATCCCTTGCTCGATGCTTACCTGCCGGACCTCTGGTAAGGAAGACAGGCCTGAGATTTCGAATGACCCTGAGAAGTTGACATGGCAAGGAAGAGAGAAAATATCACGTTACCCTGACTGCAGAAAGCCATGGCTTAGTGCCCACCTTTTTTTGGTCGGGATTACGGTCGTGATGTTTCACCACTAAGTCCCGCCGTTCGCGAAGCGAAGCGGTTGAATTACGTGGCACAAAGAACAGACTTGCCGTGTTTTTCTCCGCCTTTCTTGTGGGGCAGACTGAGGGGCTTGGCCGTAGGACTTCACTTACCTTTATAGCAAAGAAATTCTTATCAATATAATTAGTGATTTAAGATAGTAACAAGAGAGGAGAAAAGTGAACAATGGATTTTGAATCCTTTGTAGAGGGGCCATTATTGTGGATTGTGTTTTTGATGCTTATTATTGGAATTATTACCAGACTTGTTTTCTTTTTCTTTGGGATTATAAAAAGCAGTAGAGATAAAGAATACAAATGGATATATCGGTTAACTACATTGGGGCGCTCCCTCCTGCCTTTTCATAATGCAGTGATAAAAAAACCGCTGTATGCAGCCCTGCGCTATATATTTCATATATGCCTTATCGTTGTTCCTATTTGGTTTTCAGGACATATCGCCCTATGGGAAATGTCCAGGTTTGAGTGGTCCTGGGTATCTCTGCCGGATGCATGGGTAGATTGGATGACACTTGTACTGGTAAGCCTTGCAACCTATTTTCTGATCAGACGTATTGTGATAAAAGACATTCGAACTACCTCGTCCATATCAGATTTTATTATAATTTTTCTCACTGCCTTACCTTTTATAACCGGGTATTCTTTAACCCACGGTAGTCTGGACTCCATAAGTTTCTTAGGAGATAACATGTGGACCATTCATATGGTAAGTGGTGAGGCAATGATACTTATGGCGGTTTTTCTCTTTTGTAAAACCCACCTTAACACTCAAAAATGTACAGGCTGTGCCGCCTGTGAATTAAATTGCCCAACAGGAACACTTGAATCTAGCGAGGAAGGAAACCTGAGAATCTTTACTTACTCCCATTATCAATGCATTTGTTGCGGTGCATGCGTAAATACCTGCCCTGAAGAAGCAGCAGATTTACAGCATAAAATAAGCTTGAAAAGTTTTTTCCAAATACCCTCAAAACAAGAAATACGATCAGTAGAGCTTAAAGCCTGCGAACGATGTGGCGCCCTGTTTGCTCCAGAGCCCCAATTAGATAAAATAGGGCAGACTTTCACTCACGAATATCTTCGTTTCTGTCCCCGTTGCAGAATGCTCAACATTGGAGATTTGTACCATCAGCTGTCTCCCTGGCACAGAAAAGAGCTCGAAAGAAATAATTGAATGCCTTAATTCCTATTGAAAACGAGTGATTTTACGGTAACAGGAAATACTTGACCAGCAACTAATGGTTCACCGATATCAATCCAATCCCCTTCTTCCAGGATTAATTCATCTAATGACAGTAAATTAGTTTTCAAACCCCTTTCTCGGCGGATTACGTTTCCCACACTGCAGGCGATATCCTTTTCAAAGATTAAAATAATCGGTATGTTATTTTCTATTGAAATGGGAAGAGCAGCTTCAATAGATTCTGCAAATAATTCTAATTTTGGGTAAGAAGCCCTAACCGGATCCTTGAAGTATAAGGCTACAATTTCTTCGCCTTCTTTTAAATCAAACCTCTGAAATGAAATATTTATCTGTGATACAACGTGTTCAACACTTAATTTTGACTTATCTACATCCACCCTAATTACAGGAACATTTTTTATAGGAAACGTAAGTTTGTCATCCATAAATCCTGAAGAGCCAGAAATTGAGAGCGAATATGCACCTGCACCAATGACGGTTGCTCTAATTTTGTTTACGGGCTCTATAACCGGAGAAGCCAACTTACATGTCAGAGATTTTATTTTATCGGCCAAGATTTGACCCATATCGTTGTAATTGCCATTACGTCCATATATCAACTCTGCAACCCCCCCCGAAAATAAATATTCATCAATTCTATTTGGAAAATCCAGATCATGAGTCACCATTAACTGCTTGGCCAAAGAGGAACTTGCAGGGCCTGTGATTACCTCAATTAGTACCTCGGCAAACCTTGTTGCTATTCTTTCAATATCCTCTTTTGGGATATGATCCCCAATTCCATAATTCAATCCAATATGGTCCATAACTTTTCTTGCAGGTTCATCAATCTTCCAAATTTTTCCCTCAGCATCTATGCCTAGCAAACGAGCTCCTACAGATATACAACTCGTTGATATGATCTCTCCATTTCTCGATATAGCAATGTTGGATGTTCCTCCACCAATGTCACAAGACAATATTGTTTTATTGTATTCTTGAGACCTATTTGTTGCACCTGAACCCATTGCAGCGATTAAGCTTTCGAAATTTGGTCCTGCCGTTGCTGCAACAAATTTTCCCGCATCTTTGGAAAGTGCCTCTGCTATTTGTCTTGCATTATCTTTCTTAGCTATCTCTCCAGTCACGACAACTGCACCTGTTTGAATATCTGCAGGATTAATTCCTGCTCGTTTATATTCTGTTTTCAAAAAATCAGTTAACGTATGGATATCAATTTTATCATTATCCAATAAAGGTGTCGGTATTATTCTGCCCTCATAAATCACTTTTCTTTTCTTAATTAAAAAACGACGTGAATCAGACAGTTTATCTCTTTTTAGTAAGATATTGGAAAAAACCAAATGACTTGTTGCACTTCCCACATCTACACCAACTGATAGTATTTCAATTTCATTTATTTCCATTGTTATTTCTCTAACCCTATTTTCAAGTTAATGTGCAAATTGTTCTTGAATCCTGCTACTGATGTCTTCTGCCGCTTTTTTGGTCATGATGATAAGGGTCTTCATCTTTTTCTCGTCCAGGCTTGCCTTAAATCCAACAACCCAGATTGCCGACATCAATTGACATAATCCTACTATTGGAGATGCGACGGCCCTGACACCCAAGATATATTCCTCATCATCAACGGCATAGCCCATTTCCCTAACGCGCCTTAATTCCTGAGAATACAACTCTGGATCAACAATGGTATGTTCCGTAAACCGGGTCAGTCCCTTTGATCTGATTATTTTTTCGGTTTGCTCCTCTTCCATTGACCCCAAAAAGACCTTTCCCACTGCTCCAGCAAATAAAGGGATTGTTGTTCCTATCGGGGCCGTAATCTTAAGATCCTGTCTTGATTCAACAATATCCAATACGGTTACATGGTCCCAGCTTGAGGTGCCTAGGAAGACTGATGCCTGTGTCTTTTCCATAAGTTCCTCCATAATAGGTCTTGCCAGGGCCTTTAAGTCAATCTGGGAATAGGCCAATCTGCCAAGTTCGAAAAGCGTAAAACCCAGTCTATACCTTTTCGTCTGCGGGTCTCTCATGACAGCCCCCATCTCCTCCAAAGCAGAGGTCATGCCATGAACCGTACTTTTGGCCATGTTCAGTCCCCTTGCTATTTCGCTCACTCCTAGACCTTTTTTCGATGTAGAAAGAACCCCAAGAATTTCAAAAGCCTTTTTTACAGAGGGTGCGCCGTATCTTTTCATATTGTTGTTCACCATAATGAACTCACTTATACTTTATAATCTTGTGATATTGTTTGTCAACTCACATTTTAAGGTATATTTAAAAATAAAACATATAAAGAATAAAATTATCTTTTAAGCAAGACAATTCTCTTGACAAAAGTGATAATTATGGTATGTTTTTTTTATTTATTTGTTCATGATAATGAACTAGGCTTATTTTGGGATTCTGTTTTATGACAGAAAGGAGAGTATTATGACAACAGAAAAAGAAAGCCTATCAACGGCCGAGAGTCTGCGAAAGACCAGAACCTACGGTAAATTCAGATGCCATAATCCTACGTGCATGGAAAGGATTCAACCGGAGAAGGGAGCAAAGACCGTCAAATGCCCGACATGCGGAATGGAATATCGGGTCCACTGGGTCAATCCCAACCTGCCACGTATCAGAGGTCCGGTATGGGAAACGAATAGAAAACTGGCAGAAGCAAAATTAAAAGAAATGGGGGTAAAATAATATGCCGTTAGACAGAAAGATAGCATATATTGATCTTACTACAGGTGATATCCAGACAAAGCCCATCCCACTTGATGCAAGGAAGAAGTTTTTAGGTGGTAGGGGACTGGATGCATATCTGCTTTATAACCATACAGAAAAAGGCTGTGACCCCTTGAGTCCTAAAAATACCCTTATGGTAAGTGGGGGTATATTGACAGCGACATGTGCTTCGGCAACCGCCAGGACTCATATCATGGCCAAATCACCCTTAACTGGTTTGCTTGGAAGTGCGAATATGGGAGGTTTCTTCGCGCCTGAGTTGGCCTGGGCTGGATTTCATCACCTTGTCATCAAGGGCAAGGCTAAACACCCGGTCTATATTTATATCCACAATGGCGAAATCGAAATTCGTGACGCCCATGAAGTTTGGGGCAAAACCGTAACAGAAGCACAGTGGGCAATCAGAGAAGACCTTGGTGACCAGGAAGTCAAAAGCGTCGTTTGTGGTCCGGCAGGCGAAAATCTGGTCAGGTTTGCCAATGTAATGACAGGAATTAAAAACTCCGGCGGCAGATCAGGGATGGGATGTGTCATGGGCTCCAAGAATCTTAAAGGCGTAGCGGCCCGCGGAACCATGGATATAAAGATAGCCCGGCCAAAAGAAGCCCTGGATTACAATAAGCGTTTTATTGACCAGATAGTCAGCGCCAAAGTAAATCAGACCCAGGGAGTTCTGGGGACACCTTTTATATGGGGAGCTACCAATTCCTGGGGAGGCATCAGGTCTAGGAATTTCCAGTACAACCAGTGTGAGTATGCGGATGACATAGAACCTGAGAGAATTGATGAAATTTGCACAGATACCATGGGGCCCTATCATATGACGGGCTGTTTTGGATGCCAAGTTCATTGCAGGGCACAGTATAAAATCCCGGAAGGCCCATATGCTGGTACGTATGATGAGGGGCCGGAATATACATCCCAGGGTGCCTTTGGTGGAGAAACGGACACACCCCGGGCTGTTACGGTACTTACAGGAAATCATCTTGTCGATAAGTTCGGAATGGATAATCTCGAAACAGGGAGCCTCATCTCCTGGGCCATGGAGCTTTATGAACTGGGCATCATTACCAGCAAAGAAACAGATGGATTGGATTTGAGATTTGGAAATGACGAGGCCGTTTTAGAGATGATCGACCGTATATGCCATAGAAAGGGATGGTTAGGTGATACCCTTGCAGACGGAGGTATTGCAGCGTCGGAAAAAATCGGCAAGAATTCCTTTGATTATCTCATTCAGGTCAAAGGTATGAGCAACCTCCATTCAGATGAAAGGGCAACGCCTGGCCTGGCACTCAACGTTGCTACGGGATCAAGAGGTTCTGACCATTTGCGGAGTAGACCGGCCATTGATCTGTACCATCTGCCGGAAGAGGTCTTAAGGAAAATTTACAGTAACCCCGTTGCCTATGATGGGCTGTTAAGCTCTGAGCATACGGAATACATCGGTAAACCCTGGATGGTTTTCTGGCAGGAGAATTGTTATATGGGAGTGGATTGTCTTGGGATTTGTAAATATCACACGACATTTCTTGGAGCAACACTCCCCAATTTTGAGGATTGGAGCAAGGTCCTCTATTACAATACCGGTCTCGAAATGACTCCTAAGGAAATCTGGGACGTAGCTGTAAGGTGTAATATGATTGAAAGGCTCTTCAACCTAAGAGAAGGGCTGACAAGAGACGATCTCAAAAAAGGTGATATGTTAAACCATCGCTATTTTGATGAACCTTGCAGACGGGGAGCCATAGATGTCGTCGGTAGGAAGATTGACAAGGAAAAATTTATTCAGATGATCGATGAATTCTATGAGCACAAGGGTCTTGATAAAAAAGGTGTTCCTACACCAGAGACATTGAAAAAACTCGGCTTGAATAAAGAGCCGTCCCACCTAGTTTAATGTTTCATTTGAGAGGAGGAAGTAAATGGCTAAAGTCCTGATGATAAACTATGAAAAATGTACCGGGTGCCGGCTGTGTGAACTCGTCTGTGCGGTAATGCATGATGGAATATCAAATCCCGCACGAAGCCGAATAAAGGTGATGAAATGGGAGTCGGAGGGCCTTTATATCCCAATGACTTGTCAGCAGTGTCAGGACGCCCCGTGCATGAATGTATGCCCTGTAAAGGCCATCTCAAGGGATGAAAAATTGGGTTACGTAAAAATTGATTATGATATATGCATAGGTTGCCGCGCCTGTGTATCTGCCTGTCCCTTCGGCGCGATGAATTTTAATTCCACAGACAGGAACGTATTCAAATGTGACCTCTGTGAGGGTGACCCTCAGTGTGTCCGGTTCTGTGAGGTAAACGCAATTGAATACGTTGATGCCGATGATAGCAGCCTTTTAAAGAAGAGAGAGGCGGCGGAAAGAATATCTGTTGCAGGGAAAGAGGCAGCAGCATT
>JAWOBA010000052.1:0-3654 GCA_046498285.1 Desulfatiglandales bacterium | reverse complement strand
AACGCGCGCCTGACGCTGGTCATGCTCGCGGTCGTGCCTCCGGTGATCATCGGCGGCGCCGTGTTCGGCAGGCGCCTGCGGCGGCTGTCGCGCGATTTCCAGGACCGGGTCGCGGACGCCAACGCGGACGCCGAGGCTAATTGAGAAATTATCAGAAATACCAAATATAAATTATATGAAATATGCCTCATCTAATACAAGTAAAATACTTTCAATTATCAATAAGTGTAAGAATAAAATCGAAGTTTTTGCTGCTACTGCAAATAATCCTCTTTCCCGACTTCCGCACATAAAACGCCAAAACCCTTATCAATACTTGATTCTTAAAATTCCTACGGCACTACATTCTGCATTTTTCTATAATATAAGGAGTGATTGATCTTTTAATGCCCACAGCCTCATATATTCTTCTGGCATCTTTTTTCATCTGAGAAGGAAGCCCGTAGCGTATTCTCTTTTCCCGATCAAATAGGATGGAAGTCTGTACCCGTATCAGACGCTGCCGTATCTTTTCAATACTCATCTTTCGGTAGCAGAGTCTTACTCTATATTCTAAATGTTTGACCAGGGCGTAAGCGGTAAAACAGATGGCAATATGGGCGGCAATCCTTCTGGGCTTCCAGTGAAACACCGGTCTTACCTTCAGATCGTGTTTGGTCACCCGAAAGGCAGCTTCTACCTGCCACAGGTCATGATACCTGGTGAGTATTTCTTCACTGGATAATTTTGCGTTCGTTATGACCCCATGAAGCCCATCCCATACACTCTCAGAGGCTATCTTTTCTTCATCTAGAAGTAGGGTAGACTTACCCTCTACTTTCAGGTATTTCCGGTATCCGGAATTGGAGAGGTGAGCTTTAGGACTGCTTGATTTTGCTAGTTTTTTCTTTAGTTTGGTGATGGCTTTTTCTCTATCGGAGGCATCCTTCTGGGCGCGTTGGCTGCTATGGCTTACGATAAGCTTTCGATTCCCGTCACAAAAGCAGGCTACTTGGTATCCGGGAGTGATCTCTTTATAATTATGATGATCTAAGATCTTATCTTTTAATTTATTGGTAACCTTCTTCAGTCTGGCCCCCAGGATATACTCCAACCCTTCTGTTTCCAATGCTGCTATATTATCTTGGGATAGCAGGGCACTGTCAGCCACCAATACGATCTTGTCGATCTGGTATTTTCTTCTGATCTTCCTAAGGGCGGGTAGGAGGGTATGCCCTTCATAGGTGTCACCGGCAAATATTTCATAATCGACCGGGAGACCATCAGGAGTGACCATCAGGGCCAGCAATACTTGGGGCTGGTTGTGTTTGTAGTCTTTGCTGAAGCCGTTTCTTTTCAGCTCATCTTCACAGAATGATTCAAAATAGATGGTGGTGGCATCATAGAAGATCACCTCTATGTTGGAACCCAACAGGTTGAGGGTATTCTGGTAGGTGATCTTTTTCAGTCTTTCCAGGGCAGCAGGATCCAGTTTATCCATCATCCTATATACTTTATCCAGATCAATGGTTAGGCCAAAATCTTCCTCTAACATATCTACTGAAGCCATCTTGGAGACTGGATTGGCAATCCTGGCCAGTACAATATCGCTAAAGATACGTACGGCCATCTTGTTCCTGCTGGGTCTGGCTAGTACCTTTTGGTAACCCAGATCACCAAAGAGCTTTCCGTACACATCATGGATTCCTGAGATTAGTCTTTGCTCCTCTAGCAAATTTTTGACATTGACCAGGTAGTCCGAATCCGGATACTGTTTTTTACCCTCACCTAATGTTACGATCTCTTCCGGTGTGAACAAAAACTGCTGGGCCCCTGTTTCCAGCTTCATCCTGATCGATTCAGCCAGTAGCTTTAGTTTTTTCAGTTCATCCTCATCATAGGCCATGCCCACATGACGGATGATCTTTTGGGTTACCCGCTCTCCCTTTCTGAAAGACTGGACGATCTGGACAGATTTCCCTTTACTATTGGGTGAAGTCTTTACTCTAATAAACATAATTTAGTTTAGCATAGTTCTATCTCTATGTCAACCCCTTATTTATCTAAGGCACTACATTGTGGTTTGAAGTACAAGGCTTTATTTTAATGGGGTTTTGCAACTGGGAATATGAAAAAGTGCGGAAGTCGGGAAAACGTACAAAAAACTCTGAACCTGAGGCTATAAAATAATAAAAAAAGATTTTTTCTCGAAACTAGAAGTCATTACCCAGCTTATTTTAGGCGTAGACTTTGCCAAAAAGGCCATTAATCCAAATTTATCGATTAACGGAGTCTGCACTTAGGAGAAGTCCTCAGATTCTTAATTAACAAAGAAGGCTTTGGGATTATTCTAACAAGGATAAAAGTACTGGCAAGTATAGCAACCTGGATCAAACTCTTTTGGGACTAGAACCTACCGGAAATAACTCTTGGAACCAACTCAAACCTCCATCAAGATGACCTATAGCACCGAATCAGCCATGCTAAAATTAATGCTATTGAAAGAAGAATTAGAACTTATTGAAAAAAAGCTTAAACGTATGGAGAAAGCTATAGAACAGGCCTTGGCTCTTACCGGATAGAAAGAAATCACATTGAGTATACCTAGTATAGGAATTGTGACAGCAGCCAGCTTCTGAGGTATATCGTTGATCTTCTAAAATTCTATCATTCAAACCCCAGATTAGTAATATATAGGCGGATACATTCTCATAAAGGAGAGCTGAGGAAAGAATAGAAGTAAAACCATCATATTCGAGCGAGGACAAAAGTATATAATGAATTTGCATTAATTAGGTACCCAGAACCAAAGTAGCGGTAAATAGTGAGTTGAAAAAGCTCTTTCTATAATTAAGAACAGACAATGAATCTTCTTAGGAAGAAGAAGGCTTTAGTGGTGCTCTTCAAGAAGATGATTACCATCATCCATAGCCTGGTAAAAAACAGACTAGTTACCAGGCAAACATGAGCTTCAACCAGTTTCGAAAGAATCAGATTAAAAAGATTGACTAACATGCCGATCAAGCAGAGAGAAAGAGTTTTACCTACATGAGTCCAATGAGGCAACACTCAAGCTTTAGGAAAAATATTTCCGCTTTTATCCCTAGAATAGAACGTTAGAATATCAAGGCAGAAACTCAGTTAGGAATGATAAGGTGATTTTTTAGGATAAGATCGGCTATTCTATTTAAAATTCTTCGCATTCCTATGAATGACTGAGATATATAGAGAAAAACTTTCATAGAAAGAGATAGGAGGAATAAAAAGTGAAAATTGCAAAGCGTGATAAATTATATTCTGAAATAAGTCGTTTTAATCAAGTGACTCTTCATGTTAACCCAGGTGAAATTTTTCAGGTTGAAACCGAACTAAATACTGGTGATTGGCTCCATTCTGAGCACGATGAATGGTCTCCAGAAAAACAATCATGGACAAACCCAACAAGTGGTTGTATTTTTATTGAGGGAGCTAAAGTAGGACATATGCTCGCAATAAAAATATTAGATATTAATCTTTTAAATTTAGGGTATACAGCTATTATTCCCAGTTGCACCCCATTTCCTGATTGGATAAGGAAGAAGGATTGGGGGAAAGATATTTCAAAGACAGTAAAAATAGAAAAAGGTCATGTTATATGGAGCGAAAGTCTTAAAATTCCTATCCAACCGATGATTG
>JAWOBA010000030.1:0-9736 GCA_046498285.1 Desulfatiglandales bacterium | reverse complement strand
ACTGAACTGTGAATCCCGGAACTTTGAAGCTGTGTAGTCTTACTTTTTATTGTATCCGGCGGAGGCGGGGGAGTGTTTTTTTCATCTCCTGGGTCCATTATGGATATTTCAATTGAAACCTGTTGCCCTGCGGCAAGGTAGTTTATCTCTATGCAAAATAATTCCAATAATTCAATAGGTGTGTTTGATTCAGGTGTAGGCGGCCTTACCGTGGTAAGGGCCTTAATAGAACAAATGCCTTTTGAAAATATTATCTATTTTGGCGATACTGCAAGGGTTCCCTATGGAGTGAAATCGGTGGAGACAATTTCTCGATATGCATTACAGATTACAAAATTTTTACTCAGCCAAGAGGTTAAATTACTCATTATTGCATGTAATACTATATCGGCTGTAGCTTATCAGGATATAAAGGATGTATCCCCTGTTGATGTATTGGATGTTGTTGATGCAGGCGCCCGATGTGCGGTAACGGAAACACATAATAAATCTGTCGGCGTGATTGCTACTCCGGCAACTATCAGTAGCAATGCCTATCAAAAAGCAATTAATCTCTATGATCCAGAAATTCGAATTTTTACTCAATCCTGCCCGCTATTTGTTCCCCTGGTAGAAGAAGGTTGGCTAGATCATCAGGTAACAAAGCTCACAGCCCGGGAATACCTTAAAGATATGATAGCTCAGAATATTGATACCCTCGTTCTGGGATGTACCCATTACCCTCTCCTCAAACCTCTCCTCCAGAAAATTATGGGAAATCAAATAATTCTAGTAGATTCTGCTAAGGCAATATCAGAACAAGCAGAGGAATTGCTCAAAAAGAATATTCTTCTCAATAGGCAAAGGAAAGAGCCCGAATACCGGTTTTACGTTACAGATGTACCTGCCAGATTTACAATCATTGGTGAGCGCTTTTTGGGAAGAACACTTGCCAATGTTAACGTGGTTAAATGGTAGAGACATGCATGAAATTTCTTCTGAGATAGTTCCTTTTGCTGATTTTAAGGGGATTCGCTGTATAAATGATTATAGCGAAATAATCCAGGATTATAGCAGCTATCTCTGCGATGAGTCAAAACTTGCCCACCAAGGAGTCCAATACCTTTTCTTTCCAACCACGGAGGGCGAGCTCTCAACCATATTTAAAGAAATGGGCAAAAGGAATGTCAATGTAACGATATCCGGTGCCAGAACCGGTTTAGTCGGTGGGGCTGTACCCTATGGAGGGGCAATAGTGTCACTCGAAAGGTTTGATAAGATTCTAGGACTCAGATATGATACTCACTCAAAAGAATGGCTTGTGAAGGCCGAATGTGGTGTTACAATACGGGATCTTAATAATTGGGCAATGAACAAAACCTTTCCAGGTCTTTCTAAAAATGGTTCTCCTGAAACGAAGGGATTCCTCAAAAAATATCAGGAAAATGATGCTACCTATTTTTATCCTCCTGACCCAACAGAGATGGGAGCAGCTTTGGGTGGCACCGTTTCCACTAATGCATCTGGTGCCAGAACCTATAGATATGGGGCTACACGGAATTGGGTGCGATGGATAAGGGTTATCTTAGCCTCGGGCGAGGTTCTTGAGATACCGCGGGGTAAATACTTCGCAGCACCTGCTGGTGAGTTTACAATCATCAATAGTGCGGGAAATGAAACAGTTCTAACTATTCCAAAGTATATAATGCCCTACACAAAAAATGCTGCAGGTATTTTTTCAGCACCTAATATGGATTTGATCGACTTATTTATAGGCAGTGAAGGTATTTTTGGGGTGATTACTGAAATTGAGGTAGCGCTCCATAGATGGAATAACCCCATTTCGATTGTTCAGTTTTTGCCTTCTGATGATAAGGCGATTGATTTTGTCATTACGCTCCGCAAGGAAAAAAGTATTCGACCGGATTTTATTGAGTTTTATAGCTCTCACGCCCTTAGTCTTCTCAGGGAAAAACAGAAGGAAGCCCCCAGTATAGTGGGAATGCCTCAAATACCGGAATACCCAACATCTGCGGTTTTTTTTGATCTAGAGTTTGATCCTGAAAACAAGGATAGTGATTATGCTAAACTGGAAAGAATAGTTTATAGGTGTGGATCAACATTTGCAATGTCATGGTCTGGATATGAAAAAAGAGACCTTGAACGATTTACACATTTCAGGCATCTCCTTCCAGAGACTGTAAATATGATTATAGCTGAGAGAAAAAAGACAATACCAGAACTCTACAAACTTGGAACTGACCTTGCTGTTCCAGATCATGCCTTAGAAGAGATCTGGAAATTTTATTCATTCTTACTAGAAGGGGCTGGACTTGAATGGGTTGCATTTGGGCATATTGGGAATAATCATATACATATCAACATCATTCCAAGGTCCTTGGAAGAAATGAAAGAAGCCCTCTCTATATACAAAGAGTTTGCGAAAAAGGCAGTAGATCTTGGAGGAACAATATCCGCTGAACACGGCATTGGAAAGATTAAAAAGGAATTCTTTTCTATTATGTTCTCAGATGAACAACTCAAAGAGATGAAGGCAGTGAAGATGGCTCTTGATCCGGGCCTTATGTTAAATCCAGGAAATGTATTAGATATAACCACAGATTTACCCCGTTAAATCATAAATATAGGCATCATTTTTAGAATATAGAGATATTCAGGGCTAAATTAAAGCATTTCATGTCTTTTATTGAGCGGGGTGAACATGGATAGACTAAAAAACAAAGAAACGACAGATATTATCCTTGAAAGTTTTGATGAGATTAATAACGAGCTTGGTGAAGGATTTCTGGAATCTGCCTATGAAAATGGCTTTACTTGAAGGCATGCCTGCCTCGCAAGTGCGAGCATTGAGGGCAGGCAACAAATATTCAAGTTGGCTTATTATTGAATTTTGGAAGAAAACCAGAGTTCAAACGATTTGTATATGGATAGTTTTGAAGAACTCATATTTTCCTAAAGAGGGTCGACTTTTCTTCAGTTCCCTCCGGGGCCTAGGCCGCCGGTCACTTCAGAAAAGTCTACCCTCTCTATTCGAAGTAAAAAAATGGTCGGGTTTTGCAAAGCTCTAATATGATAATAAGAGACCTTTGCATAACCCCTATTGATCTAAAGACAATGAGCTTTTTTTCAGTTCCAAGGCTCCCGGGTTGGTCTTTTCAGCAACGTATCCATGGGGGAGTTTTGCCCCCTCCGCATTGCCCCGATAAATCAGGGCCTGCGGGTTCCCCCGCTGATACGTTACAAAAAGACAGCACCCTTCTCTCCGAGCGGGAGGCTCTACGAGCCGGAGGCCCCCAGTCACTTCAAAAAAGCCCATCGTCTCTCTTTGGCCAATGAAAATTACAAGGTTTTTCAAAGGTATCATATTGAAACTTTTGAAACGTGCCTTCATTCGCGCTCATACATCTTTTTCGACCCTGCAACGTCTCGCTTAGCTGCAAAGGCAAAACTCGCGCTGAAGCGCTCAGACAGTTGCCTTTGCAATCGCTTCACTTCGACGGCAGGGTACCCCGAAAAAGTATTTAAAAGTCGCGCTCCATGAAGTCACATTTCCTGTTTCTATGCCTTCGCGAAGGTCTTTCTTGCGATAATGAAAATCGCCAGGTTTTTCAAAGGTCTCGTTTATATCCATCACCAGGTAAACAGTCTCTACTTCAAAACTCAATGTGCCTCGTCCCAATTCTTACCATAGTTTATATCCACTTGAAGTGGGATTTTCAAGGGGTAAACATACTCCATTTCATTTTTTACTACATTAATTGTTTGATCAAGCTCCTTTTGAGGAACCTCAAAAACCAACTCATCATGGACCTGTAGAAGCATCTTTGTCTTTAAATCTTCTTTATTTAACCTTGCGGCAATTTTTATCATAGCCATCTTGATAAGGTCGGCGGCAGTCCCTTGAATAGGTGTATTAACTGCTGCTCTTTCCGCCTCACTTTTGAGATGTCCATTATCACTGTTGATATAAGGGAGGTATCGTCTCCTTTTAAAGAGGGTACTCACATAACGATTGAGCCTAGCATGCGATAGTATTTTCTCTTTAAAATTTTTAACCCCGGTATACCGCTTAAAATAATTATCAAGATAGACCTGCGCTACCTTTTTGTTTATCCTGAGCTCCTTAGCTAATTTAAGAGGGCCCATACCATAGATGATTCCAAAATTAATAGTCTTTGCCATTCTGCGCATATCTTCTGTGACCATTCTTGGATCTAGTCCAAATACCTCTGCAGCTGTTCTGGAATGTATGTCTTCTCCGTTCTCAAAGGCCTGCAGAAGAACCGGATCATCTGAGTAATGGGCAAATATTCGTAACTCGATCTGCGAGTAATCAGCAGATAGGAGGAGATGCCCATCTTTTGCAATAAAACCCTTTCTGATCTGTCTTCCTTCTTCTGTTCTGATAGGTATATTCTGAAGATTCGGATTGCTGCTGCTTAACCTTCCAGTTGCAGTGACTGTCTGGTTGTATGAGGTGTGGACTCTCTGTGTGGTGGGGTTTACCATCTTCACCAGGGCATCCAGATAGGTAGATTTAAGCTTGCTAAGGGTCCTAAAGCGCAAAAGAAGGGAAGGGACTTCATGGTGGGCAGCGAGTTCTGTGAGCACTTCGACATCGGTAGAGAATCCCGTCTTTTTCTTTGTCTTCTTTTTGCCTGGTAAGTGTAACTTGTCAAACAGGATATAGCCTAATTGTTGAGGCGAGTTGATATTAAAATCCTCTCCAGTTAAACTAAAAACCTTTTGCTCAATAGATAACAGCTCATGGGCAAATCTTTTTGACATTTCTTTAAAGAAATTTATATCTATCTTTATTCCAGACCTTTCCATATTTATTAAAACCGGAATCAGGTTCATCTCCAGGTCTTGAAAAAGATTATAGTTGTCGGCAGATTTAAGCTTTTCTTCCAGAATTGATGTTAATCGTAGTGTGATCTCTGCATCCTCGCAGGAATATTCTTTTGCCTTGATAATATCCACTGTGGAAAAGCTCTTGTGTTTGTCATGTTCAGTTACCTCATCGTAACTTACCATCTTGTAGTTTAAATAATGCTGGGCCAGATAATCCAGATTATGCTGGCGTAGGGCTGGATCAATAAGATATGAGGCTATCATGGTATCGAAAAATAACCCTTTCACATTGATATTGTATCGCGCCAGGACCTCAGCGTCATATTTTATATTTTGACCTATCTTTTTTATTCGCCCATCGCAGAAGGTATCTTTTAGAAGGTCAAGGGCCTCATTTACGGGTATTTGTGGTGCTACACCTGTATAGGCATGGCCTAAAGGTAAATAATGGGCAATCCCCGGCTCGATGCAGAATGATATGCCTATCAGTTCTGCTTCCATATGGTTTGTACTTGTAGTCTCTGTATCAAAGCAGAATACACCTTTCTTTTTTATAGTATTGATAAGAGACTGTAATTCTTCTTTGGTGAGAATTAGGCGGTAGTCTTTCTTGCTAAGTTCTGCGTGCTCAGAAAATTTATTTATAAGTGATTTAAATTCCAGTTTGCGGAATATCTCTGCAAGCTCCTCTTTTTTGGGGGAGCCAAGCCGAAGATCATCAAGATTTATGTCAACAGGCACAGAATTTTTTATAGTGACCAGTTTTTTACTTAATAATGCTTGTTCCTTAAATTCTTCAATCTTTTTTTTAAGTGAAGCCTTTGTTAATTGATTGGTATTTTGGAAAAGATTTTCTATTGAATGAAATTGTTGAATAAGGCTGAGAGCTGTTTTCTCTCCAATACCAGGGATACCGGGGATATTATCTATTGAATCTCCTGCCAGCGCCATTACTTCAATAACCTGTTCAGGTTCAATCCCGTAATTATGCTTTAGAGCAGCGTAATCAAGCACTTTTTCACTCATTGGGTCCCACATAACGATATTTTTTGACAGGGTTTGCCTGAAATCTTTATCGCTGCTAACAATAATAACATTGAACCCCTGATTGCTGGCTCGTATGGCAATGGTTCCAATTATATCATCTGCTTCATATCCTTCCTTTTCTAACATGGTAACGCTGAAGTTATCGACTACATCTTTAATATATGGAATCTGTACCACTAACTCGTCTGGCATTGGAGGTCTGGTAGCCTTATAATCTTTAAATATTTTATGCCTAAAGGTTGGCCCTTTCACATCAAAGGCGACAGCGACATAATCAGGTGATTTATCATCAAGGAGTTTCATGAGCATCTTTGTAAAGCCGAATATGGCATTGGTAGGGAAACCTTTAGAATTTGACAGGTTTCTAATTGCATGAAAGGCCCTGTGGATATATGAACTTCCATCTACAATATAGAGAGTTTTATTAGGACTGTTCATCTTTAAGGTACTCTCAAAAAGTCTCAACGCCTTGTTATTTCGAATGAAACGAGTGATCTTTGTATTATAATCCTGACAGTTCAGAGAGCTTTGCAGAACTCATATTTTCCTAAAGAGGGTTTTTTCAGTTGCCAGGCTCCCGGGCTGGTCTTTTCAGCACCCTTCTCTCCGAGCGGGAGGCTCTACGAGCCGGAGGCCGCCAGTCACTTCAAAAAAACCCATCGTCTCTCTTTGGCCAATGCAAATTACAAGGTTTTTCAAAGGTATCATATTGAAACTTTTGAAACGTGCCTTCATTCGCGCTCATAAATCAAGACCATTGCATAACCCTTCTTGATCGAAAGACCATGGGCTTTTTTTCAGTTCCAAGGCTCCCGGGTTGGTCTTTTCAGCAACGTATCCATGGGGGAGTTTTGCCCCCTCCGCATTCCCCTCGACAAGCTCGGGGCTGCGGGTTCCCCCACTGATACGTTACGAAAAGACACTCCCCTTCCGCCAGTCACTTCAAAAAAGCCCATCGTCTCTCTTTGGCCAATGCAAATTACAAGGTTTTTCAAAGGCCTCGCTTCGACGGCAGGGTACCCCGAAAAAGTATTTAAAAGTCGCGCTCCATGAAGCCTCGTTTCCTATTTCTATGGTTGCGCAAAGCTCTCCCTCGTCTTTTTGAGGATGATGAAAATCGCCGGGTTTTTCAAAAATCTCTACATATCGTCAATGTACTGTAGCCAAGAAGCTTCAGGAAATCAACATGTATCTGATTAATTTCTTATGCTATCTCTCGCAGATTTATGAACTTCACTCCGTGCGGGAGTCGGTACTGGGGAAATATCCCCGGAGTGATAGGGGATGCAATGAGACCTTTGCATAACCCCTATTGATCTAAAGACGATGGGCTTTTTTTAGTTTCCTCCGGGGCGTAGGTCCTCCCTTCCGGGGCGGAGTCCCCTCCAGGACGGAGTCGGGCCGGAGGCCGAGGCTCCCGGGTTGATCTTTTCAGCAGCGTATCCATGGGGGAGCCCACCAGAGGCGGATAAATTTTGCTCTATCCGCATTGCCCCGATAAATCGGGGTTCGAATCCTCGCGCCAAGACGCAGAGGCGCCAGGAACAACGTGATTCGGATACTCATCGGTGAAATACCATGAGGATATTGCTTCCGGCTCGGGTATGTCTGGTGAAAAAGGAAGGCATTGAACCACGAAAATTATTTTTGAACCCCGGTTAAATAGCCCTTCGGGATTGAACAACGTGGAATTCTGAACATCGCCAGGTTTTGCAAAACTCGCAATATACTTATTCATAATGTCTTGCTATTTGCAAAAAATCCCTCACCCAATAAACAGCGTTGTATTGATTGGACTTTCCAGGTTTGATAGTTGGCAATAGCAGTTTTTTTCTTTACTTTTATTTTGATAGCGTTACTATCTTTAAGAGATTGGTAGATATACCGTACCTTAGGGGATTAGCCGAATTTCATACCTGGTAAATACCATTAACCATTGCCTAAACTAATTATGAAAGGAGGAAAATCATGTTTCAAACTGGTAATTATAAGGTTCTGAATGGGGTAAAGGCGGTCAGGAGATGGGTAATTCCATACCTTAATTCACGTGTTCATAAAAATGAGTTCAGACCTGTGTTATGTTATCTTTTTACCGAGTGGCAATGTAATATCGATTGCTATTATTGTTTTCAGTATAACAATGATCTGCCAGGAATGGATATGGAAACGGCAAAGAGTTCAATAGACTGGCTTAAATCTATTGGATGCAGGGTAATTCCACTCATGGGGGGCGAGCCTCTCATGAGAAAAGATTTTATCTTAGAGGTTATCAGGTATGGGGCAGAAAATGGCTTCTTTATGTATTTGCCTACAAATGGATACCTCATGGATAAGCCATTTATAGATGAAGTCGGCAGGGCAGGGGTAGCAGCCATAAACCTGGCAGTAGACTGTGTGGCTCCTCGCAAAGGCCTGCCCAAGGCACTGCTCAATATAGAACCACAATTCAGGTATCTTGTCGAACGACAGAAAAAGTGGGGATATCTTCCTTTTTTTAACATAAATATATGCAGGAATAATATAAAGGATGTTAAGCTTCTCACTGAGATTGCACATCAAAACAAGATAGGCACTGATTATCATCTCAATGAGCCCCCCCAGAGCTTCGTGGACATAAACCACTATAAACATCATGATGATATGCTTTCCATAACACATGATCAATATGATGAAGTTAGTGAACTATTAGATTGGCTTATTGAAAAACAGCGCCGTGGCTGGCCAATGGTCAATTCAATAGCACATCTCAAGATGTTTAAGCAAAGACTGAAAGGCGACGTAAGTACATGGGATTGCAGGGCAGGCCATAATGGTGCCCTTATAAGGCCTGATGGAACTCTTTCACCATGTTTTGATTTAATCAGCTATAATCATGACTGGGGTAGAATCTGGGCCCCCAAATTTGATGAAAGTGAACTGCAGAGTGTTAAGGCCAGATGTAACCCGTATTGTTCCTCTACCTGTTTCTATACCATGGCTCATTATTACAATCTTCGGGCTGTTCCTGAGTGGGTTGTAAAACACATCAGGGTGGGTTAGGATTGTGTGCAGGAGTTGAGGGATATCATCTTTGATTGACTGCTGATGCTCATAGGATCGAAAACACTGTAGACTTTTTATGATTTTACCAGTATTAAACCCAGATTATGCAGTAGGTGCCTACTGCATAATCTGGGTTAAAAGAGTATATTTCCGTTCTTATTTTTCTGCGTTTTCATTTGATATGTATTGATTAGAGACCCTTGAAAAACCCGGCGATTTTCACCATCCTCAAAAAGACGATGGACTTTTTTGAAGTGACTGGAGGCCTCCGGCCCGGAGGGAACTGAAAAAAGCCCATCGTCTTTAGATCAATAGGGGTTATGCAAAGGTCTCGATTATTGACCATTGAGAAATTAATTGTGGCGTAGGAAGATTTATAGCATTATTTTTTATGTAACCGCTCATTTATTTTTGGAGGTAGACTCATGATTCAAAGAAAGAGGAAACTGGGTAGGGGCGTTGCCATGATTGGAGCTGGAATGTCGGCATTTGGTATTAGGATTGATGTAACTAACCGTGAGTTATTTGCAGAGGCCTTCCTTGATATGGTGAGCTCTGTGGATAGAGGATTTGATCCTCAGGACATTGAGGCGTTATATGTGGGGAATTGTGGCGCTGAGATGTGGGAATACCGCGCCGAGGGCGGGTTCGAGCCGGCGCCTGATGCGCGCATCCTGCAAGGCTTTCTGGAAGGGTCCAATGTCGACCCGATCGGGCAGGTCGCTCGGATGATCGAGGTGCAGCGCGCCTACGAGATGGGGCAGAGCTTTCTCGATGCCGAAAACGAGCGGAT
>JAWOBA010000246.1:0-3428 GCA_046498285.1 Desulfatiglandales bacterium | reverse complement strand
GTGATCGATATCGAACGCAAAACAAACCTTGTTGTTGCTCCTGAGTATGCCCAATTTCTTGCCTTCAGGAGCAGAGTGAAAGTACAAGGTATTCTCTTCATACCCAAAGCAAAGAGGAATAATATAGGGCTGATTGTCTTCTGATAGGGCTAACCGGCATACGGATGAGCTGAGGATGATCGATTCGATGTCGGTCTTATCGGTAATTTCCTTCTCTTTTTTTCTCATATCAAAGCCATAATAGAGCAACGCAATACAGCACCGGGTGCCTGCCATCATCTGCGCTTCAGGCGCTGACAGTCGGGCATCTCAAAAGGCCGATCGCAGCATGATGGGAAGAGACCTTTGCATAACCCCTCTTGATCTAAAGACGATGGGCTTTTTTTCAGCTCCGGGGCTCCCGGGTTGGTCTTTTCAGCAACATATCCATGGGGGAGTTTTGCCCCCTCCACATTGCCCCGATAAATCGGGGCCTGCGGGTTCCCCCACTGATACGTTACAAAAAGACAGCACCCTTCTCTCCGAGCGGGAGGATCTACGAGCCGGAGGCCACCAGTCACTTCAAAAAAGTCCATCATCTTTTTGGGGATGGTGAAAATCGCCGGGTTTTTCAAAGGTCTCGCGAGGCAGACATCTGCTAACGCTCTGCCCACTTATTTTGAGTGTTTTTTTAGACAGGATTTACAGGATTAACTGGATGTTCTTTCTTTTCTCCCTTTCCGGAAGAAAGGGAGAAAGAGAATCCGGCGGCGGAGGGGGTACTCCTCTTTTCAGCATTCGGTATTAATGGATTGTTGCGCTTGCCGAGGATCGCACTGTGGCCAGCCCGCCATCGCTCTCGCCCGTCCGCCATCGGCGTTGCCTCAGGCCTTCGCCGGGCGGGCTCAGGTGAGGCGGGCGGGCGAAGAGCACCCCAGTTGAATACGGTTCCCTGTCCTTCGGTCCCAGTTAAACAAACAATAATGTTTAACCCGAGTACCATCTCCCGGAGCTACCGGGCACAGCGGGATAAAAATTCAACGGGGCGAGGCGAAGGAAAGCTTTTATGTCCGGCGGGTTACCCGTCGGACATAACCATTCATCGCCTAAACGCGAAGGACTCACTCCTTTTTTAGACAGCTCCGCCCCGTGGATTACATCGTGGTTTTTGATGTAACCAATTGAAATATCTATATTTATATAACAAAGCCAGGTATTCAGCGTCCAGCCCCGATTATCTCGGATGCATGATGAGCGATCTAAGATAGAGACCACACGCTGTGCCTATAATAACACCACTGCTGTTAGCAGCTATATCCATTATTGAAAATACTCTTCCTGGTATAAAATATTGACCAAATTCAAGGCCAATGCCGAGCAGTACCATGAACAAGACCGATATCGAAGCACTCTGAATGGTGTGGAAGCTGATACAGGGAAGAAGAGAAAGCCAGAGGTAGGCGCAAAAATGGTAGAATAGATCAGCCAGCCTGAAATCTATGGGGAACTCTACCCTGGGTGCCAGAGAAAGGTAGGATACCACGCCCATTGATACCACCCAGAGAACAAGGAAGATAGAGGAAAAAAGCTGTGTATTTGTGGGCTTCTTGGTATATATATCATCCACCATGGGAGATCATAAACTATGTTGCATCAAGGATTATGCTCTTTTATATCCGATCCTGCAAACATATGGAAAAAGGGCATACTCATTAAAAAAGGCAAGGTCATTCTGATCCTGCTTTTTTGCATCATAGGTGGTTTCAATTACCATATGCCGCAATTTTCTGAATCCAAAAGACAGAAACCTGGAAATAGCCAGCTATCCGCATACAATATTTTTCCGAAACTGAAGTTTAACGTGAGAAACTCCTCTAAACCAGGGCTTCCTCACTGTGAACCACCATCCATTTTAGGTGCATAGGATAATGATATGTTTCTGAAATGTCAATCCTAAAATTGAACCGGCCTGTCCCGGTGTATGTGACCCCGGTTAAATACGCTGCGACAAGTTAAATACGCTTTGCTCTCACTTCATGAATGTAACGTGGTAAACTGTGACTCCGTCAATTTAACCCGCCAGGCTGTGACTTCGTCAATTTCACCGGGCAGGCCCCGGTGTGCGCGCTGTTCATGATGTGCCGCCTGAAATTGCAGGGCAACAGATCAATGCGGTTTTGTTTGATTTTTTCAGCAATCTATGCGAGATAAGCCTGGTGGAGTAAAGGGAAAGTATAAAATTGAACATGGAATATTGGTAGAAAAATTATGTGCCTTTTGCTCATGGCTCTCAATACACATTCGACCTACCCGCTGGTTTTGCTGGCCAACAGGGACGAGTACTATGATCGACCGAGCACTTCTGCTTGTTTTTGGGATGAGGCGCCTGACGTACTTGCCGGCAAGGATCTTCGAGCAGGCGGGACATGGCTGGGCATTAACCGGAAAGGGCGCATCGCAGCTCTTACCAATTATCGCGATCCATCATCAATAAAAGCGGGCGCCCCTTCGCGGGGCAGACTTGTCAGCGAGTTCTTGCTTGGTGACAGGGAACCTCTCGAATATATAAAGCGCCTGAACCAGGTGGCGGGGAGATACAACGGATTCAATCTTATTGCGGGAGATAAAGACAGGATGTACTGGTATTCGAACCGTGGCAGCGGGGTTCAGTTGCTGAAACCTGGCGTTTACGGGCTGAGCAACCACCTGCTGGATACCCCGTGGCCAAAGGTGGCCCGCGGCAAGGCTGCCCTGTGCCGCCTCCTTTCCATGCAGCGCGATCCTTCTCTGGAGGAATTGTTCCACATCCTCGCTGACCACACTCTTGCCGATGATGCATCCCTTCCTCACACTGGCGTGGACCTGGAATGGGAACGCATTCTGTCCCCCATCTTCATCAAGAGCCCCATGTACGGAACCCGATCATCCACGGTTATGCTCATAGACAACGACAATCACGTAACCTTCGTCGAGAAAACCTTCAACGCAGACCTTGATCATCCCACGACTGCCAGGCATGAGTTTGGGGTGGAGGCCTGATCGGATCTGCTCTACACCGGCACCTGAGCCCGGTGCCGGGCTTATACCACCAATGGCTTCTCAATTCCTGATCTTGAGACCTTTGAAAAACCTGGCGATTTTCACCATCCCCAAAAAGACGATGGACTTTTTTCAGTTCCATCCGGGGCGCAGGCACCTCGGCGTTGTCCCGACAAAGCGAGGCAGACATCTGCTAACGCTCTGCCCACTTATTTTGAGTGTTTTTTTAGACAGGATTTACAGGATTAACTGGATGTTCTTTCTTTTCTCCCTTTCCGGAAGAAAGGGAGAAAGAGAATCCGCTATCGCGAGCCTGCGCTCCCTCAGGCGAGGCGGGCGGGCAAAGGACGCGAAGGAAAGCTTTTATGTCCGGCAGGTTAAACGCCGGACATAACCATTCATCGCCTAAC
>JAWOBA010000234.1:0-3827 GCA_046498285.1 Desulfatiglandales bacterium | reverse complement strand
CCATTCATCTTCTCATAGAACAGGGCCAGTCCGCCATGGTCGACCTCTGAGTTGCCTTCTGCCATCAGGGTCTGCATCATCTCCATGACCTGGGCTGTTAGAGGCATGGCATTGTGTAGAGCCTGGCTGGTAGATAGGACATTGGTCAGGTCTTTGACATGCAGTTTCATGCGAAAGCCGGGATCATAGTTGGCTGAGAACATGCGGGGGGCCTTGTCGGTAAAACACTGGCTGCCGGCCAGTCCGGATTTGATGGCATCAAAGATGCGCTTGGGGTCTACTCCGGCTTTTTTGCCTAAGAGTAAGGCTTCGGCTACTACGGCGATATTGACTGCTACGATGGACTGGTTGACCAGTTTGGTGGTTCCACCGGCACCGATAGCACCTACTAAGACCGGGTTACCCAGGATATCCAGGATGGGCTTACAGGTCTTGAAGATATCTTCTTTACCGCCTACCATGATGGCCAGGGTACCTGATTGGGCTTTCTCCTGTCCTCCGCTTACCGGGGCATCGAGCATATCTACACCTTTTTCTGCCAGCTTCTTGGCTATTTCCTGGGAGACCAAAGGAGCGATGGAGCTCATGTCGATGAGGATTTGTCCGGAGGAGAGTCCCTCTGCGATACCTGCTTGGGAAAAGACGGCCTTTTGCACATCCGGGGAGTTGGGGAGCATGGTGATAATGATATCACAGTTAGAAGCGACCTCACTATTGGAGGTTGCCTTTTCGGCTCCGGTTTGGGTAATTTCCTCTAATGGTTTTTCATTCAGATCATAGGCTATCAGGGGATAGCCTGCCTTGATGAGATTCTTGGCCATGGGTAGGCCCATGATGCCAAGACCGATAAATCCTATTTTTGGTTTAGACATGGTTTGTCTCCTTTCTCTGACTAAAATATACTTTAATAATATTCTATCTTAAAACCATTAAAATTAAAAATTTTAACTATTAAATATGATAATTTTGTTAGTTCAATTGAAAGAAGAAAGCGGGATGGGTAATTATAATTATTTATTTTTTTGATCTCTTCTTGAATCTTTTCCTCAATATTATCTAATTCTTGAGTTTTAAAAGTTTGTTTAATTAATCTCATTTCAATATCAATACTCATATTTACACCATTATTGACTATAATACTTTCTTTCTTACCTTCCGAGTTGCCACAAGGTCTGCATCCTTTCCCAATATATCTGAAAAAATCACCTGTCCAATTTCTACCGGTGCTTCGACAACAAGTTCATGTGTTTTTTGGGCAACTTTTTTCATATATTTTTTGGGGATTGGTTTATTTGTCTTAACACTTACCAGCTGATAGTCTCCATTTTTGCATTTAACTGAACCGGCAAAAATTCTTAAGGGATTTTGAATCTCATTTTTAATAAACTCTTCGCCTTTTTTACATTGAGCACCTTCAATATGCTTTATTTCCTGCTCATTATACTCTGCTGTAATGCGGCAGCTATTTGGGCAGACAATACAAATAAATTCTTTCTTCATGAGTTCAACTCCACCTTTAAATGTTTAATATCAGCAAGTTCAGAAGAAGTTAATTTAATTCTAATCATTTCGGCAGGATTAACTCGGATAAAGGATTGCTCTTTAATAATACGATGATCATTTTTAAAAACTATTTGCTTTTTTTTACCAGGTTTTTTAACTCTAAACGAAAAAACAGTATCATCTAAATATCGAATCCGTTGTGGTAACACATATCGTAGCCCTTCGCCTATCTCAATAGCTATGTCGTTTTTTGGTTTTATAAAACTAGAAAGATGTTTCTCTACTCCGCAGGCAATATGTTCTGCTTCCAGAGAAACATTATCCACGATGTCGTGTACCTGCAGAACATTACCACAGGCAAATATGCCTTTTACTGTGGTTTGACCATACTCATCTACCAATGCACCGCCGGTTAAAGGATCCAGTTGCATTCCTGCCATCTTGCTTAGTTCATTTTCAGGAATAAGACCTACAGATAAAAGCAAAGTATCACAAGATACCTCTTGACAGGTTGATAGGATAGCTTGCCCATGAGGGTCTACTTCGGCCATAGTAATCGCTTCTACTCTTTTATTCCCCTTGATATCAACAACTGTATGATTAAGGTGAAGGGGAATATTATAATCAGACAGGCATTGATTAAAATTGCGCGGCAAACCACTTCCATAGGGTAGTAATTCTAAAACCATTTTGACTGTAGCCCCTTCTAGCATTAATCGGCGTGCCATGATTAAACCTATATCTCCAGAGCCAAGTATCACCACTTCCCTGCCAATCATATAATTATGTATATTAATAAGATTCTGAGCTACACCGGCAGTATAAATCCCTGCGGGTCTAGTACCTGGAATCCCGATTGCCCCTCTGGTTCTTTCTCTACAACCCATTGCCAGGATAATTGATTTTGCTTTATATTTTTTTAATCCTGATTTGTTTACTACTGTTAACACTTTTTGACTTGTTATATCAATGACCATGCTATTGAGAAGATATGCTATTTCTTGTTTTTCCACCTGGTCCACATACTTCTGGGCATATTCGGGTCCAGTGTAAGAATGCTGAAACTTAATTAATCCAAAACCATCATGAATACATTGTTTTAAAATTCCACCAAGGGCAGATTCTCTCTCAATAATAAGAATATCTTCGATTCCCTTTTCCCGACAGGCAACAGCAGCGGCTAATCCGGCTGCTCCACCACCTATAATTACAACATCTTTATTTATCATATACCTGGCTCTCCATTACTACGATTTCCAGTCAGCATATAAGATCCTGATCCTCTTAAAAGAAATTCATTCCAGTTATAGTTATACTTTTCCTTTAATAATTCCATAATCCTGGTTTGACAATATCCGCCTTGACATCTTCCCATCATAGCTCGCGAGCGATATTTAATAGAAATAAAGCTCTTAGCACCTAAGGGGTTATCTATAGCCTCTAATATCTCTTTTTTGGTTACTTGTTCACATCGACAAATAACCTCTCCATAATCAGGATCTTGTTCGATAAGCTTCTTTTTTGTCCCTTCATCCTGTTCTTCAAAACGAAGAATGCCTTTTCTATGAGGATTAAAATCAGGATTAGGAGATAGTCTTTCTTTTTTATCAATCATTGCCACTACCTCTTGAGCGATAGGATAAGCAGCAGTTAATCCAGGTGATTCTATGCCAATTAGATTAATCATATTAGGCGCATCTTCACTTTCTTCTATTACATAATCCCTGTATCCTCCCTGGGATGGAGGTGTCTGTTTAGATCTGATTCCGGCATAATTCCTAATAAAATACTTTGGAGAAATTACTGGTAAAAATTCTTGAGCTTCTTTGCATAATTTTGAGAGTACTTCCATCGTCACTGCATAATTATTTTTTTTATAAATATCAATGTATTCATTACTGGGGCCTATTAAAACATTACCGTCTACTGTTGGAGTAAGATGAATTCCCAAACCACCTTCTTCAATATGAGGAACAGGATAAATCAAATGATTCATAAGAGATGAGGCATTTTTATCAAGAACATAATATTCACCTCTGCATGGATAAATACGATAGCGGTCAACGCCAGCCATTCTAGCAATCTCATCACAGTACACTCCAGTGCTATTGATAAGATAATTTGCTAGAAATTGTTTATTCGAGGTAGTTAGGAGAAACTTGCCATTGGCTTTCTTTTCAATATTCCCCACTTTAGTATTGAGGTAAAATTGAACGCCATTTTTTAAGGCATTTTCTGCCAGGGCAATGGTATAAATATAGGGAGAGGTAATTGCTGTTTTCGGAGATAAAAGAGCTGCTACACCTCGAACATTGGGCTCTAAT
>JAWOBA010000282.1:0-9364 GCA_046498285.1 Desulfatiglandales bacterium | reverse complement strand
GGAGCGCGACGGTCTCCCCGACGGCGACGTCGAACGCGAGGTCGACGCCGCGCTTGCTGACCGCGGCGTCGTACTCGAACATCACAGGGTGCTTCCCTTGCCCTGGCGTGCGAAAGCCCTCCCCCTGAATGTCATTTTTTTATTCCATTCTGTCTGTCCATGTCTCACTAAATATACATATGTCATGCATTCCTCATATATTGAGACCTTTGAAAAACCCGGCGATTTTCACCATCCCCAAAAAGACGATGGACTTTTTTGAAGTGACTGGTGGCTTCCGGCTCGTAGAGCCTCCCGCTCGGAGAGAAGGGTGCCGTCTTTTCGTAACGTATCAGTGGGGGAACCCGCAGGCCCCGATTTATCGGGGCAATGCGGAGGGGGCAAAACTCCCCCATGGATACGTTGCTGAAAAGACCAACCCGGGAGCCTTGGCCTCCGGCCCGGAGGGCCTACGCCCCGGAGGGAACTGAAAAAAAGCCCATTGTCTTTAGATCAATAGGGGTTATGCAAAGGTCTCATAGTATAAATATGCAATTGAGCAGGTAAGAAGCATAAACCTATAATTCCCGAGTTCTTTGCAAAACCTGAGAATTTTTTTAATCCTGAAAAGACGATGGTATTTTCTGAGGTGACTGGTGGCCTCAGCCTACATCTCAAAGGGCCTGCGGAGGGAACTGAAGAAAAGCCCATTGTCTTTAAAGAAACAGGAATTACGTAAAGCTCTCTTTTCTCCACTGCTTACTATCCACTACTTACGATAACAATGTACCATTGCACTGTTATGCACAAAATTCAAGATTTTATTTAACTTGACAAAATATGCCGCTCCTTTTACTTTTAGGCTTTCTAACAAAGGTATATAGCATTCGGATTACAATGAAGGATGAAAGCATTTTACTGGTCAAATGGTTGAACTGTTGAGTAGTCCATGGTTCCACACTTCTGAGCAGGGCTTAAAAAAGGAAATAATTCATGAGCCGTTTCCCCCCTCGCATAGGGACATTAAAGGGCAGAAATAGTATGCATTTGTTTGGAATAAAGCATATCTTTTTCCCTGTTAAAAAAGTCTTTCCATGTATGGATTCACCGTAAAACTAAAGAGTTTGATGTGGTTTTAAGGTTTTATGGCTCTCTCAAAAACGGGCCAAAAGAATTTTTCAAGAGAAGGAGGTAACATGAACAAAATATCTACAGCCCTTATAAGCGTCACTGATAAGGCTGGTATTGTTGAGTTTGCAAAATCTTTAGAGCAATTAGAAATAGAAATACTTTCAACAGGGGGAACAGCAAATACAATAAGGAATGGGGGAGTAAAGGTATTGGACATATCTGACTATACTGGCTTTCCTGAAATGATGGATGGTCGAGTTAAAACACTTCACCCAAAGGTACACGGTGGATTGCTTGGAAGAAGGAATAATCAACAAGATATTCAGATGATGAATACGCATGGCATAAAGAACATAGATTTGGTAGTTGTTAATCTATATCAATTTGAGCTAACAGTTGCAAAAGAGGATTGTACATTGGAAGAGGCTGTTGAGAACATTGATATAGGCGGGCCTAGCATGCTCAGATCAGCCGCAAAAAATTTTAAGGATGTGACCGTTATAGTTGATCCGTCAGACTATTCTAAGGTGTTAAAAGAAATTACAGACTCTGGGGGAACAACCTTGAAGACACGATTCGAGCTGGCAAAAAAGGTTTTTAACCTTACGTGGCGGTATGATAAGGCAATAAGTACTTATTTGGAAGAGGTAAAATTAAAAATTTAGGTAGTATGAAATATAATTCAGAAAATATCCGACCTGAAACTAGTCGGTTCAGATTGGTTAAGTTCTTTGCCTATATAAGTTTTGCAATCCTTATCATTTCAAGCTTCATTCTATCAATAGTCATCTCCCAGAATGCCACAAAGATTTTGATGAATACCTATGAGAGTCATGCCTTGCTCATAGCAAATAACTTAAACCATCAAGTATTCCATTATTTTATCGTCCCTGTTAGATACAAATACGGGTCAATCAGCCTGAGAGAAAAAGAACAATCTGATTTGATGGATAAAATAGTTAAAACTACTATTCACTCTCTTAACATAGAACAGGTCAATATCTATGATATTAAGAGAGGCATCATTGCCTATAGTACCAATAAGGATTTGATCGGACTTACTGGCAAGGGAGGTATTGGATATAGGGCTGCTCTTGAGGGGGAACACAGCTCACGTTTAATCTCGCGGGAACCTTCCATTTTTGAGTCATGGTTTACTCATTTTGCAGAGGAAAAAAAACTGAAGACTTTTATACCCTTTAAGGCAGAACCACCATATTCATCTCTTGGAATATTGGGTGTATTTGAGTTGACCCAAGACCTTACACAAGAATATGAATCTATATTAAAATTCAGGTACCTCGTCTTTGGTGTATCCCTTACCATTATGTTTCTTATATTCCTGGCACTCCTGTTTGTAGTGAGGAAGGCTGAGCACATCCTTAGAAAAAGGGTACAAGAACAAAAACTCCTACAAGATCAACTAAATCAAGCTGAGCGTTTGGCTGTACTTGGTGAAATGGTTGCTGGTGTTTCTCACGAGATAAAAAATCCGCTAGGTATCATTAGAAGTACTGCCGAACTTTTGGCAGAGAAATCAGAATCCGATGAGAGCCAGAAAAAGCTCTCCTCTATCATTATTGAGGAGTCAGGACGTTTAAATGATATTGTAACTGACTTTCTTGATTTTGCCAGACCTGAGGAACCAAATCTCCAAGATTGTTATCTTGAAGAAATTATCAACAGAAACCTCTCCTTTCTGCAATCTGAATTGGATAAAAAGGATATAAAAATCAATAATAGCTATCTGGATAATGGACACCATACAATTAGGGCAGATCCTCACCTTCTTTATAGGGCATTTTTAAATATTTTTATCAACGCTATTCAGGCAATAGGAGAAAATGGTAATATTACCATTATCATTGCAGGCGAAAAAGGACATTATAGGGTAGAAATTCAAGATACAGGGCCAGGAATTAGCAAAGAAAACCTCAAAAAAATATTTAATCCCTTTTTTACCTCAAAGGACAAGGGAAGTGGCCTTGGTTTGGCTATCGTGAAAAAAATAGTCGATGGGCATAAAGGAAAAGTATGGATAGAGAGCGAAGAAGGGACAGGGACCAGTGTATTTGTTAAGTTGCCCCGAAAAAACTGAGGCAAATTGATTGAAACGGTACATGGTGAATCTGTTTACTGCACAGTTCCCTAATTGCTCAACAAATCAACCCAATAAAATCAATACACACAATAAACACCATTATGAAAACGATCTTAATCATAGACGATGAAAAAAACTATCTTGTTATTCTCGAGGCCTTACTTGCCCCTGAAGGATATGAAATAATTACAGAAGATAACGCCGTCAATGCTCTCCAGTTAATAAGAGAAGCTGATCTAGACCTGGTAATTACAGATATGAAAATGCCTGGTATGAATGGTATTGAACTTTTAGAAGAATCAAAGAAAATCAATGCTGATCTGCCCGTTATCATAATGACTGCCTATGGGACAATAGAAATGGCAGTTGAAGCCATGAAAAAAAGGGCCTACGATTATATTACCAAGCCTTTCAGAAATGAGGAATTAAAGCTGACTATTAAGAAAGCCTTAGAAAATTCTCGACTTATCAAAGAAAACAAGCTTCTCAGCGAAGCACTTTCAGAGCGTTATAACTATGGAAATATAATCGGAAAAAGCAAACCTATGCTCAAGATCTATGACATGATCAACAAGGTTGCTCAGTCCAAGGCATCTGTCATGATCACGGGGGCATCCGGTACTGGTAAAGAACTCATAGCTAAGGCTGTCCATTATAATAGCCCAAGGAAAAGCAGGCCATTTATCTCGATCAATTGTGGGGCATTGACTGAAACATTGTTAGAAAGTGAACTTTTCGGACATGAGAGGGGCGCCTTTACTGGTGCTGTCGCCATGAAAAAGGGACGGTTTGAATTGGCTGATGGAGGAACCTTATTTCTTGATGAAGTAGGGGAAATGCCACCCTCTTTACAGATAAAGCTCCTCAGAGTATTACAAGAAATGGAATTTGAAAGGGTTGGTGGGACTAAAACTATCAAGGTGGATGTAAGAATTTTGGCCGCCTCGAATCGTAAATTAAAAGAGGATATAGAGAAGGGGATATTTAGGGAGGATCTTTTCTATCGTTTGAATGTCGTTCAAATAGAGATGCCGCCATTAAAAGAAAGGATCGAAGATCTTCCTTTTCTTGTTGCACATTTTATAAAACAATTCCAGACATCGAAAAAGAAAAACATAGAGCTAGCTCCTGAGGTTTGGAAAACTTTGTACAATTATAGCTGGCCTGGGAATATCAGGGAGCTGGAAAATACAATTGAAAGGGCCGTGGTGATGAGCTCAGGTGAAATGATCACGGTGGAGGACCTACCAGAGTACTTTTTGGAGATGGCACCAATTAATCCGACTTTACCAGAAGCATTGGAAAAATTAGAACAAAAACTCATAAAGGGAGCTCTTGACTATACTAATCAAGTCCAATCACAAGCTGCTGAGATGCTTGGCATTAGTAGGCGTGTGATGCATTACAAGATGAAAAAATATGGAATGCTCACTTAAGTGTCCAAAAATTGTAACAAACTTATTTACTGTAATTTCAATATATTAAAAGACTGCATGCCTCGCAAAGATGAAATATTGTTACAATATCGTAACAACTATTGATCTAAGAAACGCCAGCTTAAGGTATAGATGAACAAAAATATATTAATGAATTCAGTAGCTTGTAGTATATTATGAAAAGCAATGATTATTTGGCAAGAATCTTGCTTGTTATATATCACAGTAAATAACCTCTTTTCTCCTAAAAACCAACCGCATAGTAGCGGTTGGTTTTTTATTTAGTACCCCAGCCTTCTTAACAATTTGGTATTAGTCCTCCAGTTTTTTTCAATCTTAACAAAGAGTTCCAGATATATATTAGATGAAAAGATCCTTTCCATCTCAATCCTTGCATTTCTCCCTATCTCTTTAATCTTTCTGCCATTTTTCCCAATAAGTATTCCTTTCTGTGAGGCCCTCTCCACAAATATCGTTGCCATGACAACAAGCAGATTCTTTTCCAGGTCTTCATTTACTTTTTCAACCTTTACAGCACAGGAATACGGTACCTCCTCTTTGGTTTGATAATAAATCTTCTCTCTTATAATCTCTGCCATTAGAAATTCCTCAGATTTATCGGTAACCATATCAATGGGAAAAAATCGAGGACCAGAAGATAGTTTCTTTTTTAATTCCCTTGTTAAAATCTCAAACCCATCACCATAAAGGGCAGAAATCGGTATTATAGAATCAAAAAGATTCATTTTGCTATACGCCTCAATGGTAGGCAAAAGGTTTTCTTTTTTAACCAAATCGATCTTGTTTATAGCAAGGATAGCAGGTTTCTCTGCTTTCCTTAAAAGATTGCATACCATAGGTAAGTCACTATTATTTGTGGGGTCCTCATGGCCTACTACCATAAGTATGATATCAACTTCTCCCAAACAACTCCTTGCAGAACCAACCATACTTTTATGGAGCAGTGATCTTGTGTGATGGATTCCAGGTGTATCTATGAAGGCCATCTGGCAGTTTTCCTCATTATAAATCCCTACAATCCTATTTCTGGTAGTTTGTGGTTTGGGTGATGTAATGGCTATCTTTTTTCCAAGGAACCGATTTAAAAGGGTGGATTTTCCAATATTAGGTGGCCCGATAATAGCTATAAAACCAGATAAAAAACTCATACCAATCCAGAGGACTTCATTGATCTAACTGAATTTACAAGAAGGTGGGCCTGCCTTGTAGGTTCAGGGATTCTATACTTTGAACAAGTTTTAAGAACAAATTTTACACAATCGTTTAGCATTACTCCATATCCTGGAGAAACAAAGATTGGTTTTACCTTTGATCTTGTACGAACTACCGCTCCAATAATCCTATTGTGATGTATAAGATAGACATGGCTGCCTTTACATTCTCCAACTTCATTGTATGTACCCACAAGTGGAGATTTTGCACAACCAATGGTAGACGTATTTAAAAGGATTCCTAGATGGGACGCAAGGCCAAAGCCTCTTGGGTGTGCAATACCCTGTCCATCGCAGAAAATTAGATCTGGTTCTATCTCCAATTTTTTAACTGCCTCAATTAATGCAGGAATTTCCCTGAAGCTTAAAAGCCCAGGTATGTAAGGAAAGGAAACCTGCTTTTGAGCCCATCTCTCTTCTGCCTTCTGTAATGAGGGAAAATCAAGCACAACAACTGCTGCCCACATTATATCAGATCCTTTTGCATAAGAGACATCTAAACCGGCAACATATTCTATTCTTTTATCTATTTTTTTTAAACTCACCTTACCCTTTAAGGTGTTTTGGATTTTGACTGCCTCTTCATATGTCACATTCCAAGGATGTAAATCAGAGATAACCATATTAAATCTTCTCTAAACTGGTATAGCCAAGGTGAAGTACCTTGATGCCTCTATCCTTAAAAATCACTTCTACCTTTTCATTACCCATAAACCTGGCAATAACCCCTGGACCAAACGCTGGATGACTGATCCTATCTCCCTGTTTTAGTTCTGAAGAGCCTTCGGTTGTCATATTCGATGGCTTATACAAAGGTTTTGATCCCACAACTCCAGGATGAGAAGATCCACCTACTCCTCCCTGCGTGACCGCCGTATACCCGTTATCGACGTATGGGCCAAAAGCAGGTGAATAGGATGATACTAATGAATGATGCTCAACAACATGGTGAGGCAATGCAGTAACAAACGATGAAAGCCCTTGATGGTAATGGCCACTCAATCCTGCAGGGTTTCGTATCAACTCCTTACCCGGATAGGTCATGATCAGTCTATCTTTTGCTCGTGTAGATGCAACATACAGTAACCTGAGTTCTTCCTCAAGGCTCTCTCTATTTATAAATGACTTTCCGGGGGGAAAGCGTCCATCTATGAGCCAGATTATAAACACTACGCTCCACTCTAATCCTTTCGCTGAATGTATGGTAGACAGAGTTAACTGATCCACTTTATCAAACGGGTTAAGTTCTACTGGACTTGTCGGGGGTTCAAGAGAGAGGTCATCTAAAAATGCTCTCAAACTTTTATATCTCGATGCCATTGAAATTAGTTGCTCTAACTCTTGCTGCCTCCTTGGATAATCATCAAATTTTTCCTTTAAAAAAGGGAGATAATATGCAATGGAAAGTTCAACCCCTTTCTCAGGGCTAACCTTTGGTTCGGAAAGAGCACTCATAAGCCTAGCCAACTTCGTAAGGCCTTCTCGCTCTTTAGCAATTCCTGCCCATTCATCTATCTTGGGTGCCGCTATATGCTCTTTCTTCATCCACTCTATGATTGCCTGACTCCTTCCAGGGCCAATGTTTTTTAATAACCGTAACAGACGTCCCCAGCTCAGAATATCCTCTTTATTACTTATTACCCTGAGGTGGGCCAAAAGATCTTTGATGTGTGCAGACTCCATAAATTTAAACCCTCCGTACTTGGCAAAGGGAATATTTCTGCGTGTAAGTTCAAGTTCCAATTCAAATGAATGATAGCCAGCCCTAAATAAAACAGCTATATCTTTTAGCTTGTGCCCCTCATCCAATAGAACTTCTATAGACCTGCATATATAAGACGCCTGATCTCGTTCGATCCCAGTATCAACAACCAGGGGGACCGCATTGCCTTCCCTCCTGGTAAAAAGGCATTTGGTGTACTTCTCCTGTGCTTGATCCATAAGCGCATTGGTCATAGTAAGTATGGACTGTGTGGATCTGTAATTTTCTTCTAGTTTTATTATCTTCGCCTCAGGAAAATGATCTGGGAAATCAAACATATTTTTAAAATTAGCCCCCCTAAAGGAGTAAATGCACTGAGAATCATCACCCACTGCCATAACATTCTTATGTAATGAACCAAGATAGCGGACAATATCGGACTGAATGGTGTTTGTATCCTGATATTCATCGACCATGATATATTTGTATCTGTTACCCAAACGGAGTCTAATCTCTCCATCTTCCTTTAAAAGGTGTCTAAAAAAAAGTAGCAGATCATCGTAATCCATGAGGCTATTGTTTCTTTTATATTCTCTATAACGTGTAAAAAGATGTTCTAGCTCTGCAACAACCGGGAGAAATTGAGGGTATTCTATCTCCATAATTTCAGCTAAAGGCTTCTCCATATTGGCCGCCTTACTGATAATAGTTGCGATGGTAGACCTTTTCGGCAATCTAATGGATCTTTTTTCACCATCAAGTTCCTGGACAAGCGCATGAGTTGCCTCCTCCATATCTGATCTATCCATAATGGTAAAAGAGGAGCTAAAGCCGATCCGGTGTGCCTCTTGCCTCAACACATATTGAGCAAGGGAATGGAACGTACCACCCGAAACCTCTTTGCATCGTCTATCAGAGAGCTTTGCTGCCCTCTCAAGCATTTCCTTGGCCGCCTTTCTTGTAAAGGTCAAAAGAAGAATTTCCTTCGGCGGAATACCTCTTTCTATCAACCATGCAACCCTATAGATCAGTGTCCTGGTCTTTCCGCTTCCAGCCCCAGCAATCACAAGAATTGGCCCTTCAGGGGTAGTAACTGCAGACAATTGCGCCTTGTTCAGTACTTCCTGATATGATATTTTATGAGACATTAATTTTCTATACTACTCCCTTCATATTTATGAGACAAGATAGCATAGTTGCTTGAAAAAAGATACCTATTTACAACCTACACGCCGTATGGGAACAGTCTGCTTGTCATCTGTCTCTAAAAAGGAAATGTATACACTATTATGATGAGGCCTTATACATTTTTTCACCTATTAAAATTGACAAACTCGTAAAAAGTCTTTTACGAGCGATTTTGGCCACTTTTGGAAATAGATTCAGGAAATGCTGAGCGTTAATCCCGCTGCAAGCGGGACAAATTGCCCGCCCGCCTCGCCTGAGCGGGTGCGATGGCGGGCAGGTTTGAGGCCGTTAGGCCGAGTTTTTGGCGATTAGCGAAGCATTTAATGAATCCCAAAATGGGCATCATGAGCGAGTAACATGACTTTTTACGAAACCATCAAGATTCGATCTTAAAAATTATTAACAGGACTGCATAATGACCACACTATTTACACCAAGTAAAATTAACAGCATGACACTTTCGAACCGTTTTGTACGATCTGCTACCTGGTCGGGAATGGCAACTGATGATGGTGAAGGCACTCCTCAGTTAGTCGATTTGATGGTCAACCTTGCAAAAGGGGGTGTCGGCCTCATTATTACCGGTCATACCTAT
>JAWOBA010000230.1:0-8153 GCA_046498285.1 Desulfatiglandales bacterium | reverse complement strand
CGATCCTCTGTCTGGTTGAACTGTTGCTGCGGGAATGGGGTTAACAAAAGCCGCATTCCCTCCATCTGAACCGGCGTGAGAATACCTTTAAAAAGTTCGTAATAGTTCTTGATCGAAAGCACCTTGCCTTCGGAAACGTCTCCCAGGTCCGGGCGGGTGGTTAAATAGATCGGCGGAGGGAACTCCGGTGTTAAGTGGGACGGCAAGTCATATTCGATATCAAACCGCTCAAGGTCACGGTCTTCCATTTCTTCCATGTTGTCTATCTGGTCCTGCGGAAAGACCATCCCGCCAGTGCTGTGCTTCGAATGTGGCAATGGGCGGAAGCCCATGGGGAAAAGATCCTGCTCTTTGATCTCTGCAGGCGTCATTTCGGATAAATCATTCCAGCTGGTATTTCCGTGCAGCTTGACCCGAACCCCTGCCTGAACCGGTTTGCGTCCGGCCGACATCATGGTGTCAGAGGGATTGTCACTTAAGTCATAGCGCTTTTTCAGCAGTTCCTGCTGCCGGTTGTCGTACTTTGACTTTTCGGCGACATCCTTTTTCTTAATCTGTTCAAAGCTCTTTTCGATCACCACGGGCATGTATGTCTTCTTGTCCTTTGGAGACATCTTCTCAGCCAGGACAAGGCTCCCGAACATGGGCACGACACCGCCCACAGCAAGACAAACAACCGCAATAAAGATTTTTTTTCTCATTTTTTTCCCTCCTTTTTTAGATTGCCGCATTTAAAATGCGATATCAGAGCCTGGTTCCAAACAAAAACCAGGCAAGGCAATGCCGGTAGAAAAAAGCCTTTTACCCAGCGAATTTTCATCATTAGCGGGCCCGGACGTTGTCGGTCTGTAGTGTCTCTGCGTGTTTAAATTAAAAAAGAATCAGGTTTATCCAAGCATTTACCGCATGACCCAACAAATTCTGTATTGCGGTTCGGGATGCCCCACCATCAACAATACTCTCGGTGCCGGCAGACTTGAAACTTTTATCATAAATTATTTTTAATGTGGTCCATTATAGCTGTCAAGCTCTTTTCAAAGTTATGCACACACGTAGAAAATTGGGGGCCGCTGTCAGGTTATCAGGTTGTTAATGCCCCTGTCTTTTGTATCCGAGGTTGCACTTTTGGGCGTAACCGGTTAAGAGACGTCTCGTCACAGTGGTTATCGGAACAGTACCTGTTCTAAGAAGGAGGTAAAATGGTAGGGAATCAGCGCCATACATAAACGCTTAAGTCACTTTATCGTTGGCCGCCCTAGCGGTCAACGATAAAGTGGACTTCATTGTTCGGAATTTTCCATTTCTTCCAAGGTTTCAGCATCTGCGATATCTTTCGTTCTCCCAGATGCACGCTTGTTGCATATCAAATCGGGAATTGTCGGAATTCGTATATTCATGCCCTCGATTTCCACTTCCATGGCTCTGGAAAAAGCTTCATCAAATTGTAGCCCCGATGCTGCAGTGATAATGTCGATTCGCCTCGGTTCCACACCTATTTGGAAAACAGTACCTTCTCTTTCAAGATCGGCCTTCGTAAGATCGTGCAACGGCGCCCCAAACTTGCGTAGCGCCCTTAAGACGGCACTAGCATTCTCAGGTGAGGGCATAACCCAGATGTCAATATCCATAGTAGCCCGGGGATACCCATGGGCGGCAAGGGCATAAGCGCCAATCAGAAGAAATTTAACTTCTTCTTCGCCTAAGGCCTGCAACATTTCTTTGTAATCTTCGTTCAACATTGTGGCGTTTGCTTAAAGATGCGACTTCCCGAGTAAGTGGCCAAACCATCTCAATCCGCTCCGCAGGTGTTCCCGGAACGGCATTGTCACGCCTTAGGTCTGAAATGTGGCAGATAATTGTACGTGATTTGTTCATAAATGTTAAAATAGCAGATTTATTTTCGGATTCAAAGAAAATTCATATTTTCTCTTGTCTCCAACGGCCCGTGCCGCCAGAAAACAATCGAATCCTCCGCCGCTGCCCAGGTTCAGCACAACTTCGCCGGGTTGCAAGGAAGCGATGGCCTGCGGATTGCCGCACCCAAGGCCCATATTCGCTCCTTCCGGCATGGCAGTCATGTCCACGCCGGAGTAACCCAAGGCAAGCGCAATATCCGCTGCCGTCACACCATTGGGTGTTCCACAACAGAGCTTCTTCTTCTGGTTTTCTTCTGGTCTTCTGGGGTCGGGCCATGCTACCAACTGTGGTCTTCTGGGGTCGGGCCATGCTTTGCCTTCTGGGGTCGGGCCATGCTAACCAACTGAAATTGAAAGATTAATATCCCAATAATAGGTATTTTGTGGGCCCATATCTTCATTTCTGCCATCAAAATCGGCATCATAGGATTTCAAATCTTCACGAAGGCAAAAATTCCTGCCGTCTTCAAGGAGTTTTCTGCCTTTGGCCTTTACCCCCATTTTTTTTCTAATAGTCTCGATAAAACTCTTACTGCCCACTCCGAGGCTTTCCGTCCATTGACTCCTTCTCTGGTTATCCCCATTTGTCAGTCGCTCATCAACCATTTCTTTATGGGTTTCCAGGAAGAATTGATAGGATTCAAAACCAGCCAGGCCCGCAAGCTTATGATAATCTATCAGCACATATTTTCTACGAGGCTTACGGATTTCATTATATCCTCCGAACGGCCAATCCGCAGGGTGCGAGACCACTCCGGCTCGTACCATGTTTAAGTCTATATATACCAGACATTTCAAGAGATGTTCTCCGGATTCAACTGCTGTGGCGTGATAGCGGTCTTCCCAGAAAGCACCTTTTCTATTTTTTCTCAAATTGTATTCCTGGGCGGTTCGGCCTGCAACTAACTTGACTGATTGGGGTATAGTGTTTTTTCCTTCTTCATCATATACCAGTAAGTGAATATGATTGGAGGTCACGGTATAATTCAGGATGACCATCCCGTAACGTATTCTCGCTTGATATAACCATTGGAGCCATCTACGCCGGTCTTTCACCAGTTTCAATAAAAATTCTTTCTTATGACATCTATGAGTAAGATGCCATATATGTCCGGGAATGTAGTGTCTTTTAGCTCGGGCCATATCTCCATTTTTATCCAATTAATCCATATTCACTTTTTTGGGGCTAAAATCGCCATTATTGACTGGGAAATAGCCTAAATTCTGCCATAATATCAGCTATTTCAAATGATTATCGGCCCCACCCCACCCCGCCACCCCGACCACCGGTTGCCACCTGGACAGTAAGAAGGCTCCCTCCAGGTTAATCCCTGCGACGCTCCAGCCCTCAGGTTTTGACAACATCTTTCCGCTTTTCGACACCTCATCAGCGGTTCACTTTCGTTCATCTCTTGGATACACACCTGATCCTGTCTTGCAGGACCTTTTCCTTACCGCTCACCACCATGGCTCTTAACCACAGCAGCTTAAGGTGGTTTGGAACCTATGCCTTCACGTCGATTCCGAGGGGCCTCCCCTCATCTCTTGTACAGCATGAACTGATATCAGTCCTTCTTGGCACACTGGAGCGGAGCGGAATTGCCGCCGGTGTAGCGCCTTGTTAGCCATTTTTACATATTCCCTTGTTTAACATGCAAGATTCAGCGTTTTGTTTTTCGATTTGTATCGTCGAATGTTCTATATCGAAATAGTCATGTAAGTGTTGTTCAATCTTTGATAAAAAATCAGTACTTAAAACAGAATCAGTTGTAATTAGATGCACCGTTAAGGCTGTTTCCGTGGTACTCATGGCCCAAACATGCAGATCATGAATCTGGCATACATTCTCAAGACCAGTCAGATAGGTTTTTATCCCTTCTATATCAACATCCTTAGGAACTGAATCTAAGGCAAGATTCATAGAATCACGCAGCAGAGACCAAGTTCCTACGAGAATAACAACTACGATAAGAATGCTAATTAACGGATCAATCATCTGCCAACCCGTGAGCATTATGACGACACCAGCTAACACGACACCAAGTGAAACACCGGCATCGGCAACCATGTGTAAGTAGGCACCCTTAACGTTCAAATCCTTTTTCTGACCGGAAAAGAAGAGCCATGCAGTGATAGAATTTATTGCGACACCAATTGCGGCAACCACGATGACCGTCATTGCTTCAACAGGTCTGGGCTCGAATATTCGTCCAATAGCCTCCCAGGTAATGCCCCCGAGTGCAAAAAGTAGAACTATGGCATTGGTTAAGGAAGCCATGATGGTAACCTTCCGAAAACCGTATGTCCTTTTTCCCGTTGCTGGTTTTGTAGCAAGCCAACTCGCACCCCAAGCAAGCAGCAGACTGAGCACATCGCTCAAATTATGTCCAGCGTCTGCGATCAGTGCCAACGATCCTGCCGCAACACCGTAGCCCGCTTCAATGGCAACGAAGATGCTATTTAACAATACTCCAACCGCAAAGGCGCGGTTGTAATTGGTTGTATGATGGTTGTGATCGTGAGACATGCCAGTTCTTCCTTGTAGGGCTAATGCCCCGCATAACCAGCCAAAAAGCCCGGGCCGCAAGACATGAAGACCAACAATAATGTTAGCCCCGGCCTTTTTGGTCTGCGTTCATGCGATTGTTCGCATTCTCTCAATTCTCGTTCTTAAATCTGGCTTACTTTTTGGTTTTTTCCTTAATTCCTTTCTTTCCTCCAGTCATCGGACCTTGACCAAGACTATTGTCCTTGCCTTTACCATGACCGTCTTTCGATCCCTGACCTTTTGGTCCAGCTCCATCTTTATTGGGCATATTAATCAACTCCTTCCCGCTTGTGAACGATAGCAACCGCTAATTTGTCGTTGCCCGAATCCGCCTTGTTGGCTGATCTTACACTTCTATCGGGTTTTACCATGGTCCGCTACAGCCTTCGTTGCCTGCTCTACATTTTCTGAATTTCCCAAATAGTAATGTTTGATAGGCCGCAGCTCCTTATCCAGCTCATATACTAACGGTATGCCGGTAGGAATATTCAGTGCTACAATGTCTTCGTCTGAAACATTGTCGAGATACTTCACCAGTGCCCGTAGGCTGTTGCCGTGAGCTACGATAATCGCTCTTTTTCCCGTTTTGACGGTAGGTGCAATAGATCCATGCCAATAGGGCAAGAAGCGCTCGACCGTGTCTCTTAGACACTCTGTTAGTGGTAAATCGCGATAATTCAATTCCCGATAACGTGGATCATGGACCGGATATCGTTCGTCCGTTTTCTCCAAGGCCGGGGGCCTGATATCATAGCTTCTGCGCCAAAGGAGTACCTGGTCTTCCCCAAAGCGCTTTGCGGTCTCCGCCTTGTTCAAGCCTTGCAGTGTCCCATAGTGCCGCTCATTCAGCCGCCACGAACGCTCGACAGGAATCCACATTTGGTCAAGTTCACCCAATACAATCCAAAGTGTGCGTATGGCGCGCTTCAGCACTGATGTATAGGCGACATCGAATTGGTAGCCTTCAGATCTGAGCGTTTTGCCGGCTTCTCGAGCTTCGATCCTGCCATGGCCAGAAAGATCGACATCCGACCAGCCAGAAAAACGATTTTCCCTATTCCACAAGCTTTCACCGTGCCGCAATAGCGTCAATTTCATCATCCTATCACCCTATGTTCTTCTTTAATCGCGGCGGTCACCTGAGGAATCGAGCCGCCTTCATCTGTAGCACGGACTCGATGCTACCTGCTACAAGTAACAAGTAGCCCACAAGCTCCCCGCTTTCTTCGATTACCCGTTTGTAGGAGCGATCGTAGTTATCGCCCAACAATGATTCCAGAAGTGGGCCGTGCCCCAATAGCTGAGCTACCGGCACAGCCACTATAAAGCCTGCCCACATAACGGCGAATGCACGAGAAGAAAGGAACTGCGCAATTTGCCATTTCACCTTATTGCGGTTTGAATAGGCAACACCCACGGCATACAATAGGATCACAAACCCGATTTTGCAGCCGATCCAAGGAATAACCTTATCCAGCAACGAATCCAATTCGCGAACCGCCGCGAATGTAGAAATGGTTGCCAGAAAGAGAAACAGCTCTCGAAAAGCCGAAATGACCGAGCATCCAGCGATGAGTATTGAACTTGTGACAAGAAGCATGCCAAACTGCAGCCATTCGATAGGACGGTTTTAATGCCCATGATCCGCGAAGCCTTCCACATTTTATGAGAAAACTCAAGGATAAAAAGCAGAGTCCGTGCCGGCAAAGCCAGGCTGAAAGTGCCATTCAACTGTTTTTGAGCCCTTATCCTCATAACGGGAGCAGCAGACAAGAGGTTTACGAATTGAGTTCAGGAATTCAAAAGATATTGTCAGCTGGGATCTCCGGGTCAACAATTCAACATTGATTACGGAATCCCGCCTGGCCATGACGCTTATATGGAAGGTTATAAAGATAAAAGCGGTATGCAGCCTGTAATGAAACATAAAAAAAGGGGTTAGGTAAATTACCTAACCCCTCGGTTTTCCTGGCGGGGCCGACGAGACTCGAACTCGCAACCCCCGGATTCAAGCCCTCTTTTTTTTGTTTTATTTTTAATTTGTCGCCGAATAGTAAGGAAAAATAGGAACTAATCAAGGGGGCAGCATGGCTAAGTGGCATTCTACAAAATACTCCGGAGTAAGATACCGGGAACATAAAACCAGGCAGCACGGCATCAAATTTGACCGTTACTTCGCTGTCCGGTACACTTTCGATGGAAAACGCCATGAAAACGGAATGGGCTTCAGAAGGCTGGAATCCTCAGAATGCGGCAGAAGAGCTATCAAGGTTTAAAAGAGCCCAGAGGACCGGCGAGGGATCCCATACCCTGGCAGAGAGAAGAGAGCGGGAAAAAATTAAGAAGGAAATGGCAGATGCCGGGAAGTCTGCTCGGCCACCGGAGAAACCCGGGAAGAAGTGGAGCGCAACATTCAGGAGGGTATAGCCTTCCACCTGGAAGGTATGCGTGAGGATGGCGAACATATACCGGAACCTCGGAGTTATTCAAGGACGCTTGATATAGCTGTTTGAGCCAAGCCGCAGAGAGGATCAGGCAAAGATCTATGGATAAATATCCATTACCCCGCTACGGTAAGGTCCGCCCTAAAAAGGCATTTTCCCCTGTCTCTAAGAATTTTTGGGCCTCGACATAAAAATAGGAGTAGTGCCTCCTTTTTCTGGGTTATATTGATTTTTCAAGGAACTGTTAGAGTGGATGCAGAATTATCCCGTATTGGTTATGCCGTGCTAACTATAGCTTCTTCCGTGGCTTGCGGCAGTTTGACCGGAACAAAATATTCTACCTCGTAGATTTTGCGTTTCTCCAACGAAGCTGGATAATTATCATTGCGAATGCAGATTACAAAGTGGTGTTCACTCGAATGTGCCATCTTGTTTACTCCAAATATCGCTTGATCTTGAATTCCTTCCTGCCAATTCCTGACGCTTCGTACCAGTGTATTTCGGCTAACTGTATGAAACCATTCGACAGCTCTATGGACGCGATTCCTTTCCGTTTACGCCACCTGGGCCTTGCCATAGGCCTTTTGGAGCCGCTTAAGCTCACGTATACCCTTTCCTGTAACAAATGTCTCCGCATTCTCAATTTTCCCGATTATCTCGAAATTCATATAGGTTCATTCTTTTGATTTTAAGCGGCATAACTTTCTATTTTCAATATCCCCCATATACTGGTTCCGTGGCCTGAAAAAACGCCCGGCTACAACGCCCAGCATAACCGGGCGGTGTGTGTCACAAAAATACTTCTCTCTCCTATTGACTTTGGTATCATTATTGATATTATATTAATATGGCAAAAATCGATGATCTGCTTGAAAAGATACGGCGGAATCCCAAAGATGTTCGTTATTCTGACTTATGCAAGATCTGCGACCATTTTTTTGGAGAACTTCGACAGAAAAAAGCAGCCATCGAATTTACAAAACTCCCTGGGAGGGTGATCCATGAGTAATTATTCAAAACGCTAAAGGAAAGGCCAAAACATATCAGGTTAGGGCCTCGGAAAAAATAAAACAAACAAAGATTTCACTGGACTTAGTAAATTATCTAGCTTATGATCGTCATGGACATTTAACAAAGGAGGTGCCATGGACGATCTCGATACAATTGAAAAGGCCGGGGAAATAGGCGAAATCACCCCGGAAATGAAAAAGTTTTTAAATGAAACCAAGGATTCGCTCAAAGGCG
>JAWOBA010000228.1:0-11960 GCA_046498285.1 Desulfatiglandales bacterium | reverse complement strand
TGGCCTCCGATAAAGAGAGAGACAACACCAACCAAAAAGGAAACCCCTAAAAAGCTTGCTATGAGTTTTGATCGTGTGGATGAAAGCATACACAATACCTATGTTACATATCTAACGTGCCTAAAATTAAGGTAAAAGCAAAACATAAAACCCAATCACTAATTTTAAGTGACTAAAGTGAGCTAAAAAGTGAACGTAAGCGCTCACCGTTCACCGATAATTCAATAATGGCAATGAACCGCTTAAATAGCCATCCCTCCCGCTAGGCCAAACAATGGGTTGCCCTAAAGAAATATCTTCCCCCTTTTGGACGACAGATAACGGTGAACTGTGAACAGTTGCCAGTAAGCTAAGAGGCGCTTTGAATTTTCAAGAAAACAAGCATGCGTCTCTGGGGTCGTGTTAGACGTCCAATCTGATCTTCTATCCACCGCACATCACCGGTTACAATCGCAAGTTTCTCTGCCTTGGTTAGGTCATATTCATCTAAGGCATCTGCTCCATTTTCAAGAAGGTTCGCAAAGAATACATCATCAGATTCAGCCCTTTCCAGCACCTTAGCCATCTCCTCCTTGTGAATCAATCCCTGTTCCTCAGCTTCAGGCGAAATACCAAGCGCCTTAGCCACTGCATCGAGAAGTTGTTCAGGCTCAAATGGTTTTTCTATATAATCTGCTGCTCCTAATTTCATGGCCTGTACCGCTGACTTGGTTGTTGCGTAACCGGTGATAATAACAACGGGAAGGGATGATTTGATTCTCTTCACATCCCGTAGAACCGTCATGCCCCCAATGTCCGGCATACGTATGTCAGTGAGCAAAATGTCGTATGGTCTTTCAATGGCCCAATCAAGCCCTTCACGGCCATTCAGTGAGACATCTACCTCGTAGTTCTCATCGATGAGTATCTGACTCACGCTATCTAAGACAATCTGCTCGTCATCAATTACTAGGACTTTCTTTTTTTCCATGGTGTTCCTCCTTTTCAATAATCTGGCGAACTGTTCTAATAAGTTCATCAGGTTCAAATGGTTTGGCAATAAAATTGGCGGCTCCCATTTTAAAGGCTTCCTTGATGGTTTCTGCTGTATAATAACCGCTCATGACAATAATGGGTATATTTGGCCACTGCTCCTTAATCTTTTTCATAAGATACATACCATCATGCTTGGGCATCTTTACATCGATCAGTAAAAGAGCAAAATTGTCATTTTGCATTGCCTCAACAGCCTTATCCGCGCTTGGCACAAGCATGACCTCAAAGCCCTCTAGCTCAAATACTGCTTGACAGCTATCAAGCACAATATCTTCATCATCTACAACGAGTATTTTCATAATATTCATTGTTAAAACGTTTTCAGCCACAGGACCTCCTGCCGGATAGCAGGCAGGTTTACGCTAATTGCCGCTGATATTTTTTTATCGTCATATGCCAATGAGATTTCTAAGAATAATCTCTGTTATTTCCCTGTATTTAAAATTACCTGTATCCATTTGTATGAATCTGTGGCTGAAGAGTTGCTTCATTGTTAATAAATAAATCCGTCCCTTTTTTTCAGTGCATCGTATTTTTGCACTATAAAAAATGTGCCCAGATCAAAAATACGTATTGTTTTATTGAGAGCTTCTATTGCCTGTAAATGATCCATAGGTGTGATAAAAAGCGCCTGTGAATCGGCATACAACCACATATGTTTTTTCATCATAAAAAGGGCATATATAGCTTCAGGGCCGGGAATGCCTTCATTATATGTATCTTCAGCATAGTGCGTAAAATACTCATACAAATCTCTGCTGGGTCTTTGGCTAAAATATACCCTGCTCAGGCTCTTGTAAAAGCTCACAGCCTTAAGAAGGCAGTCCTCCTCTGCAATTACATGGTATGATGGTGTTCTCTTATTGGTCCTGATATCTTGGCACCATTGTTCAGAAATTTCCTCTGCATGTCTTTCGGTAATCTCAATAAGCTTGTCTGCAAATGCTTTCATAATATTACTCCAGGGGGTTTCTCTGCCTTTGTCCTCGTTTATGGCGTATTTTTTCAGCTACCTTAAGCCGAACCAATGACCGACGAAGTGCGCCCTCCGCTGTAGCAGTGTCAATCTCCTTTGAGGAGGTTTTTATAAGATCTTTTGCTCGTTGTTTGGCCTCTTCTGCGCGGGCTATATCAATTTCTTCAGCACGTTCACAGGCATCAGCCAAAACAATCACCTTGTCAGGGCGCACCTCAAGAAAACCACCACTTACTGCCATAGAAATTTCTTTATTATCCTTTTTAATAATCAGCTCTCCAGGCTGAAGCATGGTCATCAAAGGAGCATGATGGGGAAGAATGCCCAGCTGCCCCTCCAATCCCCATGCGATCACCATGTCCACCTCATCGGAGTAAACCATTCTTTCTGCGGTAACAAGATCTAGTCTCAATGTAGCCATTGCAACTCACCCACTCATCTGTTTGGCTTTGTTCACTGCCTCATCAATGGTGCCAACCATATAAAAGGAGGCTTCGGGAAGATTATCGTGCTTTCCTTCTAAAATTTCCTTAAACCCACGCACCGTTTCCTTAACAGGAACATATTTACCCGGGATACCAGTGAATTGCTCTGCTACATGAAAGGGCTGAGAACAAAACCTCTGAATGCGCCGTGCCCTGTTCACCGTGAGCTTATCCTTGTCACTTAATTCCTCCATACCCAGAATAGATATTATATCCTGTAATTCCCTGTATCTCTGTAATGTCCTCTGCACACCTCGTGCTACCTGATAGTGCTCTTCACCGACAATAGCAGGATCAAGTATTCGTGACGTCGAGGTTAAGGGGTCAACAGCAGGGTAAATGCCCAACTCAGCAATGGAGCGTTCCAATGCAACAACTGCATCGAGATGCCCATAGGTAGCTACTATACCAGGATCAGTATAGTCGTCGGCTGGCACATAGATAGCTTGGAATGAGGTAATGGATCCCTTTTTTGTAGTAGTAATTCTTTCCTCTAGCTCACCAACATCAGTACCCAGTGTTGGTTGGTACCCTACTGCCGAGGGCATACGCCCTAAAAGGGCAGACAGTTCCATGTTGGCCAGAACATATCGATATATGTTATCTATAAATAGAAGAACATCTTGCCCCTCAACATCACGAAAATACTCTGCCATGGTCACCCCGGTTAGGCCTATCCGAGATCGCACACCCGGGGTTTCATTCATCTGGCCAAAGACAAGGACAGTCCTCTCTAAAACTCCGGACTGCTGCATTTCCAACCATAGATCATTGCCCTCTCGAGATCTTTCGCCCACACCGGTAAAAACAGAGTAACCACCATGTTCAGTGGCAATATTCCGAATGAGCTCGGTAATAATAACTGTCTTTCCTACGCCGGCACCCCCATATGCCCCAATTTTCCCTCCTCTTGTAAAAGGCGTTACCAGATCCATTATTTTAAGACCTGTTTCTAATATCTGAGGAGTGGTCTCCTGCTCATCTAAAGCAGGAGGATGGCGATGAATAGGATAGTTAAAATCAGACTTTACCTCGCCAAGATTATCAATCGGCTCACCAAAAACATTGAAGAGTCTTCCCAGGGTTACTTTGCCAACAGGCACCGTTATAGAGCTTCCCATATCTTCAGCCTCAGCGCCTCTCTGCAACCCCTCAGTAGCGGTTAATGCAACACCGCGAACCCAATTGTTTCCCACATGTTGCTGGGTCTCAACAATAATTTTCATATCATCCTGATTAATCACTATGCCATTATTAATAGTTGGCAGTTCACCAGGTGGAAACTCCATATCGATCACTGTCCCAATAACTTGAACTACTTTCCCTTTTGCCACTCCTAACCTCCTTATCTAGCCAAAGCCTCAGCCCCTCCAGAAATATCACAGATTTCATTGGTTATGGTCTCCTGGCGGGCTTTATTTAATGTAAGGGTCAAATCCTCAATGACTTCTTTTGCACTCTCAGACGCATTACGCATAGCAACCATACGTGCTGATTGCTCACTCGCAATAAGCTCAAGTGTGGCATGATATACTTGCATCTCCACAAATCGGGGCAATAGTTCATTAAAAACAACACTGGGCTCAGGCTCGTAAATATGCTCTTCTCTTTGTGATGAAGCCATATCAACTGGTTCGGCAGGAAGCAAAACTTCTAATTTAGGACTTTGTACCATGGTGGTGACAAAATGAGGATATGCAAGATATACCAAATCAGTTTTGCCACTGCTATAATCATCAATAACGATCCCAGAAATTGGCAATGTCTCCATTAGGGTTGGCCGATCCTTGATTCCAGTAAACTCTGCGCGAATGTTTTGTCCTGCACGGAGCATGAAATTTCTTCCTTTTCGCCCAACCGTGATAAGGCTGACTGGCACGATTTGCTCGGAAATGAAAGTACCAATAAGCCGGTTTAGGTTCGCATTAAGCCCACCACATAGTCCACGATCTGTAGTAAAATAAATGATAGAGATTTTTTTTGTTTGTCTATTTTGGAGTAATGGATGAATATCTCCACCAATGCAACTATGATAGGCAAGATGAGAAATCACCTCATTTATCTTCTCAGAATAAGGGCGCCCTGCTGTTGCCTGATCTTGAGCCCGCTTCATCTTAGCAGTGGCAATCATTTCCATTGCCTTGCAGATCTTGGCGGTATTCTCAACACTTCGTATACGCCGACGAAGAATTCGAGTGCTAACCATATATTCTCCTAATATGTACTACCCTGTTTAAATTCTGCTATGGCCTTTTCCAAGGCCTTTTTTGTGTCAGGCTTTATTTCATTATCGTCGTTTATTTTTTGCTCTATATCTGGGTGATTGCTTTTCAAAAACCTATGGAAATTCTCCTCCCAAGAAATGATTTTATCTACAGGTATGTCATCTAGATGCGCATTCGTTACCGCATAAAGGATAGTTACCTGTTTCCCTAAAGACATCGGTGAGTACTGCAGTTGTTTTAATACTTCAGTGATCCGTAGCCCACGCTCTAACTGATCCCTCGTAGCCCTGTCTAAGTCTTCAGCTCCAAACTGGGCAAAGGCTTGAAGATCTCGGAACTGAGCGAGCTCTAACCGTAATGTGCCTGCTACCTGTCTCATGGCTTTCCTTTGTGCAGAGCCACCGACTCGGGATACTGAAAGGCCGACATTTGCCGCAGGGCGAATACCAGCGTTAAATAAATCAGGTTCCAGATAAATTTGCCCATCAGTGATTGAAATTACATTTGTGGGGATGTACGCCGACATATCCCCTGCTTGTGTTTCGATAATAGGTAACGCTGTCATAGAGCCCCCGCCATGTTCGGGAGCCAGCTTAGCTGCCCTTTCAAGAAGCCTGCTGTGTAAATAGAAGACATCACCAGGATAGGCTTCTCTTCCCGGTGGACGGCGAAGAAGCAAGGAAAGCTGCCGATATGCCCAGGCATGTTTATAAAGATCATCATAGATAATCAGGGCATCCTTTCCCTGTTCCATAAACTCCTCACCTATGGCACAGCCAGAAAATGGGGCGATATATTGCATAGGTGCTGGATCAGAGGCGCCAGCGGAAACCACAATAGTGTGCTCCATAGCTCCGTATTTTTCTAAAATCCCCACTACTTGTGCTACCTTGGATGTCTTTTGTCCAATAGCCACATAGATACATGTAACATCTTGATCTTTCTGTGCGACGATGGCATCAATGGCAATTGCTGACTTACCTGTGAATCGGTCTCCAATGATAAGCTCTCGTTGACCACGCCCAATGGGAATCATGCTATCTATAGCCTTTATCCCTGTCATTATTGGGGTGTCCACAGGTTGTCTTTGTGTTACGCCGGGTGCTATCTTTTCTATAGGTCGGGTTTTTTCGGCTGAAATTGTACCCTTGCCGTCGAGCGGGCTCCCTAAGGGATCAATCACTCTTCCAATCAGCTCATTGCCAACCGGAACCTCGACCACCCTTCCTGTTGCACGCACCTCATCTCCCTCTTTAATTTGGGTATAATCACCGAGTATCGCGACACCTACATTATCTTCTTCCAGATTGAGGGCTAACCCCATAATGTCATGAGGAAAATGTAATAGTTCGTTATATTTTGCAGCGCTCAGCCCATGAACCCGGGCAATACCATCGCCTATCTCGACCACGGTACCTACATTGGTCATAGTTACAGCAGCGCCAAAGTGTTCAATTTCTTCTTTGATTATTGAAACAATATTTTGATCCCGAGCTGCCATCTATCTCTCCTCTGTTGTTTTGTCCTTATCCCGATCGAGTAAAGTCCCGATTTTTTGCGGTCGGGATGCTGTGCCGCTAAATCCCACCGTTCGCGAAGCGAATAGGCGAACCTAAGTGGTACCATGATCTTTCCCGTGGGGCTCCACAAACCTTGATTAACATCCAGCCAAAAGCAATCTTTTTTTCAAAGACTCTAACATGGTATGGAGACTCCCGTCGATTAGAGTGTCACCAATCTTTGCTGTAAACCCACCAACAATAGAAGGATCAATTCGTGCATCGATAATAATGTTATGCCCAATAATTTTTGCAAATCCATCAGAAAGCTTTTTCTTATTCTTATTATCTAAGGGCATCGCAGTGATTACGTGAACATGTTGAATGCCATAATGAACGTCTATCAAATGTGTATACTGCTCACAAATATCACCGAGAATTTTTAACTTACCTCTGCTCATAAGAAGGAAGACCAAATTAAGGATCAAAGTATCAGTTTTTCCAATGCATTTTTTGAGAAAATTGGTTTTTCTCTCAAAAGGTAGTTTTGGGTTTTCCAATAAGCTCATAACCTTCATATCTGCTATAAGGGATTCAATCTTATGTAATTCATCGCGCCAGTTTTCTAATTTATCCTTTTCCAGCGCCAACTCAAAGGTGGCTTGAGCATACTGTTTGACAGAAATGATTCGGGGCATAGTTAATGATAGTTCCTTGTGTTTAAGGCAGCACTTTCCTTTAGGGTCTTATCAATTAAGCTGAGGTGTTTTTCTTTATCTAATGTTTCACTGATAACCTTTTCAGCAGCGAGGATGGCTGTGTCGACAAATTCCTTACGCAATTCATTGATAGCCTTATCACGTTCACGCTCTAATTCTTTTCGAGTACTGTCAATAATAGCATGAGCTTCTTTCCGAGCTTCTTGCCTTGCTTCATTTTTAATCCTATCTCCTGCCTGCTCTGACTTGGCGACTATTGATTGTCCTTCATCTCGAGCTTTACTGATTTGTTTTGCTACCTCTAGTTTGGCGTGTTCATATTCCTGCCTGGTAGCCTCGGCTTGTTCCATACTCTTTTTTATTCGATTGGCTCGCTCATCGAGCATTTTTCGAATGGGTTTATATCCAAAGAAGGTAAGCAGTCCAAGCAGTATAAAAAAATTGATCAGCTGGCCGATAAAGCTCGGCAAGGTTAATCCCAAGAAACCTTCCATAGGTCTATCCTTTCATGTTTAAAAACGGAATACTATGCTACGAATATAAGCAAAATAGCTATGACAAGTGCATAAATAGCTACTGCTTCAGCAAAGGCAATGCCTAAGATCATGTTGGTCATTATTGGTCCTCTTGCCTCAGGATTCCGCCCTAATGCATTCATAGCACCCATACCAAGAATGCCAATTCCAACCCCAGGTCCAATAGCGCCCAGACCTATAGCCAGACCCGCACCTATTAATTTAGCTACCATTGTCCACGTTTCCATTAATTCAACCTCCTTACTGCCCAAAGGGCATGCTATAGTATATTTTTTGACGGCTACCTGCATTAGGCAAAGACATCCTCATTCTTCCTCCATAACTGCTGCACACGCAAATCCAAGGGTTAATCCAGCAAATATCATGGCTTGAATAAAGCCAAAAAATGCCTCCATACCATAGAATAAGGAGGGAAGCACCCAGGGAACAAGAAAGATCATTATCATCACCAGTATCATCCCTGCCGTCATATTGCCAAAGAGACGAAATGTGAAGCTTACCATTCGGATTATGTGGCTCAGAATTTCCAACAGGCCGGCAAAAACAGCCACTGAACCATTCAGTAAACCGCCTGCTCCAGCCTTGAAGTTGCCGGTAAATATCAGCTTAAGTGCTTGCCACAGAGGGCCAAAGTGAAAGAATGTCTTAAGATAAGAAATCCCTTTAGCCTTGAATCCCCAGTATTCAATATAACAAAAGGAGACCACAGCGAGTGCTGCAGGGATGTTAAGATCGGTATTAGCGCTGCGGAACAAAGGCTCTCCATTTACGCTTATTGTTTCAAAGCCTGGCATGAGGCTCACCCATGCATTGGCCACAATAAAGAGAAAGATGGTAGTACAAACTGGAAAAAACCATCTCCCATGTTTTTTGCCTGCCGGATCCTCAATAAAATTTGCTGCGCCTTCAACGATTAACTCTAAGAAATTTTGTAACCCAGTAGGAACAAGTTTCATGTTACGGGTGCCAATAAAGAACATCCCACCCAGCACTACAATGCTTATCCATGCGGTAATCATGGTATTCGTGATGGGGAGATCTTGAAAAGGTCTTTCAGGGGCCGGGTGATATTTCGGGGTTTCTACATTGAGAAGTCTTAAAGGCTCAGATCCCACTATCCCGCTTCCTACTCGACTACCGACAAAACTGATAATAATCATGGTCAAAAAAGCAATGGCGAGTATCACTATTTTTACAAGGCTCCCTCTGTGTGTTTTTTCGATCATTATCCCTCCCTATTGCCCTTCTTCTGCCTTGAATCTTGCAATTTCATATCCTTAACTTGCTTTTGGTTCACGTGGCTTCCTTTCCCTGAAGTCTTATCTTCCTTCAAAAATGGGCGCACCATTTGATACACTCCGTAGATCATTATTACTGTGCCAATCCCAAGACCGATGATGGTATACAAAGGAAATTCATGAAACACCTTCCTGTCAAGCCATAACCCTATTCCTGTTGGTATCAAAAGGCTTAATGGTACATAAAAACCAACCACCAGTAACTGTAAGGCTGCTGACCAGTGTTTCACTCTGCCACCCTCAGGTATAATCCGTACATTTTTTATCACTCAGTATGTCGTAGATGAAATGTTCCTGACATGAGTTCCTTCATCCTTCTGATCTTTAATCAATCAGTAGTGCCTAAACTGGAAATGATCAATCAGGCACAAGTTTTCTCTTGTCTGTATATATCATGGAACTTTCATGCCGCATATTCAATCAGGTACATTACTCAAAAATGAGAAAATTGCTCCCGCCAAGGACATAAACCACACCTATTTTTGGGTGGGTAGCTTGCTTTTCCGTGCCTAATTCCTATGACGTTTAGGGCTAACTACCTAGCGAAATTTCGAAATACCATCTCATCAAATTTGTGAAGGTATCTGCTGGACCGGTCAGTAAAATGACAGAGAAAAATTACAAGGTGAGTCAATGTGTATCTCACACTCAGTAAATAACAGGCAAGCAATGGCACAAGGCTTGTTATGGCATTTTTTATCAGTAAAATAATGATCTTATTCATGGGATAGATTTCCCTGAAGTCGTTCTATTCCATCTATCCGAAATGAGCAGCAGGACTAAAGATGGCGTTCGACAGGGTGTTCATCCCGTTTTTCGATACGGTACATAATCAATGCAAGCGTGAACTCATCAAGGATCTCTTTATCCCAGCCGAGCAAGGTGAGTCTTTGGTTAATCATGCTTATGGAGGTCTCATTGGCCCCACCAACTGTATTGAGCACATCCCTCACGAGCGATGGCACCTCATCGGGAGACACCTCCTTGTAAGAGAGCCTCCTTAAAAGCAGATCGGTGATCTGCTCCATCTTCATTATCCTCCTCATATTCATCCCTTTTCTCCACAAAAGGGCATCTGGTAAAAAACAACATCTTCTTTTCCCTAAAAAAGAAAATCTACCGGGCTTTATTCCACGGAAAGATGACCTGGTTCATGGGCTTGTGACGATCACCTTGAGCGGAAGGTTGGGAGGAGGGGGGTAGTGGTCTTCCCTCGAGCACTTCCTCGATCATGGTTTTGAGTTCTTTCAGACTCAAGCTTTTGACAACGAAGCCGTAGGCAGCAATGGACCTTAAATCTTCCCTGAACGCTGGGTAGGCGGTGCATAGGATCACGGGAATATTTCTAAAGGCATAGGAAATGTCCTGGAGGAGGTCAAGGCCGTCACGGTTTGAGAGCAACACCTCCATGAGCACGATGTCAGGGTTTTTGCGGCCTATGAGCTCGATGAGCCCTGCGGCATTGCCGCATGTAACCACCTCGTAACCCTCTTCTGAAAGCTCCTTGGCATAAATCTTCCGGATTGCTTGGTCTTCGTCATGACAAGGATAGTAGTCATGATCTATTTGTATGCCTTTTTTTCGTGCCCTGTCCAAATGATCGGCACTATCTTCATTATCTGTTATGAACACGTGACATAGAGTTCAAAGAAAGACAGTCTTCCCTCCACAGGCATGCGCTTTCATTGCATGTTTCTACCCGGTCGGTACCGAAACAAGGGATATTAGATTCTGCCTCTTGAATAGAGCGTATTAATTTAGTCTTCGTTAGGCCCCCCGTTTTGATCCCCATTCCCTTTGCCATGTCTCGTACCTCTGAAAATTTCATGGTTCTCCTCCCTTATGTGATTTTCCTATAAATGGCTATGTATTTCCGGGCCGACTTCGTCCAGGAGAAATCAGCGCTCATGCCGTTTCTCACTATGACCTGTCAGGCGTTCTTGTGGTGGTAAGTCCTCACCGCTTGTTTTCCGGAATGCAGAAAAGCTAATGCCTTATAATCGATAAACTTAAACCCTGTACCCTTTCCCGTATGCCGGTTGTATTGCTCCACTGTGTCATCAAGGCCTCCTGTAGCACGGACGATGGGCACGGAGCCGAACCGGAGGGCATAGAGCTGCACCAGGCCGCCTGTCTTGGCAAAGTGCTCTACTTCCGATGCCAGAAACCAGACATTCATGTGTCTATCTCCTCATTTTCAATCGAATCGATTTACGATGCTCTCACTGTATTGATTATCTATGTCGTGATGTTGCGGGGCGAAATCATGGTACGAAACAATCTGTGTCTTGCAGTCCGGAAAGAGCAGACGCAGGAGTTCCACAAGGTCTCTTTTCTGATTTCGATCATTAGCAACTATGACAATATTCTTCATGTAGAAACCGGCCAATCTTATTTTTGACTTGATCAGGGGTTGATCTCAAAACCATATCGGAAACACAAATAGCTACAGAAGTTGTAATGCACTACCTCATAACTGTTTCTTACAGGGTATGGAAACTTTTCTCCACTGTTAGATCCATTTTTAGGCACTTGAGCACGCTCTTTCCTGCATTTACCATATCTCCGCACTTCTCCTAAGATCAAGCCAGCGCCTCTGGGATCGTGTAAGGGGTCCAATCTCCTGCTCTATCCACTCAACATCACCTGTTAAGAGGGCGAGTTTCTCAGGACCAGTGAGGTCATATTCATCTAAGGCATCTGAGGCATATTCAAGCAGGTTGGTGAAAAAGCTGCTATCTGATGCAGCCCGCTCCAATACCTTAATCATTTCCTCTTTGTGAATCAGGGCTTGAGTTTCAGGTTCCTGTGTCGTAGCTATATTCAGTGCTGAATCTACTGCTTTCAGCAGCTGATCAGGGGTAAATGGCTTTTCTATATAGTCTGCTGCACCAAGCTTCATGGCCTGTACTGCTGATTTGACCGAGGCATACCCAGTAATGATAACAACGGGAAGGGATGGCTTTGCCCTCTTTACATCCCTGAGGACCCTCATACCACCGATATCCGGCATACGGATATCAGTGAGTACAATGTCGTATTCTTTTTCTATGGCCTGATTTAATCCCTCACGTCCACTGAGTGTAACATCGACCTCGTAGTTTTCATCTTTCAGTATCTTGCTCACGCTATCTAAGACAATCTGTTCGTCATCAATGACAAGGGCCGTATTTTTTTTCATGGTATT
>JAWOBA010000274.1:0-39066 GCA_046498285.1 Desulfatiglandales bacterium | reverse complement strand
GCCGGCAATTGTTGACATTGGCGTGGAATCTGTTTAATTTCTTTGAAAATCCGAAAAGTTAATTGTGTGATTGGCTTTTTTTGCCCAGAAACCAGGAGAAACGATTTGACGGAAACAATGCCTGAACTGTTTATCGGCACCAGCGGCTGGAACTACAAGGCATGGAAGGCGGATTTTTTTGCCGGGGTTGTACAGAAAAAATGGCTTGAGCACTACACAAAATATTTTAACGCAGTGGAGGTCAATGCCACGTTTTACCGGCTGCTGCAGGAAAACATCATCAGCAGCTGGAAAACCCGGACCCCGGATGATTTTTTCTTTTCCATCAAGGGCAGCCGGTACACCACGCATACCAAGCGGTTAAAAGACCCTTTACAGGCGGTGCAAAAGCAGAAAAACAACGTGTGGCCCCTGCAGCACAAAATCCCGGCAGTGCTCTGGCAGCTGCCGGCCTCGTTTTCCGTGGACATGGACAGGCTAAGGGATTTTGCCGGTGCCCTGCAATCCTGGCAAGAGGTCCGCCACGCGTTGGAATTCCGGGATTCTTCATGGTTTGTGCCGGAGGTGGCTTCGCTTTTGGAGGACTGCAGCCTGGCCGTGTGCATTTCCGATGCCGCTGACTGGCCCCGCTGGGACGCGGTGAGCACGAACATGGTTTATGTGCGTCTCCACGGCCGCCCCCAAACCTATCAATCCGCCTACAGTGACGATGAACTCGCCCAATGGGCCCGGAAGGTGAAAGCATGGCGCCATGAGGGAAGAATCGTGCATGTCTATTTTGACAACACCGACGGCCCGGCTGCACCCAAAAATGCCATTCGCTTGAAAGAGATCCTTGATTCCGGCGGTTTTTAAGGGCCTTTTTCGTAAATGCCGATGGCTTGCCATCACCTCTCGATGCCGGGATCCTGCATAGGATCGATGCGCATTCTGCGGATTAAGTTGGAGGCAGTTGCGTCACCTTCCGCCCGCATGACATTGGTGCCCTGGTAATCAACCAGACGGTAGTCTGTACGGACCTCTATTTTTTCAAAGGTCAAGGGCTCTCAGCCCTGCGGAATCTCATTTCCAGGATAACCGCCTGAAAATTTACCGATATGAAGCACTTTATCAATGCCTGCCGCGATCTGCGTTGCGGTAATGGCCGGCCTGAAAGCAGAAAAGAAATCAAGCAGCGGTAGCAATATAGCGGCATACGGTGTCACTGGTTTTTCCCTGTTCTTTCACGGGTCCTGCCACCGAACAAATCCAAAGAGCTCGCCTTGTGCACTCGTTTTAAAATTCGATCCCCGTCCTCGCACCCACACCTGCTTCCATATAATGTCGTCGGGCGGTGAACTCTGTCACGCTTTCAGCAAGATTGATGATATTCTTTGAGGCATATCGACCAGTAATCAGTAGCTTGAGACGGGGCGGTTTATTAATGATCAAGTCGACAATTTCATGCTCCTTTATCACGCCTAATTTAATCGCCACGTTCGCCTCGTCCAGAACCACGAGATCGTACCGATCAGAGAAAATGATTTCCCTAGCCCGTTTCAACCCCTGATTACCAGCCTTAATATCTTCAGGTTCAGGCATTTCATTTGTAAACCGGCCCAGGCCGAACTGCTCGACCTCGATCAAGTCGGAAAATCTTTTCAGGGCTTTGATTTCGCTGTAATCCCCCTTTTTGACGAATTGCAGAATGAACACTTTCAAGTTAGCCCCCGCAGCCTGGATTGCCAAGCCTATCGCTGAGGTGGTCTTTCCTTTTCCGTCTCCGGTAAACACTTGCACATTATCAATTTTCATGTTTCCTTCCCTACTAAGAGGTGTCAACAGATTTGATACTTAGTGCCTGAACGAAAACCGTTTTTTCCGCCAATCTCTGCGTCCGGCTCAAATTTTAATCCTCAAAATACGTCGAGTATTCCTGCGGTTAAAATTTTTGCCGTCCTTGACCTTGACGAAAAATCCTGGTTTTCGTTCGGGCACTACTTACAGAATACTATGATTTCAGCAATTCTCAAACAAAAATTTTCGCACCGACTGACCCCTCTTTGCAGAAAGATCTGAAAAACTTGTTTCAAATTTTGACGCATAACCCCGGCCGATCCCGAAGCGGCGTTTCGCCTGGCCGAACTTGCCTTCAACCGCATTGCGCGCCACTTCATCCTGGTAAACCTGCTTTCGGATTTCTCTGCTGATTTGGGCATCCTTGGGCAGCCTTCCCAGGGGCGGTCCCGAAAGCCGGATACCATGTTTTTTGCAGAATCGCCGGTTGTCCTGATTCCGATATATCTTGACTGCATGCACCGATTCCGGCCAGCACCCAAACCGTTGGCGGTATTTTTTGATCTGAGCTATCAGATCCCCGCTCTCGTTATAGCTGTCCCAGCTAAGCCGGTCCACAAAAGTGTATCCGTTGATCACGCTCACAGAGATCTTGGCGCCAAACTCGGTGGCAGCGCCTGCTTTACCCCGCTTGATGAGCCGGACATGGGGCTGGGAGATGCTGACAACACGGTCGTCGATGCGGTTGGCTTTGTTTTCAAACATAGATTTTTGCTGGCGTCTGACCTCTTCGAAATAAGTCGCCAAAGGATCTGTGGTCAATCTGCTGCCGCTGGAACCAAGCTAAGACGTTGTGCCGTGCAAAGACCAAGGGTGTGTGTCCGATCAGCCCATCGAAATCCCTGACCTGGGTTTCCTTGACCAGCTTCAGGTGCTGCTTGCACATTTTGAAAAATGTTTCCTTCCCATTGCCCTTCCGCACGCCTTCCGCTGAACCGCCGACAAAATCAAGTGGTAACAAAAGACTTTACATACAAATTGAATCCTGGTATACATAAAAAAGTAAAAAGTAACCCCCTAATATCCTTAAAAACTGACGCAACCAAGACACCTATCACTACGCTCCGCTCCGGGGCGCAGCCAATCACATAAGAGGAGCCAACATGATCGAGTCCCCCCTGTTGGAAAACCTGACTGGCTATATCGGTGGTCGCTGGACTGACAATGAGCATGGTAATACCTACGATGTTTACAACCCCGCCAAAGGAGAAGTGATGGCGCAGGTCGCGTCCATGGCAGAGGATGAAGTAAACGCCGCCGTAGCTGCCGGTAAATCCGCGCTTCGGCTGATCAGTCCCTACAGTATTGCAACCCGTCGTAAATGGCTGGAAGACATCCGGGACACCCTCAAGGACAACAAGGAAGAGATGGGCCGAATCCTTTGCATGGAGCATGGCAAACCACTCAAAGAAGCCCAGGGTGAGGTGGATTATGCCGCGAGTTTTTTTGATTACTGTTCCAAGCACATCCAGGCGCTGGATTCCCACACCATCCCCGAGAAGCCCAAGGACTGCACTTGGACTATACATTATCGTCCCATCGGGGTGGTTGGGCTGATCACACCCTGGAACTTTCCGATTGGCATGATTGCCAAGAAGCTATCCGCGGCATTGGCAGCTGGCTGTCCGTCTGTCATCAAGCCGGCCAGTGAAACACCACTGACCATGATTGCTCTGTTTAGCCTCATGGATAAGCATGTGGATATGTCAGATGGCATGGTTAACCTGGTGATGGGCAAGGCCAGTGTGATCGGCAAGGTATTGTGTAAAAGTCCGGATGTGCCGATGCTCAGCTTCACCGGTTCCACAGAAGTGGGGCGGAAACTGATTGTCGATACCGCCGACCAGGTGAAGAAACTGGCCCTGGAACTGGGTGGCAACGCACCGTTCATCGTTTTTGACGATGCGGACCTGGACGCTGCCGCCGATAACCTCATTGCCAACAAGTTCCGAGGCGGCGGTCAGACCTGTGTATGTGCCAACCGGATCTTTGTCCATGAGGAAGTGGCGGACGCATTTTGTGAGAAACTGACCGAGCGTGTCAACACGATGACCGTTGGCGATGGTATGAATGAAGGCGTTGACATTGGTCCGCTGGTAAACAAGCAGGGCTTCGATAAAGTAAAAGGTCATCTGCAAGATGCTCTGGAAAAAGGCGCCAGTCTGATCGCAGGCAAACTGCCGGATGAATTGGGTGAAGGGCTTTTCTTCCCGCCAACCGTGGTGAAGGGTGTGAGCAGGGAGATGTGCTGTTACCAGGAAGAGACCTTCGGCCCGCTGGTTCCCATCGCGCTATTCCGCACCGAAGAGGAAGTGATTGAGGCCGGCAACGACACTGAGTTTGGTTTGGCCTCTTACGTGTTCACCACCGACGCAGAGCGTGCCCAGCGCGTAACGGCTAGTCTGCGATTCGGGCACGTTGGCTGGAACACCGGCACTGGTCCGACATCGGAAGCGCCGTTTGGTGGCATGAAGTCCTCTGGTATCGGCCGTGAAGGTGGTATAGAAGGCCTTTTTGAGTTCGTCGAAGCACAGACAGTGCCTCGCGGGTTTTAACAAACCGTTGTACTTCGATAGCCCTTGAATTTGGTCGCGTCACACGGGGGCGTTTCCACCTTAAGAAGATACGATACGAGAATTCTCATATGCGCTTTGGTGTGGTCATGCTTGATTACACACAGTCCTGAAGGGCGATCTGCCCCGTGCTTTTCCGGTCTGTAGCCCATAAACAATGCCCTCACATCATGCGAAAGCTTGTTTTCTGAAAGCATCTCAATAAACAACAAATCGCTTTGTCGATCAATAATCTGGAGTTTGATGCCACCACGATTTCCGTAAGCTATAGAGATAGGGCGGCAGATTGAGCTTTTCTTCATGACCTTAAAACAGAACCTGAGGGTGAAAACCTTTGTCGGCACCAGCGAAAATGCGCTTTACATCCGGATTTGGATTGCACTGATTGCTATACTCATGGTCAAGCCCCTTCTGTTCAAGTTCAGCTTCGGATAGTCATTGTCGAATTTGATCGTGTTTTTGCGACGGAATTTTTTTGCATACATTAATAATTTGCCTGCGGAAAGGAGAGGATAATGCCGTTAGAGATGGGCAAGACAATTTCGTGTGATGTGCTGGTTATCGGTAGCGGCGGAGCCGGTCTCAGAGCGGCAATTGCCGCAAAATCAACAGGCGCGGATGTTGTGATAGCCTCCAAGTTCAATATCGGAAAAACATCGAATACCTACATTTCTAAAGGTGTCATGGCCTCCTTGGGATTCGGACCCCCTGAAGATAACATTGATAAGTATATTGATGATACACTGAAAGTAGGGCGTTTTTTGAACGACCGGGCTATGGTCGAAGCTATCGCCCGACAACAAGAAAATGAAACGGCTTTTTTACAACAATGCGGTGCTATATTTGCGATGGACGGAGACAAACCGATGTTGCTGCATATCCCTGGGCATCAACATCCCAGACATTTGGTTGCCGCCAATTGGAAGGGTAGTGATATCGTTTTTCCTTTGAAACACTTCGCTGCCAAACAAGGTGTTGTATTTATAGAACATTTGTTCATATCCAGCATTTTATCATCAGATGGTCGCGTTTCGGGAGCCTGTGGTATCACAGCGGAAGGAATTTTCATAACAATATTGGCGCCTGCCGTTGTGTTAGCAACAGGAGGGTATTCCCAAATTTTTATGAATACCAATAATGTTCCTGGTATTACCGGAGATGGTCAGGCCCTTTGTTATGAGCTGGGATTACCGCTCAAGGACATGGAATTTGTCCAGTTTTATCCCACAGCTATGGGCAGGAGAGGCAGTCGTCTCTTATTGAATGAAAAACTTTTAGCACAAACTGGAGTCTTTCTGAAAAACCAAGCAGGTGAAAACATAATTAAAAAATATGGATTTGATGACTTTCTGACCGTAACCCGGGATTTGCTGGCTCAGATAATGATGAAGGAGACTATAAAAGGAACAGTTGTACTGGATCTTACTCATATGCCGTCAGGCATAGATAAGCAACTATCGCATTTACTCCCCGCCTCCTACTGGAAAGGTGAAAAACGTTTTCAGGTGGTGCCGACGGCCCATTTCTGCATGGGTGGTGTCATAACAGACGACTACGGACAAACGCCCCTGGCCGGACTTTTTGCTGCAGGGGAAATCGCGGCCGGGGCACACGGTGCAAACAGACTGGGTGGCAATTCTCTTTCTGAAATTTTTTCCATGGGCTCCATTTCAGGCAGCTACGCGGCTGTACAGACAAAAACACCCCAGAAACCCAATGTGATTAAATCCCTTGCCGATAATGAGAGATATAGAATAGATCAGCAGTTTTCTTCACAGGGCACAGATCCGGACGAGCTGCTTTCGAATTTGAAACAAGTAATGTGGAACAAGGCGGGAATCCTACGTCATAGAACTCAGCTAGAACAGGCACTGCAAATGCTTGAAAATTCATGGCCGGATATTCGTGTGAGAACTCCTGCTGAATTGATCAAATCACTTGAACTCTATAACATGCGACTGATTGCTACAGCCGTCTGCAAGGCCGCACTTATGCGCACTGAAAGTCGGGGTTCCCATTTCCGCACGGATTTCCCCATAGAAGACAACGATAATTGGCTTAAGAATATTATAATCCATAAAACAGAATCTGGCATGACATGCAAAGCACAGTCCGTCACCTCGGTCCCTCCTGCTTAAACATTCCCGGATATAGCCATTGGGAATAAGGAAAAAATTTAGGGTCATCCGGTAGATGCCGAGATGAATTCGTGAATAAAAAAAGCTTTTTTATAATCTGCATATCACGAGTCAAACTGGAAGCCCTTTTCAGGGTCGGGCGGGGTTATGCGTCGAAATTTGAAGCAAGTTTTTCAGGGAGCCCATCAGTAAATTTTCACTGAGTATTGCTAATTTCTGTGAACTTCTCTTGACATTGATTGATATTTTTATTAAATATTGACCAATTGTGTAAAAGTAAAATTTAAGTCACTTTTTTGGGCTCCCCAAGGCTGTGTATTCCATGAATCAGCAGCAAGCTTGTTTTATAATCCATGCAAAATCGAACCTGGGATTCAGGAGAATATATTCTTACCCCGCGGACAAGGCCCCCGACTTAAAATTGAGATCCAACAATTGCCCTTACCGACATATCTCCGGCAAAACAGTATTCGGATAAAACGTATAGAGTATGGCGATATAGAAAATGGTAATATACTTTTCTTTTTAAGAATTAAGTTAAAATTACTGCTTGCAAATTAAGCTGATAAGTAGATTTTTTGCATTTTCAAGAGATTGAAATTATGCGCTAAGCTCAATTGGGTGCCCCGCGAATTTTTTAACGGATAGAATTAAAGAAATAACAAAAATTCGGAATAGAGTTTTATGCACAATATAATTACTGAACTACAAAGTTTTGGTGTTCGTCTTGAATCACTGGGGCATGGTAGCAAAGGTGGTGCAGGACCTACGGAGGGCAGCGCGTTTATTGTTAATGGCGTAGTTTTTTCTGCCCCTATTGCCGGCCATTATGTAAAAAAATCCCCTTATTTTTTGCAAAAAGACGGGAAAAATTATCTTCTTTTAAAAAATGATAGGAAGATCGCCCCCATTGATGTTGTAGCAGAACCCAAATTTTATCATTACCAAACAGATGATGGCGTTCCATTCAGAAAACTCGCGTTGCTTCACGGCAAGGACTGCCTTGCGACAACCGTGCTGCAGAATTGTGTTCACTGGAAAAAGGGACAACAATGTGCCTTCTGCGCAACAGAAATTTCCCTTTCCAATAATTCCACTGTAAAATATAAGACACCCACACAACTGTCGCAGGTTGTACGCGTAGCATATGAGAATGACAATATAACGCATATTGTCCTGACAACAGGTACTGGTGATCCGCCTGGCAGTGAAATTGCCTATCTTGCCCAATGTACAAAAGCAATTAAAGCCAAGGTGGATATCCCTATACAAGTTCAATGCGCGCCGCCACCGGATTTTTGTTTGATTGATCAACTCCATGATGCCGGTGCAGATGCTGTTGGCATTCATGTGGAAAGCTTTGACCAAGCCATCCTAAAAGCAGTTGCTCCTGCCAAGGCTGAGATTGGTTTGGCCCATTATGAAAAGGCATGGCAAAGGGCGGTGGATTTGTTTGGTCCAAACCAGGTCAGCAGTTTTCTCATATCAGGGCTTGGCGAATCCCGGGAATCCATCCTTTGGGGAAGCGAATTTCTTGCAGATTTGGGCGTGTTTCCATTTGTCGTGCCTCTGCGACCGATTCCGGGATCAAAGCTTCAGGATCAAACACCACCGGATCCTGAATATATGAAAGGGATTTATAATGCTGTTGCCAGAATAATTCAAAAAAAGGGGCTTTCATCAAAGGCGGCCAAGGCAGGGTGTGTTAAATGCGGCGCTTGCTCCGCTTTGTCTGTTTATGAGGGCCTGGTTGCAAATACGACCGCACGCACTGACCCTTTTCCTGAAATTATTTGTCACAGTGCCAGAACATTAGAGGAAAAAGACAAAGCCTATCAGATCCGTAAGAAAGTGTTTGTTGAAGAGCAGGCAATATTCAAAAATTCTGATACAGATGAATACGATGAAGATGCTATTCATCTTGTTGCAGAAAAAAAAGGAAAAATTATCGGAACGGTTAGAATTTATAAAGCCTCTTCAAATGAGGAGCACTGGATAGGCGGGCGTCTCGCAGTGGCTATGGATGAGCGCCACACCCACGCCGGGGCTTTTCTTGTAAAAGAAGCTATGAAAAGGGTTAAAAAAAGAGGATGCCGTCTTTTTACTGCTAAAATACAGGAAAACAACGTTCCTTTTTTTATAAAGTGTGGTTGGGAACCGATTGGGGAGGTAAAAGACCATTTTGGTGTACCTCATCAAGAGATGAAGGCGGACTTGAACCGCGTAGAAGATGACTCAAAATAAGGCATATATTTGAATGGTTGACAACGCTAACGGCTCGCAATCTTTTACAGGAAATGACGAATTAGACGATATTGTTCAGGCTGTCCGGAACTATCTTGGACTTGTCCGAAAGAATTCCATAAAATATGTTTTTGAGATTCTGAAGCAGACCCATCAGTTTGGTATCCAACTGCCAAACTATGGAGATGATGCGGCTGTGATCCCTTGGAAAGGCGAATACCTGCTTTTGGCTGCAGATGGTATGATGGCAGGACTTCTTATCAATGAGCCTTATGCTGCAGGAAAAGCAGCTGTAATGGTCACAGTTAATGATATTTACGCAATGGGCGGGCGCCCTATTGGCATGGTCAATGTTTTGGCAAGTGGAGATGAGCGCCAGCGAAGCAGTATTGTGAAAGGAATTGAAAAGGGATGCCGGAAACTGCAGGTGCCCATGTTGGGAGGTCATACGCATCCGGACACAGCAACAGGAGAGGCTTCGCTTAGTGTGGCAATTTTAGGGTCTGCACGAAAACTTCTCAGATCTCATCAAGCGAGGGAAGGGGATGACCTGATTTTGGGGATTGATCTCAATGGGCGTCGAGGGTGTAAATCTGTAGTAAGCTGGGACGCCAATTCCGGGAGCACGCCTGAGCAGCTTCTCTTTCGATTGGAGGCTTTGCCAGAAATAGCAGAAAAGGAATTGTCTTGTGCAGCCAAGGATGTCAGTAATGCTGGCATACTTGGTACGATTTCTATCATGCTTGAAAATTCAGGCAAAGGCGGAGAAATTGATATCGAGGCCATACCACGGCCAACGAGCATTGGATTAATCGATTGGCTTCATTGTTTTCAGAGTTTTGGATTTATTTTGGCTGTTCAGCCGGAGCATTCAAAAGAGGTGCAGGATCTGTTTTTGGCAAGAAATATCGATTCCGCAATAGTGGGGAAAGTCACCTCCTCGGCCCTTATTGGTGTCCACAAGGGTAACAAAAGAAAAATTTTATTTGATTTTGAAAAAGAAGAGATTACCGGCATACGTTTCGATCCTAAGTGTTTGTCACCGAGGGAAAATGGGTTGAAAAAGGCGTTTTAAAAATGCTCAAGGTAAAGATGAGCGCCCAAAATTCATGAACAGGTTCAAAATGGCCATGACTAGTATCCGTATCTTATTTCTTACCAACTTTTTTGTAATTGTTTTTCTGGCAGTAAGTTGCGCCGGAGATCCCACTTCTGTCAGGATGGCTTATTTGCAAAATGATATTCACCACTTGGCTTTCTGGGTAGCCGAGGAAGAGCGTATTTTTGCAGATGAAGATGTTATTATAGATACTGTTGGGGCTTTTAGAGCCGGACCGGAAATCATGTCAGCTTTTGCTTCCGGTGATTTGGATATGGCCTATGTAGGACAGTCGCCCGCGACCGTAGGAGTTGCAAATAAAGCTGCAGATGTTGTAGTTGTAGCCCAGGTAAATACTGAAGGAACTGCCATCGTTATTAAAAAAAAGGATGGTGCTAATTTTGAAAGTTTGCAGGATTTGGCGGGCAAAACGATAGCAATACCAGGTCATGCCACTGTGCAAGAAGCGATTTTGCTAAAAGGCCTGAAGAAGGTGGGATTAAGCAGGAAAGAGGTCCATTTAATGGTGCTGAAGCCACCGGATATGATTGACGCGCTTCGCACTGGACAAATCGATGCCTTTATCGCATGGGAGCCCTATCCCGCTAAAGCAATAACTAGTGGTGTTGGGAAAGTGTTAGCTACATCCAAAAAATTATGGCCTGAACACCCCTGTTGCGTTCTTGTTGTGGAAAGATCCTTCATGAAGGCGCATCCAAAAATTGTTGAAAGGACCATCCAGGCCCATGTCAAAGCCACACAATACGTTCGCCATCATCCGGATAAGTCTGCCCAAATTGCAGTAAAATATACTGGCATGGATGAATTGACAATTCGTAAGGCTATGCAAAATGTTCATTTTACCACTGAATTAAATATAGAAGACGCCAAGGAATATGTAAAGTTCCTTTCTGAATTAGGCTATATAAAAAAGCAGGATCCAGAAGCCTTTATTCGTAGTTTCATCCGCCTGGACCTTCTGCCTTCAGAAATTCGATGAATTGGCCCCGGATTGTCATTCCTGTTTTTTGTCTTTGTATTTGGCAGGCTTCCTCCTTTATGGGAATACTTCCTGAATATAAATTGCCATCGCCTGTGCAAATATTGGTTGGTCTTGAGTCATTGATTACCACAGGGATGCCGCCTGGGCATCGTCTTCATTGGCACATAATTTCCAGTTTACACAGAGTGGGGATCGGTTTTTTCTCAGCCATGGTGATGGCCTTACCCCTTGGATTAATAATGGGATGGTCAAAGGCGATTCGCCAAGTCCTTGAGCCAATATTTGAGTTTATCCGACCCATACCACCTTTGGCGTGGATTCCTATTGCAATCCTTTGGTTCGGCATTGGCATAAAGTCTGCTGCTTTTATTATCTTTTTGGGCGCGTTTTTTCCCATATTGCTCAATACTATCTATGGGGTTCGGCGAATCGACCCTATCCTTATTGATGCAGCCCGCACATTAAATGCTTCTTCCTCGGCTATCTTTATGAAAGTCCTTCTGCCAGCTGCTGTACCCTCTATCATCACCGGCATCCGTATAGGGATAGGTATCAGTTGGATGACCCTTATAGCCGCAGAATTTACAGGTGTAAAGTCCGGATACGGTCTTGGATACATGATCATGACGGCAAGAGATATACAACGACCGGATTTAATCCTAGCAGGTATGCTTGTATTCGGTAGCATCGGTTTCAGTGTAGACATTGTTCTTCGGCTTATTGAGAGTAAAATAGTAAGGTGGCGTTGACAGCGGAATGTGTATAGAACTAAATAATATCAGCAAAACCTATGTAGAGAATCAGGCTTTGGGTACGCGTATCGCCATACTCGATAACATTAATTTTACTGTGGATTCAGGGCGTTTTGTGTCTATAATCGGTCCTAGTGGATGCGGGAAAACAACCCTTCTCAAAATCATTGCAGGCCTGATAACTCCAAACCAGGGTTCGGTGAAATTGCAAGGAGAGGACATTCGGCTTGGGGACGAACGGGTCGGTATGGTTTTTCAGGAATATGCTCTATTTCCCTGGCGAACTTTGATTCGTAATATTGAATTTAGTTTAGAAATTAAAGGGTTCTCCCGTAGTCAACGGCGTTCGGCGGCTCTTGAATTCATAAACAAATTTGGCTTAAGCGGATTCGAGCATCGGCTTCCTCAGGAGCTTTCTGGAGGAATGAAGCAAAGAGCGGCCATTGCCAGGACACTTATTAATAAACCCAATGTTGTACTCATGGATGAACCTTTTGCTTCTTTGGATAGTCAGACCAGAAATGAAATGCAGGATTTTCTCCTTTCCGTTTGGCATGATCGGGAGGAAACGGTCCTTTTTGTAACTCACAACGTAGACGAAGCTGTTTATTTGAGTCAAAAAATTATTGTTCTCTCATCCAGGCCGGGGCGGGTATTAGAAATTTTTGATATTGATTACCCGTATCCTCGGGATAGAACAAGCCCGGAAGCAAATCGCATCCGAAAAAAAATTCTAGAGTTGATAAGTTCTCAGCAAAAAAAAGTTTCTCTTGTTTCGTAGCGTTATTCCTGTTTAATTTTCAGTGCAACCTCTGTTACACGTTTGCCCAAATTATACAATGTTTCCTTGCCAAAGGCATCTTGATCATATCCATCCGGGTGTCCACTCCACAGTGTTCCGCCAAAATGAAAAGTCGAATGCCCATCACCGACTATAATCATATCCTGGATGAACATGGCAGCATGCACAGCATGGATAGCTGTCTCCTGGCCGCCGTGCCTAAAGCCTCCCACTGCAATAACCCCTCCGACTACATTTCGGAGCAGAGCTCCATTGCGACGCAAAACGACACATCGATCAAGAAAAGATTTGGCTTGGCTGCTCATTGTCCCAAAATAGACAGGGGTAGCAAGTATAAGGCCTGCTAAATGCGGATCGGTTAATTTTGGAATCAGGTGTTGAAAATCATCTTCTTGGCTGCAACTCAAACCATTTTTGCATTGATCGCAAGAAATACAGCCGTGAATCGTTAATTTTGCCAGATCAATTAGTTCAATTTCAACATGGGTGAATTCTTCTTGTATTTTTAGGAGGCAGGTTTCAATGGCAAATCTAGTGGATTGTTTTTTTCTGGGACTGCAAGAAATACCAATAATTTTAATGGCCATAGTTTTCCTCCTGCATGCATATTATTGTCATATTTTTACTTACAGCTGGATACAAGGTAATATTTATTGACCGACATGCCTCCAAACAATACCGCACCTGGGCAGGGCACAACGTACTTATTTTTATATTTGCTCCCAATGATATTAAAATATTCAAGACAGGCCGAGCAGACTCTGCTGGTTTTCCCAATGGAGTATGGCGCAATTCCATTAGTAGTGTTTAAAAAGTATTCAGGTTCGATAAAATTCGCATGATTGGCGCACTGCTCAACAAAGACTTCGTCATACGTGATTCCACGGACCCCCATAATCTTCATCCAGCGATCTTTCATTTTTTCATCCATAGATCCAATATCGAGAAATTCCGGCGGGCAATGATGCTTAAACCCTTCTTTTTCTGCAAGCCTCTTGATTGTTTCGTTATCAGGGAGGTGTTTTGGCTTAAATTTTGCTTTCTCGATAATTGTCTCAGGCAAGAGATCAAGTCCAAATTCGGTAAGGGGTTTCTCACAGATAAAAAGGTATTGCCCTGCAAATTTTGACGCACCATACCAGGAAAGTTGACGGCGACAAAGATCAAATTTAGACCAGGCAGTGGGTGGGATATAACCATATGGAATTTTGGGAGAAAGAGGGAGGCAAACTGTTTTCTTTGCCGCTGCCGGAAAAATATCTTTTGTTTTAAGTTCTTTTTGTATATTTTTAAATAATTTTTCATCCATCCAGTATGTAAATTTAATATACATTATTTAAGCCTTACTTTTGTAGCAATTACCGGTTATGCAGGATGAAAGAGCAGCTGTTAAGTGGCGCAAATTCATCCCGCGATCAACCGTTATTTATGATGATAGCTGCCTTTCAGCCTTAATTTTCTTTCATAAGGCTTTTTCCTTTTTTTCGGCAGGTTTTTCCGCCTCATCATTTTCGGACTTTGCTTTTTCCTTTTTCTTCGCTAATTTATCAGCTTCTTTCTTTTTCTTTGCCTCTTCTGCATCTTTTGTCGCTTTTTCAAATACATCATAGCCCAGAAGAGCTTCAGCAACATATGCGGACATGTCTTTCATCACCATATGGGAACCAAGCGCATTAATGCCCACTTGAAGGCCTTGGTAACAAAATGGACAGCAAGAAACCAATTCATTGGCGCCGGTTTCTTCTGCTTCCTTAACGCGCCTTTGTGCCATTTTGTTCTGAATATCCGGATACCCGGCTTTCAGGCCGCCACCAGCACCACAGCATCTTGAATATTGCCTATTTCGTGGCATCTCAATAAGTTTAAGGCCCGGGATGGCATCCATAATTATGCGGGGGGCCTCAAATACTCTACAGGCTCTGCCCAGGTGACAAGGATCATGATACGTAACCGTGCGATTTACCGAATAAGGAAATTTTAATTTTCCTTGTCTCAATAGCCGTACAAGAAATTCTACGGTATGCAGCACCTCAAAATTGAGTTCGCCCACCTTGGGGTAATCCTGCATAATTGTCTTGAAACACCCTGAACATGAAGATATCAGTGTTTCAATCCCAAGGCTGTTAAACTGTTCAATATTTTGTTCAAAAAGGCGTTTATGTTCCGGGTCCCCCATCCTCAAAAGGACACTGCCACAGCATTTTTCATCTTTTCCCAATGTGCCGTAATCGACATCCAGCGCTTCCAAGATATTCACCGTATTAATGGCTACCTGTTTTACGTTGGCATCATAGGCAGCGGTGCAGCCCAAAAACAGAAGAACTTTGCCGCCATTTTTAATAGATCTCGGTTCATTGGGAATTAACTTGTCTTTTTTTGCTCTCCTTGACCATTTGGTCCGTCCGGCACGAGGCTGTTGCCAGGGATTGTCATAGGCTTTTACGCTTTTCTCCAATGCTTTCTGGGCTTCAAGAGGTCCATAGCCTGCATCAACGATTATTTCCCTTAAATCTTCCCACAGGTTGACAGTGTCAATATGCGCTGGACAAATTTCTTCACATTGTCCGCAGGTAGAACACTCATACAGATTGGCCACAAAGCTCTCAACGTCTTTTTTTGTAATCTCTTTATAATTGAATAGCTTCTTTAATATGTTTTTCAAAAGGTCAGGGGTCTTGTCACTTCTCAGTATTTTTCCCAGCAACCCGTTTTGATCCCTGGTAATTTTGAGAAAATCAATAACTTTTCTGCGGGGAACAATATTCTCCGATGCATCCTGATCATAGACCGGACACCATCTTAGGCATTCACCGCAGCTTGTACAGGCATCCAGTTCGATTAACCTTGATATATCCAATTTATGAATTGGAAGTTGTGTGACTTCTTCGGGTTCTGTTGTTTCTTCAGATGAAGGTTCAAGAACTTTTTCTTCGTCATTAGTCATTTTAGGTGCCTTCTTTTTGTATTATTTATAATGACTTTTGATTTTTTTAATCTTTAAACTTGTCTTATTGTTATGATTGTTTTTAGCCTTAATCCGTGAATCCTTAATTTATTGTATGGATAGAAAAGCCAAAGTTTCCAGGTAAACTTTATTGTTTCCACAGATTCATATTTTTTTGTTCCCCTCGGCTGTTAAGTCCTTTGTATAAAGGGCTGTTATTGTTGTCGCCGGGGACTATCGGCTTCTCCCCTTTTTACCTTGGAAACAGCTTCAATAAAATAAGTCAGAGGAACAGTAAATATATGGCGCATCTTCCCAAACGGCAGCCAGGCAATAAACAAGGCGCCGACTCCGGCATGCAGATACCAAAGAGTGGAATAAAAAGACGCCCACCATTCCTGGCCGAATATGGCGAAGAATTTTGAAAGAGGATACCCAACAAAAGCATACCCGGCAATTGAGGCAGGTACACCGGCAACAAGTATTCTTGCACCCTCAAGGACAAATCCTAACACGATAAGCGCTCCAATGATCACAAGGGCGATATTGTCTTTGTATTCAGAAACAACATACTCAGGCTTTACAATATATCTTTTTATAACGGACCAAATGATGCCAAACAAAATGAGCAACCCCAAAAGATCGTTAATAAAAGCGGTAAAAGGAGCATTTTTGTCTAACAGTGCTATGGCAACACCACTGTCTGGGTTTACAGTAAAGCTTGCGGCCGTGAAAAGGGCAAGGGCAAAACGGAGCAAAATGGATAGAAAAATCAATGAATGCATGGACCATCTGCTTACGCTCTCCTTGAGAATTCTTCTTTGAAGCAGAATATCAAGAATGAAGATTTTTACTATGGAAAAGAATTGTTTCGAGAAAACAGTGGACCAGACCGACTCAGAGCTTAGATTAATTTTGCGAGACAGCGATTCGCTTTCGCCCTGCACATTCCCTTGGAACCAGGATCTGAAGCATAAAAGCAGACCTCCAAGAAAAACCAGGATCGCAGCCCCGAACATCCAATGGCCTATTTTAAATGGAGCGGCGTGGCATACTATGCAGATAGCACCTTTTGAAGGAAGCACCGCGGCAGGAGCGCCAACATTATTGTCCAGGGTGTGGCATTTTTTACAGGATTCCTTGTCTGATGTGTCAGCCAATTCATGTTCCACTAAGCTGATGGGTTTTCCCTCATTATTTTCGTGAGCAAGCTTTATCATATGATCCGACTTGTCTAGTTTGACATGTTCAGATTTGAGATGACACGCCTGACATTCAACACGAAGGTGGGGAGCGTGCGCGGCTGCTTCACCGTGAACGGAGTGACATTCAGTGCATTGAGCTCCGGTTTCGGTTCTATGGGGAGAGCGAGTTACATCTGTATGGCATTCTGTACAGGCGACATATTGATGGATCGGTAAGTTTTTAATAAAGGTTTCTCTGGTAAGTTGTAAACTTAGCTCTATACCATCTTTTTCTGTAACGCAGTCTTTTTCTTTGTGACAATCAAGGCAGAAAGCCTGTGATGAAAGGACACCTTCATTGGAATGAATATTCGCTTCCCGATGACATTCCATACATTCAAGAGATTCCTTCTCCTGCAGTTCGGACATTTCAAGGCTCTGATTATTGTTTGTCTGTATTTCCTGATTTTGGCCAAAACTGTGAGAAGACAAAATTAGGATTAAAAAAAAACCAATAGTAGCAGAGATGAGGGTTTTAAAATCCATTTGGGTATTTCTCCCTATGATTATTCTGCACGGTAAATTCGGATAGAGTTCGCCTTTATTTCCATATGAAGATATATTGAGATGTTACTCCGATTGCTGCTCCCTAGCATAAGGCCCGCTTTGTTTTTTCCCATTGAAAATGGATTTTTCGATGGGGAAAACTTCGGGATCGAGATGTGTATCCGTCATGTGAACAAATCCGATGTACAAAACTGCAAGCACAGCTTCATGAAAGTGAAAATGAACTGCAATATTGACTACATAACCTGGTAAGAATAAGGTAAAAAATTCAGGATACCACATGATAAGGCCGGTGATCCCCATACTCTGCATGCCCAACATTACCGCCCAATAATCAAGTTTTTGAAGATAACTGAACCGGTTAAACAATGGAGGGTTACCCCGAGCAAAGATATATCTCAGGTTTTGGTAAATGTCTGAAAGGTCTTTTTTACTCGGTGTCATGGTATCAGGGCCTGTGAGTCTTCCCTTGAGACCCAGCTTGTAAAAAATAAGCCAAAAAAGGTGTATGAGAACGCCTATGTAGAAAAAGGTTGCACAGAACCGATGTATGCCCCCTATACCATCAGCACCCCCTAAAATCGTAGCTAAAACGCGGGCAAAGCCGTTATGAGCAAAACTCAGCGAAAACCCTGTTATAGCAAGGGTTATAAAGTTTACAAAGACGACAATGTGCAGCAGCCTGTGCAACACGTTGAAGCGCTGATCAGTTTCTGGTTTTTCCTGATTCTTTTTCATTAATGCTTCCTTAATTTGTCGTGAATTTTTCTTAAAAGTAACAGGAATGAATGACTATAAAGAAGAGTTAAAAGAGCTACAACAAATATTAATGAAATGGATCCCATCACATATACAATTTTAAGGCTATGCTTTTTACTGTCGGTTTTCTTTTCCGTTTCCTCTTGAGACTCATGAATAATAACGTCGGTGAAGCCTTCTTGGGCTTCAGGATGGCATCTGCGGCATGCGTTTAAGGCTTTGGCTTCCTCTTCCAGCGAAATACATTCATGGGCGCCATGACAGTCTGTACAATATGCAGACCGTTCGTTCTCCAGATAAACGGCCGTCTTGCCGTGAAAATTTTTGAGATAACTTTTTTTCTGCGCAAGATGGCATTCACCGCAGGTTTCCGTCATGTTAATTCCGGTTTGCGTTCTTGAAAGATGGGCAGGAGCATAATGTGTAGAATGACAATCTCCGCATGTCGGGGCATGCCCGGTTTCTGAGACGTCTCCGGTTTCCTTTTCTTCTTTAAGGGCTTTGGCATGCTCGCCTTTTTTATATCTTTCATAGGCATTTTTGTGACATTTTTCACACAGCTGGTAGTCGAAGTTTCTTTTAGGGTCTGTTTTAAGGTAGTCCGGATCCTCGGGGTCCGGATGCTTTGAACCGTTCTCTGTCATGGTTCCGTGGCATTCCTCACAATTTATACCTGTATGCGCCGAGTCCGAAAACCGATCCATTTCTACAAACCAGTTAGACTCTTGCAGAAGCGAGTTTTCAGCCCTCGCTTCTGAATAGAAAGTTAAAGGCACAATTATACAGCAGACCAAAATAAACAGCCGGATCATGCTCAACTTTAAATTTTTCTGCTTTATCATAGAGTGAAATTGTAAGATTCCCAAACTTATTCTCCCATCATGATTATTAGAGGCAGATGAGTATCGAGTTCCAATACTGAGATCTATCTTGATGCCGAATTTTTTAAATTGCACCGGAAAGTGTAAACCAATTCCACAGATTAATTGTAAATGCCTGAGGTTCTCTATCCTTTTCAGTATGCCAATACGAGCAATATGATGACCACCGAATAGTTTCGTGGAAAGGTCACCATATTTGAGAAGTTAAGCCTGCCCGGAATGTGTTGGATTATTTTTGCAGGTAAACTTCAGATGCTGGACTGGGATTATTAGAAATCCAAAAAATAAATTCGGGTTTTCCTTAATATAAATGCAGATTCGCTAAGATATCTTAAAATAAATAATTTCATTTTCACAAGTTTATGAAAAGTGAAATAAATCTTTAACATTTTGATATATCCTGATATTAAGAATAGGTTATAACATGCAAAATTAAAAAATAGCGGCAATCCAATTACAGCATCCATTCAGGCAAACGCTTAAGCTTATTAGCTTAGGGTTCGTCACAAAATAACTTGAACAGTTGGCTTGTTCTTTTTCCCGTCTTCTTTGTTGCTGCGTCGGTCAAATAGCTTGCTATTCTCCCTCCTCGCGCCTTGAAGACGGAAAAAATTCCGGCGCCAAATTTGCCCAACTTATTTTGTGACGAACCCTAAGATTATTCAGCATTCAGCATTGGACCATGTATCTCTATTGTTTGTTGCAAGTCTCTGAAAGAATGTTAATGAATTTTCCCATAAAAATTAAACATTTACTCAAATTCAAAAATACACTTTTTTAAAGCTGATCTTCCCTTAAAGACTGGAATACAACATCAAAAAAGTTGATGGATAATTTTTGAAGGCGTTCAAACATGCATATTGCCAGGTCAAGAGTTTCTAAGTTTTGATCAACTGCATTTTTAATTTGTCTGAGATCAGTCGAGATATACCCCATATTTGCAACGATAAAGGTAAGCATCCCAGGGGAGGCTACTAATTTTTCGATCTTTTCAAGGAGTTTTATTCTTTTCCACATGGACTCTAGAAACACTCTTATTTTATCCGGGTCATACACTTTTTTCCCGATAAGCCAGCTGACTGAAACAAATTCAAGTCCGGAAGCAGCAATTCTAGAGTTGCTTAGCTCGCTTTTAATATTTCTAATGATTTTGCTTGCAGCCTGGCCGGAAATAACTTGGAGGCTTTTTACCTTCTTTTGATGAGAGAAATGATGGTGGGGGGCTTTCCTTAACGCCGCGGAAAGCTCCCCCAGCAGAATATTTGTTAAAAAATCATTGGCATCCTGGTAATCCGGATGTTCCAGGTGAGGCCCCAAAAGGTAAAAGCAGCCTTTGCTAAAAGGGACCCTTACCACTGCTGCTTTCCTGATCAAAGTGCGTTCAGCCGTTTCCCGGTTAACCAAAAATGAAGTTTTATTTGTAAAATCATCATAATAGGCTACAATATTTTCCGGGTGATCATAAGTCATTCCAGGCCCACCATACAGAGGGGCATTAAATTCTATTATATCATTGTCGTAGAGATTATTCGCCACTTTCAGTTTAACCGCTTCCCTGACAGGATGAAAAAGGTAATCACACCCGTATAAAACAAATGATTTGTAGTTTTGGCGTAAAGTTTCAGGGAGATCCTTAGCCAAATTCGTTATTTTGACATTAACGAAATTAAACAAATTCAAAGGTTCTTTTGAAGAATTCATCGGAAGGTATGCCCCTGCGCAGGAGCCAATATAAATCCCACCATTTTCTACAAAGCTTTGAATTTGATATGCTCCGTTTTTTTTTAAAGCTTCAGCGACTCCAAAAGTGTCTCCTCCAGAGATTATTAGGACATCCAATTCCTTTAAGTAATCTTTTTGCCTGATCAGGTTTTCATCCAGAAAAGAAAGATTGAAAAATCCCTTCTTTTGAAACAGATCCACAAACCACAACCAGGAGTGAGATGCCCCTTTTCCGGCATAGATTCCTATTTTCGCCTTACGTAGACTTTTGCAAGCGAAATTTTGTAATGGTGAAAAATGAGATTCCTTAGACTCCATGCCAGTAAAAACATCTCTCTAACTTGCGTTTTCGTTTACCAATCTTTATTTAGGTCATAGCCGATTGGATCCAGGTTATGCCGGTTCACTAACATAGCTAATGACTTCGTTTAATGCCTCTATGCCAATATCAAGATCAGTGCCAATATTGGCCAATTCCAAAAGATTTTCTTCTGTGATTTCAGGAGACATAAGGATAAACAGGGGCTGAATGCCGAAGATAAGGGCAACAGCCTGTCTTCTTTCCCACCACGATTTCACTTCATCGTGATCGTCAGAGAGACCAAAGTCGTTAAAGATAGGTTTAAGGGGTGCCCAAGGGCTAAATACTGCATTGCCCTCATATTCAAGGGTGCCTGTCAAGCCATCAAAAGCTCCTTGGAGTTCATCCAATGAATTTTTGCCGGAAAGCGTTGTGACAGCCAGTGGATCAATTCCGTATTTAGCGCATGCCTTGAGAAATCGGCCAGCGTTTTCCGCAGACAAACCCAATTTTTTGCAACTGCTTAGCGCGCTAATATCTGTGACAAGTACACCGGGCTCTTTAACCTTTGTTTCTTCAACACGGTTGGGATCTTCGTCCATAAACAAGCCGGTAATGGTTGCATAGGGCGTAAAATAATCGGCACTGTGCCTATGCACAATAGGAGCCAGCCACTCGGAGAGGTCGTGGTCTCCAATCGCATCCCCGAGCTCACCAACCCCCTTTTTGCTAATGAAATCATTCTTCTTGATGTCTTTCAAAATTTCGAGGGAGCGAGAAAGAAAACTCTCCGGATCTGCAGCATCTAGAAGACCCATTCCCCTGAAAGCAAATCCTTTTAGATTTTTGCTTCCAAAAATTTTGCCTATCCCAAATCGATCCGGGCTGCTCCAATGGTTATAGCAGACTTGAGCCTGGTTTAATTGGTTTTCACCTGCCTTGCCGATCAGCATAGTTTGCAGAAGATCATCACCGGCAAGTCCCCTGAGGTAGTCGGTCGATTCCCAGACATCTTTTCCCCAAATATCGCTTGCATCCATGATATCCGCAACTCCATCATGTATCCACAGATAAACCGGTGAGTTTGCGGCACCTTTTACTACAATGTAGTCATATCCGGAATACTTGATTTCAACACCGACCTTAAAAATAATAGGGCAGTGACAAGTTTTCCCGGTGACAGGACTTTTTGCGGTCATGACACTAGTTGCGGAAGCGGGATAGGTTGTTCCGGTGAGCAGACCGGTACCAATTACAATGGGATCATCATCCTGGTATTTTTCATAAAGGTATTTGGTGATGCCAGCACCCCCGATTTTGCTCGATACCAGACTTTCTTCCACTTCTTCTTCTTCGGCTTCTGATTTCGCCAAATCAACAATTAAAATTTTATCGGTTGATAAATATTCCATGGCACGCTCCTTCTATCTTTTTATTCTTCACAAGTAATCGCATCCACGGGACAGAATGCTACGCACAGAGGGCCATAATCCTCCATTTCTTCACATAGATCGCAACCTTCCCGGAGAAGTATTGGTTTTGCTGAAGCATCTGCTTCTTTATCAGGATCTGCCTCTTCGCCTATTCGGCTAATGTCAATGCCTTCTGGACGCGCTGTAACCAAATTTTCTTCTTCTTTCAGAAGAACACCAAAGTAATCTTTTTTTTCACGCGCACGGTAGGCCATAATTGAGGAAGATAGAAAGGCGAATCCATCATCTCTGTGGAAGCTGCATGCCATTTCACATGCCATGCAATTGATACATTTTAACGCGTCAATTCGGATATTCATCTTCTTTCCTCGCCTGTTTTAATTAGTTTTATTGAAGAAAGTCAATTTAATTATCTGAAATCCAACTTATAGACTGTCCATCTTGCTTAAGAGCTTTTTTTGTTTTTTTTCAAGCTGTTGTAAGGCTGATGCCACTTCAGGGTGAGATTTCATCTTCTTTGCCGCTTCCCTGTAGTAATTAAGGTTACGTTCCTCAATTTTACGCGCAGTTTCAACAACCGCACCCGGGTCTGCAGTATTTACGTCACTTAGATTAACGAGAAAGCGATCACGGGTAAAACCCTCTACCGGCTCCAAAATCATTTCCGCGACATTTTCCCTGCGCACCCTCTGGACCTGTTTAATTTGCTTTTCTTTTTCATTTATCAATTCGTAAAGAAAGGATTTTACCTCACCCTCCGGTAATTGCGATGTCCCTTTGAGGTAAAAGTCCTTATTTTCTGTTTCAATCGTTTCAGCGAACGTTAAAATTACTCCAAAACCCTTCAATGGCATGTTGTTGTCCTCACAATATTGTTTTTATTAATCGCAGTTAAATGCCAATCGCTTTTGATATTTTTCGTCCTCAAAAAAAACCATTTAATATCCATGTGATTTTATATTCCAAGCCTTCCCCGCACGATAGGGCAAGCAAGTAGGGCAAAAATCCAACAAAAAAAATCTAATTTAATATTTTCGTTTGAATTCATGCCCTTTTAAAAAACAAAACATTTCTATTTTAATCAAAACCAGCGTTCAATAAGTACTTTGGTGTCAGTGAAAAATTGAAAAATTTCCTGGCCGTGTCCCTTGATATCACCAAAGAATGATTCCCCGGCACCGCCAAACGGGAAAAAGCTCATCGGAGCGGCAATGCCTATATTGATACCGATCATACTTGGCTTGACATTGTATTTAAATTTTCGCACGGCACCACCGTCTTGGGTATAAATGCAAGCCGCATTGGCGAAACCACGCGAATTGGCTAATTCGATGGCCTCATCAAGGGTTTTTACACGCACAATGCTTACAACAGGACCGAATATCTCCTCTTTCGCGATGGTCATATCCGGGGTAACATGATCAAATATTGTCGGGCCTACATAATATCCATCAGGATATCCTTCCACCTGGCAGTTTCTGCCATCAAGGATGAGTTCGGCTCCTTCTTCTATTCCTTTTTCGATATATCCTAGAACTTTTTTCTTGTGCTCTTCACTCACAACAGGGCCCATATCAACATCTTCATTTAATGGGTCTCCTATTTTCATGGCTTTTACCCGCTCGACATATTTATTTATAAAATCATCGGCGTTATCCCCAACTGGCACCAAGATAGAGCCGGAAAGGCATCTTTGTCCCGCGCATCCAAAAAAGGAAGTAATCAATGAGGGCATACTAGCTTCCAGATTTGCGTCTGGCATAACAGCAACGATATTTTTAGCCCCCCCAAGTGACTGTACACGCTTTCCTGTTTCTCCACATTTTTTGTAGATGTATTTTGCAGTGGGAGTGGAACCGACAAACGATACACCTTGAATATCCGGATTCTCCAGTATGCCATTTACGACATCCTTTGACCCATGAACCATATTGATTACGCCATTCGGAAAACCGACCTCATCGATTATTTCAAAAATTTTAGTCTGAGTCATGGGAACTTGCTCTGAAGGCTTCACAACATAAGTATTGCCTGTGACGACTGCATAGGGAAGAAACCACCAGGGGACCATAGCCGGAAAATTGTATGGGGGAATACACGCGAAAACTCCCAAAGGCTGTCGGTGGCCGGCGCAGTCGATTCCCCTTGCAATATCCTCAATTGTGTAACCGCACTGCAGGGTGGTAACACCAGTGCAGTGCTCCACATTTTCTATCATCCTGCGGACTTCGCCACGGGCTTCGTCTATCGCTTTACCAAGCTCGGTGGTGAGAGTTCTTGAAATATCCTCAAAGTTCTCTTCAAAGGCATCTTTTAGCCGAAAAAAATATCTGGCGCGGGCTAGGGGGGGGGTTGTTCTCCAGGCCTCAAATGCTTCCTGGGCGGCATTAACAGCTTGATCTACCTCTTTCGCTGTCGAATAAGGTACCTCTGCTATCTTTTCGCCGGTAGCTGAGCACATAATACTGCCAATTTCAGTAGATTCAGATTCAACCCATTCTCCGTCAATGTAATTTTTCAGTTTTGTTACTGCCATTTTTCCTTTCCTTTCTTTTTAGGAAGAATATTTGATCTCTTGTATTATTCTCCGGTTCATTATTATAAAAATTAGTCTTAAATCTGGATCAGATATTGCGTTTTCAATAACCTTTAAATCTTATTGGTTATTTTTGATGCGTTGCTTAGATTCGATTTTTTTAATTATATCTGCCGCAATTTCATATGTTTTATCCTTGCCGTAACCAAATTGTTCACCAGCTTTTCTCGGATTTATCTCGACAATATCCATGCCAGCCAGTTTTACATTTCGGTTAAAAACTTCACAGATTTCATCGATAAGCTGAAATAGCATTCTCTCATCAAATCCCTTCCAGTTAAGAAATCTAACTCCATTTACAGCGTTGTAGGCGCCAATATCCATATCAACTGAAATATATACATAACATGTTGAAATATTTTTGATTATTGTTTTGAGCTTATTAAATCCGAACTGACAATCTTTTTTGGTTACTATTTTACATCCTTTTCGTTTTAAAGAGCTAAAAGCGGATGTATATCTTTGTATTCTATCGTCTTTTATACGAAATGTTTTTTTCTCAGGATAATCTGAAACGCCCATAATAAAAAGGTTTTGGGGGATGACATCTTCACTTTGCAGCATATGATAAAGGAAGGAACTGGCATTGTAAGAATCCGGTCGATCGTAAAGATAAGGGTCCTTTGGATCATATATAGATGAAGGGTTCATATCAATATCGTACTGTATAGAATCTGCATGTGCAGACATGGGGATAGCATCGGTATGCGTGTCGATCACCAAAAGCGAAACATTTTCTTTCCCGTAGTAATCCGAGACGGCTTTGTAGGCACCCCCTGTTAAGGAATGGTCAATGCCAACCATGCAAGGTATACCGGAGGGAAGGATCTCACCGGTTACAAACCATCTAACCTTTTGAGCCATTTCCAGGCAACCACCCTTATCAATAAAGGCGGTAAAATTTTCAGTTGTTATTTTTGAACGATCCTCTGCTGCAGGGTTGGGTAACAACCAGGAGGGCACTTCAATTCTGCCAGCTTCGTGGAAATCAAACTGATATTCCTTGCTTCGCAAAACTTCCAGCACGCCGTCGAGTGGATCAAAATTTTTTTGCAACGCTCCTATTCCATTGCATTTTTCCTGTATGGAATCATACTGTTCATCGCAATCAAAAGGACATCCAAAAAAATATACCTGTTGATCCAAGGTTCCCTGCATGTCAAGATACATCCCCTTTTTTCAATTTTTCCATAAACCGCAATTTATTTACGATTATAGAGCCATATCCATAAGCTCTACCAGATCATATAGTCGCATTGGACTCTTAATTCTTTTTGCTCCTTGATTTAAATTATAGTGACAGAAAGGACAGATAGACACCATTTGCTCAGCTCCTGTGCTTTCGCCCTCTGCTATGCGAAGGCTTGCATTTTTGGCAGCCCAATCAGGATAACCTGTCATGACACCGCCACCGCCACCGCAGCAGTATGAATTGTTGCGTATCCGCTCCATCTCTCTGAAATCAATATTGGGGATGGACTGCAGCATTTCACGCGGTATATCGAACAGGCAGTTATCATCTTTTTTTCGAAGGTAGGCCCCCGGCCATGCTTCTGATCCATCCTCGTCGATCTCAAATTCAGAAAGATGTCTTCCGGTATGGCAAGGATCATGGTAGGTGACTTTCCAAGGTAATTCTTTGGTAAATTTCATTTTTCCTTCTTGGAAGTAATTATAAAGTAATTCTACTGTATGAATTACCTGGATGCCATCCATTAACTCTTCATACTCGTCAGACATTTTGTAGTCTTTCTTTATCGCTCGATAGCAGCCTGCACATGAAGTAACGATGGTATTAACCCCATGATTGTCATGAAGATCCTTGAATAACCGCAAATTGTGCTCGGCGACCCTTTTAAATTCCTCATGATCGCCTATCCGCATTGCTGTTGATCCACAACACACCTCATTTTCTCCCAGAATCCCAAAATCCAGGCCAAGTTTCTGAAAAATGGAAGCTGTTGCAACCGGAAGATTTCTGACAGGAACATTAAGTGCTCCTGTACATCCGACATAATAAAGAATAGGGGCATCTTCCTTCATTATATCCTTAATAGGAGTTTTTGCCTTCTTGAATGGCCTTGTCCAGTCAGTCCGCATCCGACGCGGTCCCTGATAAGGATTGTCAAAACTCCTCATGGACTTGGCAATTACTTCCTGGGCCGGCATTGGGCCCACCCCTTCGTCCACAGCTTTGCGCCTCATGGATTCAATAATCTCTGGAATGAAAGGTTTATGATCCAGTTCACATTGTTCCTGACAACCGGCGCACACTGTACACCTGTAAATGTCATTCAGGAGGTCTTCGTTCCATTCCAGATCACCGTTTGCAATCCCCCTGGCAAAAGCCACCTTCCCTTTGGATGCGATATTGCCTTCAAAACCAAATTCAACCCCCGCTGGACAAATTTCTCCAAAAAACGGCGGAGGACCAAAATCGTAGGCTACCTTACAGTTTCCGCAAGCAGTGCATCTCCATATTTTGTCTTCTAAATCTTCCAGCGAAGGAATATTCCATTTCATAATGACCTCCTAGAATTGTATTTGAATGAGCCACACTGAAAAATGAATTAGCTATAATGCCAATTTCCCGCGATTCATAATATCATTAGGATCAAGCATATTTTTTATCTGCTTCATAAGCGATAGGTATCCCGGATGGGCACGTTTATTTATTTCTACTCCGAAGTCAACGGGTGGTTTATAAGGAATACCGCCATTATCCAGAACAACCCTCAGACATTCAACAATGGCCTGCCTTGCATTTTCGACGGCTTCAGGATCTTTTTTGGGAAAAGGAATCATAGCGCGCAGCATCCCATAATGCACACCACGATAGTTGGTTGCACGAACGGCAGGTGACAAATTTCTATTGGTAAGGATCTTTTTCCATTCGTTATACACGGGTTCCCACTTATCCAGAGGGGTAAAGGTTCCAGGCCAAGAAATACCTCCGCCGGCTTGTTTCGTATAGTTCTTTGTAGAGCCGACAATCCGGCTCGGAAGCTGAGTCCTGGCCTTCAATGCTTCCTCAGGGTACACAGCCTCCTTAACTGTTGTTCCTTTCTTTTTTTCTTCCTCCATAGCCATTTGCCAAATTTCTTCCCGTGCCTCTACTTCCTTTTCTGTCCAGGAAAAAGTGGTTGCAAAGGAAACCCATTCCGGGGCATCTTCGGGTTTTGGTTTGTAAGGATAGGGGATAGGCACCTGCGATAGCCACCAGGAAACAGTTGTTATATCGTCACATATTTCATAATTTCCGATTGTTCGACAATAGGAAGCCATATCTCCCAGATTCTCTGCAGATGTTGTAAAAACTTTTAGATATGGTGGCATGGGATGTACCCTCAAGCCAATCTTTGTTACAACGCCCGTCGTACCGAGCCAACCTGTAAAAAGGCCATCCATTCTTGGCAACGGCAAGCAGCTGTGCCATGAATCTTCCTGAATAGCGCAAGAGCCCAGCCTAACAAGTTCTCCGGAGGGCAGCACAACTTCCATACTTGTAATTTCTTCACTATTCAAACCATAGCGCCCGCTCATACCCCCGATGCCATGACAGAGAGCATTAGAGGAAACCGAGGCAGAAGGGGGGCCGACCGGCCAGCTAAATCGAAATCCATATTTGGCTAGCGCATGGGCAAATTTTGCATGTGAAACGCCTGGTTCAATAACAGCATAATGAAGTTGATCATTAATCGTTAGGATTTTGTTCATTTGTTTAAGATCCAACAATATCCCCCCATCTTCGGGGATACAGAGACCTCCGATATTGGTTCCTGCGGTAAAAGGAATTACAGGAATTTTTTCTTGGTTAGCAAATTTCATAATTTTCTGAATCTGCTCAACCGTGGTGGGCATTGCCACATAGTCTGGACTTTTACGCTCGACAAATGAGAGATCATAAGAGTAGGCATACCGGATATGGATCTTATCGGTTGCATTTGTCTCGCCAACGATCTCCTGCAAAGCTTTAGTAACTTTTGGGTCCACGTTTCCATTTTGTGGTGTTTTCGTCATTGTTTACCTCCTAATAAACTAAACAATTATTGTTGTTAGCGCCTATCATCCACTAATTCTGAGGTAAATAAGCCTTCGCCTTATCCGTTGCCCGAAGCATGCCTACAAGGTTTAATGAATTTTACATTTGTAAACATTGTTTTTCTATAGACCAAAATTTTTTCACCTGTAATGAAGGTTAAAGCGATAGCGAGGCCCCTGAAAAAAAGTGGAAAAGCTTTGCGCTTTGCCTTAAAATTTCAGGCGACATCACCATGATTTTTCAGAAATATTTTTTTCTGCCTGGAAGAAGAATGGGCTTGGCATTTTCGTAAACCCTCTTCCACTTCGTTAATGTGCTTCAGCATAAAATAACTGGCTTTTTCTGGGTCCCGGGCTTCCAATGCCTCAACGATTTCCCAGTGTCCCCGACAGACGATATCCAAAAATTCCCTGTCCGTTTCAATTATCCTTTTCAATCGGATCAGAGCGGATTGGACACTTTCAACAACCACCGCGACAATCGGATTCCCGCCAATTTCAGCAATTTTTTTGTGAAATGCCACGTCTAGATCGCTATAAAACCTTTCCCCATCAGGTTCCTGCTCCATCTCACGTATATTTTCTTTTAGCTCTTCAATATCTTTGTCTGTTACTTTACTGGCGGCAATTTTTACAATTTGTGTTTCATTAAAAATGCGAAACTGGGCATAGTCTTCATGGGTGGGGTTTATAAAAAATAAATAGTTTTCAAGCCCTTTCTTTACAACATCTATATCCACCTTTTTCACAAAAGCACCGCCGTTTACACCCTGTTTGATCTCTAACAAACCATAAGCCTCTAAAGTCCTATATGCTTCTCGCAATGAAGATTTGCTCACACCAAAATGTGTGATGAGATCATTTTCTGAGGGTAGGCGGTCTCCCTCCTTAAGCTCGCCGTTTAGAATTGCCTTCTGTATCTGATCAGCGATATTGTTTGAAATCCTATTTTGTTTCACGTTTTGAAAATTAAACGCTGTAACCATGGGACATCCCTAATTTTAATTTATTTGTTTTTTTGCAACTTTAACGCCATGCGCACGCTTCGCCCATCAAATATTATTTTTGAAAGAAATTTTTTAATAGCAGCTTTGATTTGTATTGTCAACAAATATTTTAAAGTTTTAAACATCAGATGTTAGGTGTTTTAAAAGGTTGGGCTTTTACATAAATTTTTCCCCCAAAAGCATCCTATCCACGATCCTCTATGATAGCCTATTCAACGAGAATAATGGCATAGTGATGATATGTATCTTTAATGGTGTTGGCTACAGTCGGAGCAGCTATCTCCAGTTTTTCTGTAGTAGCTATGACATCGATGGAAAAGGATTCCATCGATGGCCTCCTTTCTTGCGGGAAATAACAATGATCGGGATAACCGCAATTTTTGCACAGAGCGCACGGGCCGCTGACCAGACTGAATGCCTTGTAATATCCCTCCAAGAAGAGGAATCGTTCAACACTTACGGTTTCTTTCCAATATCGCACTTGTGATAGCCGTTTACGATTTTTCTTGTTATAAAAAGATGAACACTGCTGGGAACCAACTAACATAATTGCAATTTCATATTCATTCAAAATTTCCCGAGCCTTATCGGTGTCGGGGCTAGCAGGCGGGCAGCACCAGTTGGTATTGTAATTTTTGCATCCATATCGGCATTTCAATTGCACCCAATGTCTGGTGACAATGTTTTCGGTTGGGCAGGGAACGATACTGTCCCATCCATGCATTTCACCGGTGATTTGGATTTTACTCAATAGTTCACTGGAGAGACCCTTGCCAGTTTTAAAGGGCACGCTCTTATTTTTCAAAGCTGATGTTTTAATAATCATAATATTTCATACATAGCGGATGTATTTTTGGGTACAGCCAAATCCAGCGAGATCTCCATTCCTTTCAACAGAGCTGCCGGTACCGCGCATGAAGGATGAAGCCCGGCATTTTCAGCGGCCATATAAACAGGATTTTTGCTTATTGGGTAAAAGATATGTGCAAGATCAATGGACTTTAAAAGCCTGAGTAAACGATGAACTCGCTTACATTCACTATCAACACTTTTCAAACCAACCATGCGGGGTGCCCGACTAACGAGGGTCAGAATTGTTTCAAGCCCACAATCTCCAGGCTGAACAATAACCCGGACATGCTTTCCCGGGGCATTATGGTTGGTTTCCATGGTGATCAATTTTTCGTACGCCTTTTTTTCTTAACTTTCTGATGCAAGATCTCAGGTGGAACAATTCCCTCCAGATGGGGGAACTCATCTTTCATGTGCGGAATCTGCATTGCCTGCATGAACTGCTTCTCAAAATCTTCCTCCACAGTCAGTTCAATATATTCAACATTTCTGGAAACCCAATTGGCTTCAATCCTCTTTCGTCGGTCCAGAAGAGCCGCTCTGCAGCCATCGCCCGCGGCATTCCCCACCCCAAGAATCTTTTCCACCTCACAATCCGGGAAAAGTCCCATAATCAAAGCTTTTTGCTTGTTTACATGGGTTCCGAAAGCCCCGGCTATCTTAACTTTGTCTATTTTATCCAAACCCATACGCCGCATCATAAGCTTGCAACCCGCATACAGAGCCCCTTTAGCTAACTGAATTTGACGCAGATCTTTTTGATTGATGACTACGTCCCGCTTAATGCTTGTTTCATTTGCCCAGGCCAGGACAAATTCTGGTTGGTTACTATCGGGATTAATCCGACACCGATCAGATTTTTGGTTATCGCTGAATACACCACTTTTATCGATGACTCCGGCCACGTATAGCTCAGCCAGAACATCCAGAATACCTGAACCGCAGATCCCCTTGGTTTTCATTTCTTCAGGAGCAGAAAACTTGAGCCAAGCCTCACGTCCGATGACTTTGTAATCCACTTCATGGGTTTCCGGATCTATTTTGATTCTTTCAATGGCGCCTGGAGCCGCCCGCATTCCGAAAGAGAGCTGTGCACCCTCCAAGGCTGGTCCCGTGGCGCAAGATGAAGAAATGAGTTTGTCCCGATTGCCCAATACGAGTTCCCCGTTGGTTCCGATATCAATAATGAGCTGATAATCAGTTGTTTTATAAGGCTCTTCAGCTATCAGCACGCCCACATTATCCGCTCCTACAAAGCCGGCTTCATTGGGCAAAACAAAAATGTTTGCTGAAGGGTTGATCTGCAGCCCCAGATCCCTAGCCCGAATATCGAGTGAACAGTGGTTGACCGGTGGGAACGGGGCAAGACTTACGAACTGAGGATCAAGCTGAAGCAGAATATGGTGCATGGCTGTATTACAACCGATTGTCACATCCTCAATATCATCAAGGCTCAGTCTGTAGTATGTTTTGCCTTCTTCATGTTTTTCTGTCCATTCAGTAAGTTCGCTATCATCGTCATTGTTTTTTTTCTTCACTTTTTTCTTAGGCGGATGAGTGGCCTCTACCGCCTTACTGATAAGTGTGTTCAAGCCTTCAATGATATCGTCACTCATTCGTTTCAGACCGTCTGGCGTCGTCATATGATAGGTGATGCGGGCCATGACATCTTCACCGTATTTGCATTGTGGATTCATCATGGACACAGTATCCACGACTTCCATCGTTCGTAAATTGCACATATATCCGGCTACGGTAGTTGTACCGATATCAATTGCAATGCCGAAATAATCCTCTGCTTTGCCAGGGCGAACCCGGATAATTTCCTTTTCGTTCCACACGCTGACTGTCACCTTCCAGTCACCGTCACGTAAGGCTCCAGGCAAAGCACGCAATGCCTGTATATCAATTCGGAGGTTGGTCAGGCTATATTCCCTGGCCAAACCTTCACAAAGTCGTTCAAAGTCTCCAGTGGGCTCCTCAAAGGATGGCTTTTTCAGCTCTAGGTAATACACACGAACTGTGGGGTCATGAAAAATATTGATGTCCCTGGCGGCCTTGCTCACAACCTGCTTGCCAGCCCTGGATTCTTCAGGAACAAAAACTAAGACATCCCCTTCCACTTTAGCACAACACCCTAGTCGATATCCCTTTTTTCGATTTTCTTCATTGATAAATTTGGCCTCTTCTTCCTGCCACTCGCTCAAATGATTGGGACTGGATTCTATGTTGTATTTGGCATAAAAACCATCTTCAATACGAACAATGCATTTGCCGCAGCTTTTTTTCTCCCCGCATAACGATTCAATATCCACCCCAAGCAAACGGGAAGCTTCTATTAGCGTGATGTCCTTGGGGACTTCGCCCCGGCGTCCCGATGGTTGGAATATGACAGTTGCTTTATCGTCTTGCATCTTTATCTCCTTTGAAACAGGGATAAAAAGAAAGAGTCCTCTCCAGGACCCCTTCTTTTATGATCAAACATTATATATAAGTTCACTCTTTCAAAACCCATACAAAATTACTTTTTTCTGTCAGCTTCAATTTCACGCAATTTGGTTACCATGTTGATGGCTTCCGTCACGGCATTACTGGCATTGTCGGCATAGCCATCAGCACCGTAATTGCCGGCTACATCCTGGGTTACAGGAGCTCCGCCAAGCAAAATCTGTACGTTTGGATTTTTTTCCTTAATCATTTTAATAACCTTCTGCATGCCAAGCATGGTTGTCGTCATCATTGCCGATAAGGCCACCACTTCAGATTCTGTTTTCAGTTGCTCTTCAACAAATTTTTCAAGGGGCACGTCTTTTCCTAAATCATGAACAGTCCAACCTGCTACATCAAACATCATTTTGACAATGTTTTTGCCAATATCGTGGACATCCCCTTCAATCGTTCCAATGACAACCTGGCCTTTTCCGTGATCGCTTTCGGCCACAGGGACATGAGGCCTGAGTATGCCCAGGCCTGCATACAAGGCATCGGCGCACATAAGAACCTCGGGGACAAAATATTCATTATTTTCGAAAAGTTTTCCGACCTCCTCCATCCCCTTGGCCAATCCGTCCATAATCCCTTCTAGGGGATCATAACCAGCATCCAGGAATTCCTGGGCTAATTCTCTAGCTTCATCTTCTTCATATTCCACAACCGCGGTGTGCATTTTTTCAAGCAATTCTTCTTTTGTTGTCATAAGTTATACCTCCGTAAATTAGATTAACCTAAACGACCGACAGCCGGTGAAGGTTTGATTCCGTATTTTTTGACACTTTGCACCAGTGCTTCAACGTTTTCTTTTGGCATATCTGGCCATAAATCACACCCTGGCCATACAGCATCCACCCCGTCATCTATGCATTGTTTAACTGTGGTTTCAACATAAGCAGGGTCTTGATTTGTCACCAATGTTCCAAATGGATCAAAATTGCCGAAAATTAGGGTTTCGTTGCCCAATTTCTTTCGTGATTCAACCACGTTGTTTTTCTGGTCAACACTTAATGCGTCTGCTCCGCATTCGTTCATCATTTCGATAATCATATCCGTGCTGCCGCAAATATGTAAAACTTTTGGTGAATTCAACGCATTGAAAACCTTAATCAAATTGGGTTGTATAAGGGTTTTCCACATACGGGGCGACAATATGTCTGTGCCGGATCCCATTTCCCGAATATTGATAAAATCAACTCCCAAACTCTGATAATGCCGCCCGGCCTCAATTACCACATCGGTCATTTTGCGCAGAAAATCATCTACTTGTTCCTTGTACTTTTTTGCCCCTTTGAGCAGAAGATCAAGCTCAATCACCTGGCCGGCCATGGTAAAAGGACCAAGCAACCAGGCGCCCACAGCAAATTCACCATTTTTGCTTTCGTCAATCAGCTTTTTATACGCTTGATCTATCATCGGCATCCGCCCTTGTTCCATAAAATCGGACGGAATTTCCACCTCGGCTAAGGTTTGCCATTTTGTCGGCACTGTTGGAAATAAGATGCCCTCTGATTTGTCATAGAGATTGATTCCTCTTCCCAAGGCCTCTGGGATAGTACACATGTCGTATGGAATCACCGCGGACTCAAAGCCAAACATCCGCGCTGATTTTAAAGCGGATTCCGCCATGTATTCGGCTGAAGTATGAATTTGGGCGAATCGAATTCCCATTTCGTCAATAACCTGGATGGGAAGCATGCTCATTCCACTAAAAAAAGGCATAGTATCTACAGGCTCTTTTCGAAACAATTTTAGAACTCGTTCCTTTGATGTTAATTCTGCCATGATCAACTCCTTATTAATATTAATAAATTACAATGCCTTCAATTGATCCACAAAATCAGGGAACAACTTAAAAAGCGGGTGGTTGGCATCTTTCGGCAATCGTTTATAACCAGAAAACAAGGACGTGGCCAGGAAGGCCTCGGCCATTGCTACAGCGGGCATCACCCGGTCAGCGCCACCCATGGGCCCCGAAAAAATGATGTCATGGTGATTAAAAGCAGCAAGAGCTTCAAGTGCAGCATCAGCTGCGGCCCATCCCTTAAAACCCCATTTGTCTTTCGCCTCTTGCCACATGTAAGATCCGTTGCTCGGCGCACTGGATGTCGCAAATCCAAATTTTTCCTTTATCATTCGGTTCGCTTCGCTGCACATGGCCGTGGCCGGTGCGTTCATGGTCGCCGTATCCACAATAATGGTTTCAAAGTTCGCGCCAACTTTTTCTATGGTGTCCATTAGCTTTTGTAGCCCGGTGAGCCTTCCGGTGGGCATTTGGTCTTCCTGATCAAAGGCCACAAGCAGCACATGCTTGATGCCAAGGTTAGCGATCTCCCGGATTTCTGTCTCTATTTCTTTTTCCCACACAGTCAAACTGTTATAAAACATTCTGTCTAAAAGGCCTTTTTCTGCGCAATAGGCAGCCGCTTCGAGTTTTGGCTTCAATACCCAGGCGTCTATGCAAAAAGGCATATCGCTTACTGATGTGACAAAGTCGATGTATGTTTTAAATTCTTTCCCGGTGTTGGCAACGATATCGGCCATACCTGGAATTCCGGTATCCTGCCATAGCTGATCTTGTTTTTTGAGAACTTCTTCAGCCCTTTTTTCATTAAATCCCTCCTTGCGCTTGCCTTCAAACACTCGATCCCCTTTCTGAAAAATCGAATTGCAGACAACGCATGGGTAATCTCCAGGCTGACCTCCAAATTTAACTCCCCCGACTTGGTATACTTTCGGCTCGTTCTCATACAACTGCATAATTCCTCCCTCAGGCTTGAACAGTGTGCTTGAACTTGTGATCGACAGTCGTGACTATTTTACAGCTCACTGTTTTATATATTATAATTTCAAAAAGTTATATAAACAAAAATTTCTTTTACCTTCATTTTTATTCCTGATCGAGCCGTACTGCCAATACGGGTATTTTTGATTTTCGTAAGACAGCTCGCGTTGTTGAGCCAAGATCCCCGAATAATCCGCGGCGACCGTGGGTTCCCATAACAATGAGGTCAGTGTTGCGCTCTTTTGATGTTTCAATGATTTTATCGGCAGCCTCATACCCATACAAAACCATAACTTCATCAGTGCTAAAAGGCGCGGTTTCCTTGTTCGCCTGAACATTTTCTGTAAATTCGCATATCCCCTTATGCATTAAAAAATGGTCTCTGCTTTTACCAGACAGAGATTCCTTTGCCTGATCAATATGGCGTTTTTTGAAAGCTTGCCATTGTTCTTCTGTAAGCAATTCGGAAAGAATTTCTTCCGGGGAAAAACTCCCCTCGATAACGTGCAGAATGGTCAGGCTTGCTCCATAAACACAGGCAAGACTAGCCGCATAGCTAAAGGCTCTCAATGAAGTATCCGAAAGATCTGTTGTATATAAAATATTGTTGATGCTTATATTTTCTATTTTCATTAGTTCAACCTCCATCAAAAATGGATTTAGATTGAAAGAATATCTGATGCTATGTTTCGGCCTGCATACTGCACCCTCATTATAATGCGCCCAACAAGAGTTAAAATATGCCCTACCCGCACTCTCCTGTAAAAAAATTAATTTGACATCAATAGGTTATCCTTTTTTAAAATAATCATCTCTGGCCTTACGTAGCTGCTGAACATTTTCAAGCGGGGATAAAGGTGCTATGCCACAAGCGGGGCAAAGAAAATGGGTACCATTGTCCAACGCAGCAATTGATTCTTGATAGGCTTGTTCGGGTGTTCCGCTATACAAGGTTTGAGCTGTGCCCACATTGCCGAATACTTTGACCCCCATCTTCTCTGCAATTTCCACTGTTCGCTTCAAATCGACTTTTTCTTCGATGCTGATGCCGGCAACGCCTGTCTCGCACATCAGTTCGATAATAGAATCTGTATTTCCGCATATGTGAAGAACTAAAGGGCCTTTAATTTTTTGAACTATTTCGGCGATTACGGGTTGAACATGTTTTTTCCAGGATTTAGGGCTCATCAGAGCCGGACCGGAAGTGGGCTCAGCAATGACATAGTAATCCGCGCCATGATCAAAGGCAAAATTAATGACTTCAATCATGCCCTCTTTGACAACACTCAAAACCTGATCCACTTGGTTGGGTTTTTTAAATGTCCATTTCATGAAAGATTCTGTACCTACAAGATTCGCTCCGCAGGTGAAAGGCCCTTCGCTCTCCCCGAAAATGACCATTTCATCATCGACTTTATCTTTTAGGATTTTGAATTGTTCTTTATAGGCGGGGAATCTTCCTCGTTGCAAAAGGTCTTTTGGTTTTTCCAAATCCTCTATGCTTTCCGCAAAAGGATGAGAGGCAATAGAGTGCTGTCTGTCAATTTTCGCTTCTCCCAGCTCGCAGCCGAAAGCTTCACTCAGAGGCGTTATATCCCATCCCATGGCTTTGGCCCACTCGAAACCGGCATATTCCACTCCGCCAAGGGCTAAAGTGGCCATGGCTTGGGGATCGGTGTCTGCCAGGGGACGTTCAGCCCCGCATTTTTTCATTATATCAACCACGCCGTAAGTTGTTGTAGAACCCACAGGCGTCATGTCAACGCTTTTACCTTCCAATTGACGCATAAACCGTTCTTTGCGATTCATTTCGAACCTCCTTAGCTAAACGAATTTTATTCGTGATTTGCTTTTCACATTTTTTGCAAGGCTTTATGCATTTGTCTCCGGAACATGGGTTGATAAATAAACCAAAACAAAGCAAGCCATAATAAAAGAATAACAAAAAGGTGTTCACTTTCCCCAAAAAAACATTTCAGCAGGTAAATTCCTCCCAGGACAATGGCCATGCCGGCTAAAGTGAAGGGGATACACACTTTAAGCAATAATTTAAACTTTTGTTTCGCTACCTTTTTGCCCATATTTTTCACTTTTGCCTTTTAGTAGTGTCCATCAGGGAGGGGCAGCCGCTTTTCCCATAAGCACTATATTTTAACCTTCTTATTCTTTATCATTTTTTTCTGGATAATATTCAAGGCTGAAGAAAAGAATGGTTCCTAGAATTAGTGCAACCGTTGGACCAGACCAAAAGGGACTGTTCCATAATTCAATATAATTCGAAGTAATCAGAGATGCAGCCATTATTCCCGCAATACCCCTTTGCAGGTTTGTTTTACACATGGCTAGCGCGATGTAGCTGCAAAGGTAACCTTGAATAAGCAGCGTTAATCCAAAACCAATACTAATTGCAGGCATAATAATTTGAACAATGGGGTGAAAGAGCATGGCGATGCTCATTCCCCAGAAAAAGCATGTGGCCCCACCCCAGTAGGACGGTTCTTCTTCCGGCGTGGAAAATTTATACCTGTTTAAAACCACGGCCTGCCCGGCTGTCCACTGCGGCCCGCACAAGGGTAGAAAGGGGGTGAATAAGCCTTCACCAATATTACGGATACCTGTTATCACATGATTACGAACAGAACGATAGGGGATTTTTTCATCCTTGCGCGCTGCATCGGCTTCTGCTATGAGAGATTCAAGAACGATAATATCTCCAAAGGCAAGTACATAAGCGACGATCCCCAGAGAAATTGCGGAAATCCACATTGCCGCGGATGGAAAGCCCAAGCCGACGATACTGAAATTTTGAAGCATTTCACCTGCTGGCATAGAAATCAGGAGTTGGTCAAATACACCAGTGGGCGGGGCGATTTCCCCGGTAATGAGCCCTGCTACATACCCGACAACAAATCCGGGGGCAATCCCATAACTCGCCACCCATTTCAACCAGCCATGTTTTTCCCGATACTCCATCCCCCGCCTTGAAAAAAGAATAATGAAGCTAAGAAAAGCGGCAAGGCCAAAAGAAACAGGCATTTTACTGACGTAAGGTTCCTT
>JAWOBA010000108.1:0-28848 GCA_046498285.1 Desulfatiglandales bacterium | reverse complement strand
TTTCGGGGTACCCTGCCGTCGAAGTGAAGCGACTTGTCCCGCTGAAAGCGGGATCTGAGCGCTTCAGCCCGCCCGGCGAACGCCTGAGGCGACGCCGATGGCGGACGGGCGCGAGTTTTGCCTTTGCAGCTAAGCGAGACGTTGCAGGGTCGAAAAAGATGTATGAGCGCGAATGAAGGCACGTTTCAAAGCTCCCTCCAGGGAGGGACCTGAAAAAAAGCCCATCGTCTTTCGATCAAGCAAGGTTATGCAAAGGTCTCAATTAACGACTTATTGTCAACGGAAGGTTTTTGAAAAGAAAGTAAAAGTGAAAAAGACTCTGGAAGAGAATGAATACGAAGATGAAAAGCTATCATTGCTTTTTTGCATATTTTCATTGTCTTGTATAATATTCCAATATGAAAGGATAGCGGCATGAAAACAAAAAAGAATTGTTTCATATTCCTCATTTTTTTTGGGGTTGTTCTTCTCATGGCCAACACAACGTTTTCTCAAGAAACGGTGTTGGAATTAAAAGAACGGATCATTGACATCCAAAATACAGGGGAGCTGGGATTTCGGGATTTCACGTTATGCCAGAATATCATCACATATGGACAATACGTCCCTTATCCAAACAATAATGTTAAGGCTGGTAGTGAAATCTATTTTTACTATGAACCAAAAAATTTGTTCACAAACCGAAGGGACAACACATACCAGGTTTGGTATACTCAGGATATTATCGTCCGGGATAGTAATGGAAGAGAGCTGCTAAATTCTCCGAACATGTTGAATTTCAACCTTCAATCCGTCTCACCGGTACTTGACTTATACGCTCAAAACTCTCTCAATCTAGGAGACCTTCCTCCTGGTAAGTATGAGTTTGAAGCCGTGATCCACGATAAGCTCAAGGGGAACAGTGCAAAAACAACATATGTTTTTGAAATCATTCCTTGACTATCAGGATCGCCGGACGCATTCTTCCTCTGATCCAAATTAAAGAAAATGCAAGCAACAAACCCTTCCGTGGATTGAGAAAATATTTCTTTCTCTACCGCAATACGATTATTTCTAAAAAGGAGATACGACAAGAGGATCATGAAGAAAGCATTTCTCTTGCATGCTCAATGGTCTTCTCAGATATGGTTTTACCCCCAAGAAGTCTGGCAATTTCATTAACCCGGCTTTCCCTATCCAAAACAGAAATAAGGGATCGGGTCCTGCCTTTACTCACCCTCTTTTCAACCAGGAAATGTGTCTCCCCGCAGGAGGCTATCTGAGGAAGATGGGTAATTCCTAAAATTTGATGGTAATTGGCAAGTGATCGTAACTTTTCACCGACAACTGCAGCTGTAGCCCCTCCAATGCCGGCATCAATCTCATCAAAGACAATAGTTTCCACCAACCCGGATCGAGCCAATATAGTCTTTAGCGCAAGCATAATCCGGGATAGTTCCCCTCCTGAGGCAATCTTTGCTAGTGGGCGTAACTCTTCGCCTACATTTGGTGATATCATAAACTCCACAACATCTAATCCATCGGCAGTAAGGGCAGAGTCGATCATATCTGTTGAAATATTACCATCACCTGATTCCTGAGAAATAAATTTTATTCTAAATCTCGTCCCGGCCATATCCAATAGATGCAGCTCTTCTTCAACCTTTTTTTCAAATTGTTTTGCTATTTCACATCGCTTTAAAGAAAGTTTGGCGGCCTGTTTGATTAAATGCTCCCCCTTTTCCTTAATTTCGGTATCAAATCTCTTTAACTCCTCCTTCTTCTGTGTCAATTGATACTCCTTTTGAGTAAGCTCTTCTTTAAACGATACTATGTTCTCAATAGAAGGGCCGTATTTCTTTTTCAATCGTTTGATTACCTGCAATCTCTCTTCAACCTCGTCCAGTCTTTTTGGATCGACCTTGAGATGAGAGTAAAAATCCCGCAATTCCAAGGCTACATCCTCCAGCTGGGCTTGCACAGATTCCAATTCCTTCTTAAAATGTTCCATATGCTGGTCCAGGCTAATGCCCCTATCCATATCTTTGGTAAGCACGCTTATGATAGATAAAACAGATTCATCCTTCTCATAAAGTGCCTCATAGCCCTTAAATGCTATGTCAATCAAACGCTCAACATGTATAAGTCGGCTCTTTTCAGCCTCAAGTTCGGTGTCCTCTCCTGGAACAAGTTGTGCCTCTTCAATCTCCCTTATTTGAAACTGGGTAAGCTCTCGTCTTTCAGCTTCCTCTGTTAAACTCCTTCTGAGCCTGTTTGTCTTTTCCTTAAGAGAGTAATATTCACGGTAAAGCTCGTTGAGTTCGAGCCTATCCTGAGTGAGGTCACCAAAATCGTCCAGGATAAACAGATGGTTATCAGGCTTGAGCAGGAGCTGATGTTCATTCTGTCCGGATACACTTATGAGATGAGGACCAAGTTTAGCGATCATCTGCAGTGTAGACAGCTTGCCGTTAATCCATGCCTTGCTCTTACCCTCCTTCGATATAGTTCGTTTTATGAGGAGCTCACCCTCAAAGGGGATATCCATTTCCCTTAAAAAACTGGAAAGCGGAGAGTCCAGAGGCAGATGAAAAAGGGCCTCAACTACTGCTCTATCCGACCCGGTTCGTATAAGATCAAGTGATGCCCTTCCCCCTAAAATCAGATTAGCAGCATTGATAATAATTGATTTTCCCGCACCTGTCTCGCCAGAGAGGATATTCAACCCTTCTGAAAAACTAGCCGATAAAGAATCTATGATTGCAAAATCAGTAATAACAAGTTGAGCAAGCATAAATCAGATTTATCTCCACGTTCCTGTAATTAATTCTTGATAGTTTTGTAATCGATTATCTTTTTCGTGGCATTTGTGTTGAGTGCAGCCATATACGTTATGTTTAACATGTACTATTCAGACCGAGTTTTTGGTAATGAGCGAAGCATTTCATGAAGCCCAAAATGGGCATCATGAGCGAGTAAAATGACTTTTTGCGAAACCATCAAATGTAATAGATACATACGTAATGGAACTTATGAATCGAACATATTAGTAAGGCTCATTGATACGAGTATCATTTCCCGCCTCTTCAATCAAAACTTTTTTGTGTGCCTATTCCTTTGTGCAAATAGTTCCTGAGCTACAATCAAATCATCACGAGTATCTATTCCCATTACCTCTTGCTCTTCCTCAACAAGGCTAAACCCAACCTTAAGACCATCATTGTTCATCAACTCAACCAAATCAGTAATAAAATATTCCTCAATAACCATCATCCCTCCATCTCTTTCTTTTTGTACCGTATGAGGTCTTTCCTTTAACTTTTTCAGGTATGCAAGCAAGACCGATCTCCTCGCTGCATATATGCCTGAATTAAAAACCTCAAAACAATGCTGTTTTTCTAATGGATACTCCCTCCAATATTTCCATTCAGTAATCCTTTGAACCTTTCCATTTTCTATCTCCACCATTCCATATTGAGCTCTATCGATTGGTTTAAAGCCTAAGACCATAAAATCTCGATCTTTAAGACGGCGTATAAGTGTATAATACGTGGTATCTTTTACAAAGGGAATATCCCCCATTGTTATAATAAAATATTCTTTATCTGTGTGCTCCAAGAATTCTTGGGCTGCAATAAGCGCACCCCCCGTTCCATTAGGGATGGGCTGATCACAATAAAAGACATCAAGATCATGGGTCATATTTATAACTTCCTCTTTTTTATGGTGCAGCACCAAACACCTTGGTCCTCTTGGAAGATTTCTCATAACTTCAAAAATGATTGGATACTCTCCTTCAAATATGCTCGATCCAGGAATTAATGGAAGCAGTGTCTTGTTCCCGGAAAAACCTTTCATCCTGCTCCCATAGCCAGCAGCAAATATAATAGAAGCAGCGCATATCTCTTGCATTATATTCTTTACTCTCCTCTATATACATAGACAAAATGCACGTCAGGCATTTTTTTGCCCTTTATTAAGGAAACCCAAGTCCATGCCATGTGCTTTGCTTGGGGAAGACTGGAAACTGCCAATAGGAACATATGCATCATTCATCGCCCATCACCTCGAGTGCTGTTTCCCATTTCTTCACAGGCAATGATTGGTACAGATCTTCCCCTGAGTCAAGTAAATCTCTGACAGCTTCACGAAATCTTTTCATGACAACATGAATAAGCATAAAAACCCTTCTCCTTATGCCTTATAACATGAGACCTTTGAAATACGTATCCTTAACAGCTTTTGCCTTTTCCTTGGCCCATGTCTCTAATCCCATTTTCTTAATCAAGCATAAATTAAAAACCTTAGTGTTGTGAGGGAATTGGGAAGCCTTATCAGCATAAGGATGAAGATGGTCGCATGGAAATTCAGAACAATCACAACAAAACGTAATTCCTCGTTTATGACTGCATGTATACACACTGCATGGCTCAGTCATATTGAGAAAAGATATTGTCCCATTTTCATTTCGGCATCCTCCACATACCGCCTTTTCAGGTGCAATATGTAATCTTTCCGCTATTGTATTTCGCAATTTTTCGTTTTCATGTGCCAAATACATTGGACAATTAAAACAATCCAATCCGCACGGTGCTGTCATCTGTATATAATCCATAATTATCTCCTGCTTTTACAAATGGTTATCATGGACCTCACTATTCATTCTGGTTAAAGATACACCATGAGATTCTCTCATGATAAACAGCTCTCTTTGCTTGCCGAGTTTTCAATTTTATTTAACAACCTTTTAGCCCAGTCTATGAAATATTGTTCATCAGACCTCAAGGCCTGCTGCAGTAAAACCCTCGCCTCTTGTTTATTTTCACTTTCATTTAATTCCAAAAGTACTTCAGCAAGGTATATTTTTCCTTCAGCCTTTTCCTTGAAATATGGGGTTTTTTGATATTCTCTATAAAATGTGAGGGCCTTTTCCCTATCTTTGTAGGGCCAAGGTACAAGAGCCCAGAATCGACCCAGTGCCAGTGTGGGGCCAGCCTCATTGTACAGCTTATTCAATTCATAGGCCTTTTCCAAACTCTTCTGAGTCTTTCCTTTAAGACCCTCTGCTAAGGCATAAAAAACTCCCACTCCTGATGAATAAATGCCGGCATTCAGTCCGTAATAATAATGACCGCCAGGTTTTTCATTCCTTTGTTCAATTGCCTTTTCCGCATATCTCATTCCCTCCTTCCCATACTCTGCACATATTTTTTTCCACCCATCAACAGCCTGCCTCTTTGCCTCTTCCCCATATCTCATGTATGCCCTTGCACACTTCGAGTTGGCCTCGTAATCATTGGGATTAACTTTCAGAACCCTTAAGTATAAATCAATGGAATGCTTATAGTGTTCCATCCCTCCTTGTTTATAAAGTTCATCGGCCCTGGAGAGGAAATTACCCGCCATGAGACCGAGAGGATAAGCAAATATATGTATAGAAAAGAGGAGGCACAAAAATAAAAGCCTATTCATATGGTTATCTCTCATATCGGTATTTTTTAAAATAATAAGCGATGGAGGTCTACTTTTTGAATGAGGGACTATAAAAAAGACAGGTTAATATGTCAATGAAGATCCCTACTATGTTTGCTCGGTTGTATGTTAAAAATGCTGGAAAGGAGGGATAATGAGTATAAAAAAAGGATAATAAAATGAAAACCTTCTTCTTTCTTATGATAATCTATACCGCAGCAAATCAGCCGGATAGTAATTAGTTTCTACACAGTGCTCTCCAGGAGCAGGTAATTCATACGCCTCGGGCACATATATCCCCCTGATGCAAATGAGAAAAAATAACCCCTTTCTCATCCTACACGGGCCGCGGCAATCCCAAAATCAAAGGCCTTTAAATTTGACTCCAAAAATGCCTTTTTTGTCGACATAGATATCGTCTCTTTGAGTATATCTCCTTCCAACGGGATAGTCTTGCTGCCAACCAGGGCACCGAGCATAACCATATTAAGTGATAAAGGATTTTTAGCCTTTGCTGCCAGTTCATCAGCATCAAAGGCTATCAGCAGGGATACACTCTTTCTGATTATATCAAGGGACTTATTGATATCAGGATAGACTCCCTGGCCTACTGCAACAGTAAAGGGAGGGAGGGGATGAATATTGGTGATAACAACCGTATCCTTGTTGCATTTGTTTATCGCCCTTAATGTCTCTGATGGCTCGAAACCAATCAAAATATCTGCTTCACCATTTGAAACAATTGGGCTGCGTGCTCCCATAATAAGGGCTGACTCAACAATACCACCTCTCTGGGCCATTCCATGAATCTCACTAACTACCGCAGGAATTCCAGCCGATATACAGGCCTCCCCAAGAAGTCTTGATGCAAGAAGATTTCCCTGACCACCAACACCAACAAAAACAATGCGTTTTGTTTCCATAGTATCTCCTCTGAAAATTGAAAAATTACACTGACTTTTTTACTGGAAGAATAGCATTCTCAGGACATATCTGTGCACAAACAGCACATCCAATACAAAGATTCTCGTTTATCATTGTCTTATTATCATCAATATACATTGCCGGACATGCCAAAAAATTTATACAGTCGAGATGGTGCTTACATTTATCTTGATCGACATAGAAGGGCCTTGACGTTTTCGCCTTTTTAATTGCCCTGGCATAAAGAGGGCAAATCTCTTTGGATATAATAACCGAAATGCCATCAAAATCTTTTGATGCTTGTGCCGCAGCAATGCTCTTCTTCACTTGAAGAGGGTTAACTACGTGCACATGCTCTACGCCACAACCCCTTACCACCGATTCAATAGAAAGCTGTGTAGTATCAACACCCATGGGAGTTGTGTCTACACCAGGATTAGGCTGCTGCCCTGTCATGGCAGTTGTACCATTATCAAGAATTACCAAGGTAAAATTGTGATTATTATGAACAGCATTTATCAGGGCGGGTATCCCTGCATGAAAAAAGGTTGAATCCCCTATAAACGAGACGACCCTCTGATCTGTGGCCGCTGCAATACCACACGCAGAGCCTACTGACCCACCCATACATATAACGATATCAGCCATTGATAAAGGAGGGAGCACCCCCAGGGTATAGCAGCCAATATCGGAGGGGTAAATAGCATCTGGCCCATAAACTTTCTTGATTGCATAATACATGGCTCTATGAGGACAACCGGGACAAAGATTGGGTGGCCTGCCAGGAATATCAGGAGTATTGGTAATATCTATCGCCTTTGGGGAGGTATCAGGCATATTGAAATATGAAGCGATAGTCTTTCGAACCAGCCCAGGATGATATTCATATAACCTCGAAAAAAGGTCGTCCCCCTTACCCTTAATTGAGATGCCTATCCCCTTCGATTGGGCAATCGATCTGATTTCGTTTTCCATTACTGGTTCGAGTTCTTCGACTACCAATACCTTTTCCACATTGCTGAGAAATTTCTCTATCATGATTTCTGGCATGGGATGAGAAAAACCAAGCCTGAGTAACGTAACCTTATCCTCTATTCCAAGATCATTAATTGCATCCTGCACATAGTTCATGCTTACGCCATTAGTCACAATGCCCCATTGCCCATTGCCAATCAGTTGATTATATGTTGAATTTTCAGAGAGCGTCACTGCCTGGTCATATTTTTCTAATAGGATCTTATGCAGATTTCTGGAAACAGCAGGAATTGCCACAAGGTTGAAAGGGTCTTTCTTAAAGAAACCCTTGGATTTTATGGGTTTGGTTGATCCAAATTTTACTACTCCCCTGAGGTGATTGAGCCTGGTTGTAGTCCTCAGAATAACCGGTAATTTCAACTGCTCAGAGATATCAAAAGCAGCAACAGTCATATCCTTCATCTCCTGCGCATTGGTCGGCTCTAACATGGGAAGTCCTGATAGTCGTGCATAATATCTATTGTCCTGCTCATTCTGGCTCGAAAATAAAAATGGGTCATCAGCATTTATGACAACCATACCTGCGTTTACGCCAAGATAGGCCATAGTCATGAGGGAATCAGAGGCGACATTCAGCCCTACATGTTTCATGGTAACAATGCTTCTGACACCTGAAATAGCGGCACCTGCAGCAACCTCCAATGCAACCTTTTCATTGGTAGAATACTCAAAATAGAATCCGGCATCCCTGTACAGGCTAAAAAACGTATCCGGTATCTCAGAAGACGGTGTACCCGGATAGCAACTTGCAACCCCAATACCTGCCTCAATAGCCCCTCGTACAATTGCCTCGTTCCCTAACAGAAACATTTCATTGTCTTGTGAATCAATAAGTAATTTATGCATATCTCAACCTGTGCTTAAGATTAATAAAATATAGCTACAATTTAGCTATTTTATAACTTTTACGAATCTATACTGTCAAGGAGTAAATGAAACACTTTTTCACATTCAATTCCAAAAAAATATCGATGTTTATCTAATTTTAAAACTTTCTGTTCCTTTTCCATAGACCTGTCGTAATTTTGGTTTCTCTATCTTGCCGGTGGGATTCCTAGGCACATCACCAAAGACTATCCTTCGCGGCCTCTTATACCTGGGTAACTCTTGACAAAATTCATGTACTTCCTCTTCTGTCATATCCTTTCCTGGTTTAACCTTGATGATAGCACATACAATCTCACCAAGCCGCTCATCAGGTATACCTATAACAGCTGCATCCTGGACTTTATTATTATTTACGAGAAAATCCTCAATCTCTACTGGAAATATATTTTCACCTCCGGTGATGATAACATCCTTCTTTCTATCTACCAGCCATATAAAACCATCTTCATCTATCCTGGCCATATCCCCGGTTAAAAGCCACCCATTAAAAATTGTGCTGGCCGTTGCCTCAGGGTTTTTATAATACTCTTTCATAACTCCAGGGCCCTTTACCATAAGCTCACCAGGCTGTCCTTTTGCAACATTGTTACGGTTTTCATCCACGATCTGGCATTCCCAATCAAATCCAGGCACACCGATGGCCCCCACCTTGTGAATATTTTCTATTCCCAGATGAACACAACCAGGCCCAGTAGTTTCACTTAACCCATAATTGGTATCATAGTCATGATGTGGAAATACCTTTTTCCAGTTCTTTATCAAACTTGGCGGGACTGGCTGGGCACCAATATGCATTAATCTCCACTGATCTAACGTATAATCGGAAAGTTTGATATCCTCATTTTCTATTGCCAGAAGAATATCTTGCGCCCATGGTACCAGTAGCCATACAATAGTTACCTTCTCTTCTGATATAGCCTCCAAAATCCATTCCGGCCTTACCCCTTTAAGAATAACCGCCTTTGAGCCAACAATGAAACTTCCAAACCAATGCATCTTAGCACCGGTATGATACAAGGGAGGGATTAATAAAAAATTATCCTGATATGTCTGATTGTGATGGCGGTTCTCAATAATGCAGGCAGACTCAAGATTTCTATGGGTCAAAAGGATTGGTTTTGGTGTTCCTGTGGTACCGGAGGTAAAATAAAGGCCTGCTTCATCTTCAATTCCTATCTCAATATCAGGGTTTACAGGCAAACTCTTTTGCAAAACATCCTCGTATTTTTCTGTATAACCAGGCCTGATTTCATCAGGTCCTACAAAGATATAATTTTTTATGGTATAAAGATCCTTCTTAATCTCAGTAACCCTTTCTGTAAATTCCTCTCCAAAAACCATGGCCTTGCCTTCGGCAATTCCCGCACATAGTTTTATATCCTCAGAGGAAAACCTAAAATTTAATGGCACTGCCCAGGCCCCGGTTCTGAGAATTCCAAAATAGGTGGGAAGCCACTCAATACAATTCATCATGAGATGAATTACCTTGTCGCCCTTTCGAATCCCCCTGGCTATCAGCCCATTTGCAAATCGGTTGGCCTGTTCATCAAATTCCTTCCATGTTATCTCTATCCTTCTGTCTCTTGCGGGTTCCCGCTCAACAAGGGCAACCTCATCCCCATACATTCTTGCATTCCGTGCTAAAATATCCCCTAAAAGCATCTTTTACCCCCCAGGTTTATTTTTTTCTTTTTTTCTTGACAAAAATATTTTATATATAATAAATAGACAAAGCCGGTAAAATTATAGCTATGAAATAGCTATAATATGATTATAAATTAAAAAGTCAAGGCTATCTTTATGATAATATGCTCTACATGTGTAACGAAATACCTTCCCAATAATCCTTATCACATAAGAGATCCTTTCCAAGATCATTATTTAACAAATAAACCTATTTTTAGCACAATAAAAATGAATCAAATATTGCTAAACGGGTAGAATGTCATCTTTTTTACAGTTACTATTTTAGGTAGGCAACCTAGTATTATATACATTTAACTTAAAAGAGGGGGAATGATTATGCGAAAGGTATTTATTGTTTTACTCATTGCAGGGTTTGTTTGTTTTGGCCTGGGCACGTTTGCATGGGCAAAACCAATAAAGGTAGGGGCAGTTATTAATTTAACCGGCCCAGCTTCATCTTGGGGACAATACCATGCAAAAGGTCATCAAGATTACTTTAGATATGTAAATGAGGTAAAGGGAGGAGTTGGTGGTAACAAAATAGAAATGATCCTTATAGACCATGCGTACAAGGTACCTGAGGGCGTTGCTGCTGTTAAAAGACTCGTTACTCGCGATAGGGTTGATATGATCGCCACATGGGATGCCGGTACAGGTATATCAGTGAAACCCATAATCAAAGAATATAAAACGCCAACTATTAATTACTCAGTGCCATGGGAGGCACTAATGCCTCCTATCGATTACTTCTATTTCCCTTACGGCAGTTATCGTTTAGATGTTTATGCAGTCTTAGAATATATCCGCACCATTCATGAAGGAAAAGAGGCTCCAAAAGTAGCTCTCCTCACCTATAACAATGCTTACGGTAGGACAATTCACAAGCCAAGCCAGGAATATGCTGCTGAACATGGCATAGATATTGTCACCATTGAGGAATTTCCATCAAAAACTATCGATTTGACAACACAGCTACTCAGGGCTAAGGAAGCCGGAGCAGAATATATTTTTATGCAAATTCTTCCTGCAACCATCGTTACCGCTTTAAAATCCGCGGATAGGATCAATTGGGACCCTCCATTTCTCTCGACTTGGACTACTACTGATCCAGATTTTTTCCCAATGGCAAAAGGCTTAATTCGGGATAGGCTTACTATGCAATTCTGCGGATGTCTTCCAGGCGACGGCACTCCCGGAATAAAACTATTAAGGACATTATGGGATAAGTATAAAACGGTGAATGCCTTTGAACAATCCTACTGGGAAGGTGTTGTAATTGCATCGATTATGGAAAGGGCGTTTCAGAGGGCCCACGAAAAATTCGGGGAAATCGATTCCGAGAAAATCAATCAGGCAATGGAATCTTTCAGGGATGAAGATTTTGGAGGGCTTATGCCTAATGTTACCTATACGGAAACCAACCATGAAGGTTCCTTCAAGGCGAGGATTGTTAAAGTTCATGAGGATAACGAATATTTACCGCTTACCAACTTCTTTACTCCTGGAAAGGAACCTATCAAGCTCCTGAAGAGATAACCCATGAAGACATTTCGCGGTCAACCAAGTATCTTTGCCTCCAGAAAGCCTGAGGAAAACAGGGCTGAGCTGGAGGTGAAGACTCTATCATTACAGTTTGGGGGTCTTGTAGCCCTTGATAATGTTGATATATCAGTACACACAGGAGAATTATTTGCAATAATAGGACCCAACGGGGCTGGAAAGACAAGTCTCCTCAATTGCATTACAGGATATTATAGACCACAAAAGGCCACAATGAGTTTTAACGGGCAGGATATCTTTCACATGCCAACGCATAGTCTTACCGGTCTTGGTATTGTAAGAACATTTCAAAATATTGAACTGTTCCCGGGAATAAGTGTCCTTTCAAACATGCTTTTAGCCAGACATATCCACACTGATTATGGTGTAGGTTCAGCCGCTGTTTTTTCTCCATCGGTAAAAAATGAAGAGGTTCGTCACCGTGAGGTATTAGAGGAATTAATTGATTTCCTTGAAATGCAATCTATCAGAAAACAACTTGTCGGATCCCTGCCATATGGTTTACGAAAAAGGGTTGAATTGGGGAGGGCGCTGGCATTGGAACCAAAGCTTCTGGTGCTGGATGAACCCTTTGCCGGAATGACCTTAGAGGAAAAAGAAGACATGGTGCGGTTCCTGATGGAGTTAAATTCGGGGTGGAAACAAACCACGATCCTGGTAGAACACGATATGTCAGTTGTTATGAGTATATCTAAGAGGGTTATGGTCCTGGATTTTGGAAAGAAGATAACAGAGGGACCACCAGAAGAAGTGCAAAATCATCCTCAGGTAATCAAGGCTTATCTTGGAGATGCAGTAAAAATATAGGGTTTATGGGTTTGTTGTGTTTCCTGATCTCATAGGGCTTTAACACAACAAACTCACTAAACTGTTTATAATTTTTCAGGAGTTAAGGATTGAGAAAGATAGAACGCTTAGATGAACATATTTTATCTAGCCTTACCCAATATACACTGCCACAGATGTTAGCCAAGCAGGCACAGGAATTAGGTTCCCAAAGGGCCGCCATTCGGGAAAAAAGTTTTGGCATATGGCAGACGTATAATTGGAATGACTATCTTGAATATACAAAAAATGTGGCCTTAGGCCTGGCATCTCTTGGATTAAAAAGGGGTGAAAACATTGGTATTATCACTAATAATCACCCTGAATGGCTTTTTAGCGAACTTGGGGCACAGTCCCTGGGTGCGGTAACCTTAAATCTATTTACTACAGCAGTAGCAAAAGAACTTGCATTTGGCCTCACTCGTGTGCAAGCAGCCTTTGTGATAGCTGAGGATCAAGAACAGGTAGACAAGCTCTTGGAGGTAAAAGAAGAACTCTCCTATGTCAGAAAGGTTGTATATATTGATCCAACAAGCATGAGGACTTACGCCGATGATCCATGGCTTATTAGCTTTCAGAAACTTTTAGAGCTTGGTAAAGCTTTTGATAACAAATCGCCGCAGTACTTTGCTGATGAGTTAGGTAAGGGAAAACCGAATGAAGTAGCCTTGATGATAATGACATCGGGCACTACTGGCCTTCCAAAACTTGCTATGATATCACATGAAAATTTTACCGAGATGGCGAGAAAATGGCTTGAGACTGCCCCAATCGGGATTGGAGATAACTGGATCTCGATTACTCCACCAGCATGGATTGTAGACCAGATGTGGGGCGTGGGCATAACACTGTCAGGGGGGATGATCATGAACTTCCCTGAGACAACAGAGACAGTTGATGAAGATTTTAGGGATATCGGCCCAAGTGTTATTATTACCGCCTCCTGGTTCTGGGAAAGTCTTGCCTCGAAGATCAGAGTGAAAATTAGTGATTCCAGTTTCATCAAGCGCTTTCTATATAAAACATGTATGAATATTGGCGGTGCAGTTGTTGATCGAGAATCAGAAAAAAAGGAAGTTCCTCTCTATTTAAAATTTCTTAACTGGATAGCATCTCGTATCATGTTCAGGCCTTTGATGGACAGGATAGGGTGCCTGCAATTCAGAGGCGCCTACACAGGAGGACATCCTATCTCTCCTGATGTTATACGATTTTTCAGGGCCAATGGAATAAATCTAAAGCAATGTTATGGGCTTACCGAGGCAGGCGGCATATTTCAGGTTCAACCAGATGATGAGGTCAAATTAGAGACTGTGGGGGTGCCTCTGCCACGAACAGATGTAAAGCTTGGAGAAGATCAAGAAGTCCTTGTCTCAAGTACATCAAACTTTGTCGGCTATTATCAAGACCCGGAGGAAACAGGCAAGTCCCTCAAGGATGGCTGGCTCTATACAGGGGATGCCGGATATATCGATGATGACGGCCACCTTCTCATTATTGGAAGAAAATCAGAGATAATGAAGACAAGGGATGGCGAGGCCTTTTCCCCCGACTTTATCGAGACACGATTAAAATTTAGTCCATATATCAAGGAAGCAGTAATCTTTGGTGAAGGCCAACCCTATATCAGTGCCTTTATCAATCTTGATTTCGGAAATGTTGGCAACTGGGCAGAAGAAAGAAAAATAGCATATACCACCTATACCGATCTTTCCCAGCAACCTGAAGTAGAGCAACTTATTGGGGGAGAAATCAGACAGGTAAATACCCAGTTGCCGGAACCGATGCAATTGGTTCATTTTATTCTCCTTTATAAACTCCTTGATGCAGATGACGATGAATTAACTCGGACTGGAAAAGTAAGAAGAAAGTTTGTGTTTGAACAATACAAAGATCTAGTCGATTCCATGTATTCGGATAAAAAAGAAATACAGGTAAAGGGTCAGATAAAGTATCGAGACGGACATATAGGTACTATTGAAACCAGCGTCAGAATACTTAAAGTGTAATATATCGTTACTCATTATCAGTTATTAATGATGGTTTCGTAAAAACTCATTTTACTCGTTCATGTACCCATTTTGGGATTCATTATATGCTTCGCTAATCGCCAAAAACTCGGCCTAAAGGCCTAAAACAGTATGCAGTTTTAAACGCTTGGCATTTCATGAATCATTCTCCAAAAGGGGCCAAAATCGCACGTAAAAGACTTCCAACGAAGTCGTTTTATCTGTATGTTGCAATTGGATTATGAGCTATTGATATAATTCACTATTTTTAACTGTTTAGCCACGAAGGCACAAGGCCACAAAAAAGAGATAAATATGAGACCTTTGAAAAACCTGGCGATTTTCACCATCCCCAAAAAGACAATGGACTTTTTTGAAGTGACTGGTGGCTTCCGGCTCGGAGAGAAGGGTGCTGTCTTTTCGTAACGTATCAGTGGGGGAACCCGCAGGCCCCGATTTATCGGGGTTGAAAAGACTATAATGAAGAACAATTCTATCGTTGTCGTGCCTACGCGGCAAGGTATTTGAGTAGATACCATTATTTTTAATTTTGTACCTGTGATTGAATTCGTTGTTCATAGGATGCCACTAAGTATTAAGCCCAATGGAGTCAGGCGGAGAAATTTTTCACAGAAAAACAAGAAAAAATTATCTAACCGCAAAAACCAATAACCTAATTACGGAGCCGTTTCATGGAATTTTTCTTTCAAATCTTGATAACCGGAACAGCTATCGGATTTCTTTATGCCCTTTCGGCACTCGGCTTTGTCATGATTTTTAAATCCAGCAGTGTCCTTAATTTTGCCCACGGAGAGTTATTAGCTATAGGTGCCTTTATTTTTTTAGTCTTGGCTTCGTGGGCCCAACTCCCAATTCCAATAGCTTTTTTAATTACACTTATGGGTACATTCGCCCTTGGCTTTGTGATTGAAAGGCTCTTTCTTAGGCCATTGATTGGAGAAGCGCTTATTGAAGTTATTATGTTGACAGTGGGACTGGCCGCTATGTTCAGAGGACTAATGCTCTTTATCTGGGGTGGTAATTTATATACCTATCCAGATTTTCTTCCTAAAGGGATTTCTTTTACCTTAGGCGGAATCACTATTCCACCGGTCTATACTGCAGCTATCATAATTGGTCTTCTTTTCCTGCTTCTTTTTGGTTTGTTTTTTAAGTATTCCTCTCAAGGAATATATATGAGGTCAGTAGCTGATAATCAACCAGCATCTTTGTCTCTTGGGGTTCATGTAAGGAGGGTATTCGCCCTTTCATGGGCCATTGCCGCTCTGGTCGCAGGCATGAGTGGGATTATTCTTGGTATTATTAATGGCATCAGCGTGCACGAGCTTAGCGCTATTGGTCTCAAAGTCTTTCCGGTTGTTATCCTCGGAGGCCTAGATAGTATCGCAGGGGCTATCATCGGAGGCATCATTATTGGTCTGGTTGAAACCTTTGTTTCAGGATATATCTCCCCCTCTATTGCTGATATCGTTTCCTACATTATTCTTGTCTTCATATTAATGGTCAAACCATATGGGCTCTTTGGGCTTGTAGAAATTGAAAGGGTATAGATAAGCATGCGTCGCCTAATATTTCATCCATGCGGAAATTTTAATGAAAGGTATGAGCAAGAGCTGACCATCTTTGAGACAGATTTTGGTAGAGTCTCTCTTTGGATTGGTCTTTTCTTTGTATTTATCATTATTCCACTGCTATTTAAAACCACATTCGCAATAAGCAGCCCTTATTTTTTTTATATCCTTAATTTGGCTGGAATTGCAGCAATTGCTTCGATAGGCCTCAACCTGCTTATGGGTTTTACTGGCCAGATATCCCTTGGGCATGGGGCTTTTGTCGGAGTAGGAGCATATTCAGCCGCAATACTGGCGACTAGGTTACATTTCCCTTTCTGGATTTCAGTCCCTGCTGCCGGCCTACTCACTGCTATGGTAGGACTAATCTTCGGCATCCCCTCTGGACGTCTAAAGCATCTTTATTTAACCATTGCAACACTTGCCGGACAATTTATTATAGAATATGTGCTCGTACATTGGGAAAGTGTTACACAAGGGACGATGGGTATCATTCTGCCTACTGCAACAATATTTGGACTCTCCTTAGGTAGCGACCTGAGCTTTTATATTGTTATCTATCTTTCCCTGGTGTTAATGACTTGGATAGGAGTTAATATTGTAAGAACCAGATACGGGAGGGCCTTTATAGCCATCCGGGATAATGATATGGCTGCCGCGGGAATGGGTATCCACCTTTTTAGATACAAACTTTTGTCATTTGCCATAAGCTCATTTTATGCCGGTATAGCCGGCGGATTCTTGGCATATTATACGATTAGCATAACTCCCGAGCCTTTCAATCTTTTTTTATCAATTGAATATATCGCCATGGTTATTATTGGAGGATTAGGGAATATTGCTGGCTCAATATATGGCGCAATGTTTATCACCCTGCTTGTTGAAGCATTGCGCTGGGGAACTGAAATCTTGATGAATATAGACATTCTACGTAATGTTGCTATAACTATCGCGCCACTAAGAGAATTTGTCTTTGGGTTGGCGATTGTATTATTTATCTTGTTTGAACCAAAGGGCCTAGCTGAGGTATGGAGAATCGTGCGATCAAGTTTCAGGCTTTGGCCATTTTCATATTAGTATTCGAGGATAAAAGAAGTTATGGAAAACAATCTTCTCTTACAAATTAACAACATCAGTGTTGTATACTCAGATGTTATTCAGGTTCTCAAGGCGGTCTCTCTAGATATTCAAAAGGGTCAGATTGTCTCCTTGCTCGGGAGCAATGGTGCGGGTAAAACTACTACGTTAAAGGCAATCTCAGGTCTCCTGAAGCCAGAGAATGGTAAGGTTACTGAGGGCTCTATCACTTATGAAGGCCATCATATCCAAAACTCAGCGCCAGAGGTAGTTACAAGGCTAGGCATTATTCAGGTAATGGAAGGAAGACAACCATTCAAATACCTTACGATTGAAGAAAACCTCAGGGTAGGGACAGCTACCAGGTGGGGCAAGCCTTACAAGAAAGATCTGGAAATGGTATACCATTATTTCGCCCCTCTTGTTGCAAGAAAACATTCACTTGCTGGATACTGTAGTGGAGGAGAGTTACAAATGCTGGTAATGGGGAGGGCATTAATGGCACAGCCTCGGCTCTTGTTATTAGATGAACCCTCTCTGGGCCTAGCACCCTTGCTCGTAAAAGAAATTTTTGAGATAGTTAAAAGAATTAATCAAGAGCAAGGTTCAACCTTAATGTTAGTTGAACAAAATGCCAACATGGCCCTTCAAATTGCCGATTTTGGCTATGTTATGGAAAATGGAAAGATCGTCTTGGAAGGGGATGCAAAAAACCTGAGAGAAAACCCTGATGTTAAGGAATTTTATTTAGGAGTAGCCTCAACAGGGACAATTAAAACGTATAAAGATATTAAATCCTACAAACGCAGGAAACGATGGCTGTAAAATATGTGATGTTTGATCTTCAATTATCAATTAACATCTGGCATATATCGTTTCTTTGTCTCTAACCTATCTTGATCCTTATTTTTTCTGACCTGATATTCCTCCCTTTGAAAATAGAACAAATCCATGGCTACCTTGATACATATGAAACCCATAGATAGGGTTTGTTGTATTCCTTGAGAAAGAGGTGGATTTTTTCCTTGATAGTAATTAAAAAAAGGTATACATAGAACAGACGTTTTTCTAAGTACTCACTGTTCAGCGTTATCTGTTGCCCGAAAAGAGAAATACTCCTATGGAGCAACCTATTATTATTCGGCCGTTAATAGATACTGCTCTGAGACCTTTGAAAAACCCGGCGATTTTCATCATCCTCACAAAGATGATGGATTTTTTTGAAGTGACTGGTGGCCTCCGGCTCGACTCCGTCCTGGAGGGGCCTCCGTCCCGGAAGGTAGAGCCTCCCGCTCGGAGAGAAGGGTGCTGAAAAGACCAACCCGGGAGCCTTGGCCTCCGGCCCGACTCCGTCCTGGAGGGGACTCCGCCCCGGAAGGGAGGGCCTACGCCCCGGAGGGAACTGAAAAAAAGCCCATCATCTTTAGATTAATAGGGGCTATGCAAAGGTCTCGCTCTATAAGAGGATCATTGGCACTGTTGGTTTATCGGTATGGGCTAACAAAAACTATTTCATATTATATATTATAATGGTAATAATTAACGTATTTCTACGGGAAAAAAGAGAATTCTAGGCCATAACTACCTACTAGCAGTAAAAAAGCATTTTTTCTCGATTAAGGCTTAGAAAAAGCGAACAAAAAGGAGGATTATCTGCATGCCAGAAATTAGTATGAAACTTCTATTAGAAGCTGGGGTTCATTTTGGCCATCAAACCAGAAAATGGAACCCTAAAATGAAGCCTTACATCTTTGGAGCCAGAAACGGAATCTATATTATAGATCTACAAAATACAGCTAAATTATTAAAAAAGGCTTATTCATTTTTTGTCAGGACAGTATCAGAAGGAGGGAATGTCCTTTTTGTGGGCACAAAAAAACAGGCTCAGGATTCCGTTGTAGAGGAGGCTGAGCGATGTGGTATGTTTTACGTATGCAATAGATGGCTAGGTGGTACACTCACTAACTTTCAAACCATGAGAAAAAGTATCAATAGACTCAAAGAACTTGAAGAAATGAAAAAAGATGGGAGCATCAACCGCTATACAAAAAAAGAAATAATGAAAATGGAAAAGGAATTGATAAAATTAGAAAGAAACTTAGGCGGCATCAAAAATATGGACGAACTCCCATCAGCTATCTTTCTTGTTGATACAAAAAAGGAAAAAATTGCACTTAATGAGGGAAAAAAATTAGGAATCCCTCTTATTGCCATTGTTGACACAAATGGGGACCCAGAAGACATTGATTTTGTACTCCCAGGAAATGATGATGCTATAAGATCCATCAGGCTTTTGACCTCTATTGTTGCTGATGCCTGCATTGAAGGACATAAGGAGAGAGAGGAAAAACTTAGGGCTGAAGAGGAGCTTGAGATAAGAAAAGAAGCCGAATTAGAAGAAACCAAGGAAGAGGAGGAGGTTGCATCTACTGAAGAGAAAAAGGAAGGGCCTGAAGTTATCGTAGTAACCAAGAAACGCAAATCCGTTAAAACTTCCAAAGTAAAAGAGCCTGAAAATGTTCAAACACAAACGGAATACTAAACATTCTTAGGTTTTATTTATGGCGTTATATCACCTATACATTTTGTTAAATTCCTTCCCAGTGGAGCATTCACCAGGGAAAATGGGTAAAAATATTTTGGCTTGCATACTATTCATATCTTCATCCCATTTAATAAATACTTTAAAAAATAAGATCTCGTACTCATAAACATATTTAATGAGGTGAATGCAGGACTCTAATAACGATCCAAAGGCTCATTCATAAAGATATATACCTAATATATCGATAATTCTCAGACGTATGCAAAGGAGAAGACACATTGGAAATATCAATTCAGGCAGTAAAAGATCTTAGAGAACAGACAGGTGTAGGCATAATGGACTGCAAAAATGCCCTTCGAGAGGCAGGTGGAGATAATAATAAAGCCCTTGATATATTACGAAAAAAGGGTATCGCAAAGTCTCAAAAGCGAGAGGGCAGGAGTGTTTCAGAGGGCCAAATTCAATCGTATGTACATATGGGAGGAAAAATTGGTGTTCTTGTAGAGGTAAATTGTGAAACTGATTTCAGCGCCAAAACCGAAGATTTCACAAATTTTACAAAAAACCTGGCCATGCATATAGCAGCAACAAATCCAATCGCTCTCTCTCCTGAGGACCTGCCCTCAGAGATAGTAGAAAGAGAGAAAGAAATATATAAGGATCAAGCTCTCCAATCAGGTAAACCAGAAAAGGTTATAGAGAAAATTGTCGATGGAAAGTTACAAAAATTTTTCTCCGAAGTATGCCTCCTAAATCAAGCCTATGTAAAAGATCCTGATATTACTATTCAGGATTGTCTTCATGAATTGAAGGCTAAAACTGGTGAAAATATTATGATAAAACGATTCATCAGGTTTAAGCTCGGGGAAACTAATGATAAAGCATAATAAACCACAGCTCTTTTCGCCTTTCCCAACAAAAGATAAAAAATAATACCATGCTAAAACCTCAGAGCTCAATTCATTATAAGAGGATCCTGTTAAAGTTAAGCGGCGAATCCCTGATGGGGAACAAAAAGACTGGCATAGATCCCAAGACTATCAAGGAGATTTCCTCTGATATCCATTCAACTCATAAGCTTGGTGTTGAGATAGCCATTGTGATAGGTGGAGGCAATATTTTTAGGGGAATACAATCATCTGAGTATCGTATTGGAAGAGTAACATCTGATTATATGGGGATGTTAGCTACAATCATAAATGCCCTTGCCTTGCATGAAGCCTTAAACATGGCTGGTTCTCCATCTATTGTTATGAGCGCTCTGGCAATAGAAAGAGTGGTGGCATCATATACTCAAGAAAAGGCGCTTAAATATTTAGATGAAGGAAGGATTGTAATTTTTGCGGGAGGTACTGGAAATCCTTACTTTACCACAGACACTGCAGCCAGCTTACGGGCCATGGAAACTAATGCTCAAGTTATTCTTAAGGGTACCCAAGTTGATGGCGTATATAATCAGAACCCATCCAAAGCACCAGATGCTAAACTATTTAGCCAAATTAGTTATGAGGAGGTATTACAACATAAGCTGAGGGTAATTGACTTGACTGGCATATCAATGGCCATGGAACAGCACCTTCCTATTATTGTTTTTAACATAGGCAAAAAAGGAAATATAGAGAAAATTGTGTCCGGCCACAAGGTGGGAACCTTAATAACAGGAGAAGGCAATGCAGAATGAGATTTTATCAGAGACGCGCCAAAAAATGCAAAACACTTCTGAATCCCTGGACCAAGAATTCAAGAAAATGAGAACAGGGAGGGCATCGATTTCCATTCTTGAAGGGATAAAAGTTGAATGCTACGGAACCCAGATGAGGCTGAATCAAATATCCTCAATTAGCATCCCGGAAAGCAGACTCTTAACTATCCAGCCCTGGGATCAATCCATCATGGAAAATATCGAAAAAAGCATACTTAAATCCGGACTCGGTCTCACGCCTATGAACAATGGAAAACTCATTAGAATCTCAATACCTCCATTAACAGAGGAGAGGAGAAAAGAACTTGCCAAAATGGCCAAAAAAATGGCCGAGGACAGCAAGATAAACATAAGAAACCACCGCCGCGATGCAAACGAGATGCTAAAAGAGTTAAAAAAGGATAGTGAAATATCAGAAGATGAGATGTATAATTTGCAGGATAAAGTGCAGAAGATTACTGATGAATTTATTGAAAAAATAGATACAATCAGAAAAGAAAAGGAGCAGGAAATACTCGAGTTTTGATTATAACTTTCACTCAAATAACGAATTTATCCTCTTATATTCTTATTCTAAATCTCTCAAATGGAACACTTAAATCCAGATAAACTGCCCCAACATGTAGCTATTATAATGGATGGCAACGGTCGATGGGCAAAGAGAAAAGGCCTTACCAGGATTGTTGGCCATAGAAAAGGTGTAGAATCTGTAAGGGATGTTGTCAGAACCAGCAGGAGATTAGGCATAAAATGGCTCACTCTCTATGCCTTTAGTGAAGAAAACTGGAAAAGACCTAACTATGAAATCAAGGCCTTGATGAATCTTCTGAATCGCTATCTCACGACTGAATTAAAGGAGATGCTCGATACTGGAATCAGGCTATTATCAATTGGGCAGACAGAAAAACTTCCCTTAGAGGTGCAGAAAACCCTATGGCAGGCAATAGAAAAAACTGCGCACAATAAAGATATGAACCTAATCCTCGCATTAAGCTATGGAGGAAGACAGGAAATTATAATGGCTGTAAAAAATATGCTAAAAGATATTGAAAAGACTACATTAAATATCAAGCAGATTACAGAAGAACGTTTATCCAAATATCTTTATACCTCTAATATCCCAGATCCAGATTTACTTATAAGAACAAGTGGGGAATACAGGATAAGCAACTTTCTTCTGTGGCAAATAGCCTATACAGAGATCTTCATCACCCCCATTTTATGGCCAGATTTCCATAAGGAGCGATACCTGGAAGCCCTTCTCGATTACCAAAAACGTGAAAGACGTTTTGGCTCCACTGAAGAACAGATACCTTTCTCCCAAAAGGGATAGAAAATGGCAATGCATATGAAGAGGATAATAACAGCCTTCATAGGCATCCTTTTTCTTATTGGAGTGATAAAGTATGCCCCTTCATGGGTATTTATCATTTTCATTCTTTTCGCAGCGTTAATAAGTTTGAACGAATTTTATGCGCTTATGAAGCCTAACATAACGCAACCTATTGTCTTCATTAATTATATATTGACCGCGATCCTATTTTTCTATCTCTTAATTAATAACAATTGCTATATTGCACTATTTCCCTTCTTTGTTATTGTTCCATTAGCCTATTTTATGGTTACCTATCAAAAAAGTCACCACAAGATGGGCGATATCGGCAAACTTATTATGGGCCCACTGTATATCTGTCTACCCTTGGCTCTTCTTGCTATAATAAGTAAGCTTCCTCGAGGCCACCTGTGGATATTTTTCATACTGGCCGTTATTTTTGCGGGAGATACTGGTTCCTTCTATTGTGGAAAATTTTTTGGAAAACATAAATTAAGTCAGATCAGTCCTGGAAAAACCTGGGAAGGCGCCATAGGAGGACTCATGGCAAATGTAGCTTGTGCCGGTATATTTTATTATGTATTCCTTACTTCTTTATCCGGTATCTCGATTATAGTCTTAGGTATAGCAATGGGAATTAGTGGGCAAATTGGCGATTTAGCAGAATCTATGCTAAAAAGAATATCAAATAAAAAGGATAGCGGTACAATTTTACCAGGACATGGAGGGATGTTAGACAGAATAGATAGTCTACTTTTTGCAATTCCTGTACTATCTATCTATTTAAAGATATAGGTATTTATAGAACCCGAGATCTTACTCAATATTCGTGTTAAGCAATTATCATCTCTGCGTGTTCTATGTCTCTTTGGTGAAACAGTTTCCGTTCAATGTTCATTCGTTTCCCCTTCCCGAGCCGGGAAGGAGGAGCTTTGCCAGTATCCTTTGCTGGTACCCGGTTGGCCAACGGAAGACAATAAAAGTGATGTAAATCGTAGATTATTGAGGAATTTACTTTAATTAAGAGACCTTTGAAAAACCTGGCGATTTTCATGATCGCAACAAAAACAATGGACTTTTTTCAGTTCCCTCCGGGGCGTAGGCCCTCCGGGCCGGAGGCCAAGGCTCTCGGGTTGGTCTTTTCAGCACCCTTCTCTCCGAGCGGGAGGCTCTACGAGCCGGAGGCCGCCAGTCACTTCAAAAAAGCCCATCGTCTTTAGATCAATAGGGGTTATACAAAGGTCTCATTAAGTCTAACCCAATGAGGTTTTCTATTGTCCTTTGCATCAAACAACTTACTAGTAACAACCTACTTATAAGGAGCTATTTTCTTTGAAAAATATATGCATACTGGGCTCTACCGGTTATATAGGGACGAATGCTCTCAGGATCATTAAAGGAAATCCAGATAGATACAAAGTTATAGCTCTTGGTGGAGGAAAAAATACGGATCTTCTCATTGCCCAAATAGAGGAATTTAAACCACGTAGCGCAGCAGTCATTAATTCCAATCTTGCAAAGGAGCTGAAAAGCAAACTTAACAATACTATAAAGACAGAAATATTATATGGCACCAAAGGCTATAGTGAAATTGCTACCCTCTCAGATATAAACATTGCGATCGCAGCTATGACAGGATCTGCCGGCCTGCTTCCAACATTTTCAGCAATAACCGCTGGCAAGGATGTAGCTTTAGCAAATAAAGAAACACTGGTAATAGCAGGATCTTTGTTAATAGAGGAATCAAAAAAGCTGGGCGTCAAGATATTTCCTATTGATAGTGAGCACAGTGCAATACAGCAAGCTATCCAGGGACACAGCAAAGAAGATCTAAAAAAGATTATCCTGACAGGATCAGGCGGTCCATTCAAAGATTCCTCTATTGAAAGATTATCCATGGTTACCCCAGAAGAGGCATTAAAACATCCAACATGGAAAATGGGTCGCAAAATAAGCATTGATTCAGCAACTATGATGAATAAAGGACTGGAAGCAATTGAGGCAAAATGGCTTTTTAATGTAGAAATGGACCAGATAGAAATCCTTCTCCATCCTCAAAGCATTATTCACTCCATGGTTGAATATATGGATGGCTCTATTATCGCACAACTGGCTCCTCCAGACATGAGAATACCAATATCCTACGCCCTCTCTTATCCCAGGCACCTCAAGGTAGAACTTCCATCATTAGACCTTTTAGATATAGAAACATTAAGTTTTGCAAAACCTGATAAAAACAAATTTAGATGCCTATCCCTCGCCCTTACCGCAGGGAACATTGGAGAAAGTATGCCTGCTGTATTAAACGGAGCCAATGAAATCGCTGTTAATGCATTTTTGGAAGGAAAAATAGGTTTTTTGGAAATCCCTCAACTTATTGAAAGAACAATGGAAAAACATAACATTTTTCCTATACATACTATCGAGCAAGCAATTGAGGCAGATAGATGGGCTCAATCAATGGCCAAGGATATTTTATATACCATGATAAACAAATAAAGTCCTGGAAATTTTTACAACTCTTTGATATCATTAATCAGATAAGCTTTTAGGCTATCAGTTATCATCTAAGGTAATAGTTTGCTTCTGCGTCCCCGAGACCGGAAGGGGATTTGAAGGCGCATCTTGGCTGAAATATGAGATTTTCTCCTTAGTTTTTGCACGGTTATGTCCATCGAGGTGGATCCTAGGAGAGACCTTTGAAAAACTTGACAATTTTTTTTCATTGCATGAAAGATGATGGATTTTTTTGAAGGGACTGGTGGCCTCCGGCTCGGAGAAGGGTGCTGTCTTTTCGCAACGTGAGACCTTTGAAGAACCTGGCGATTTTCAGAATTCCACGTTGTTTACAAGCCACGAGGTACACGAAGCAAGGACTGTCCCTTAGGCGAAACTATGTATGTCCGGCGTTTAACCCGCCGGACATACAATCTTTACTTTGTGTTCTTTGCGTCTTCGTGGTTTACCCAGTTCAATCCCGAAGGGCTATTTAACCGGGGTTCAAAAAAGGGAATACGTCAACGAAGTCAACAATGTCCCTGAGATCCCGATTTATCGGGGCAATGCGGATAGAGCAAAATTTATCTCTGGCGGGCTTCCCCATGGATACGTTGTTGAAAAGACCAACCCGAGAGCCTCGGCCTCCGGCCCGGAGGGCCTACGCCCCGGAGGGAACTGAAAAAAAGCCCATCGTCTTTAGATCAATAGGGGTTATGCAAAGGTCTCATAGTATCTCAATAGGCGGGAAACTTCCCATACGTGTTCCTCTTTTTTCTCTCCAGGACTGGAAGGGAAAAAGGAACCGCTCTTCGGATCCCCAATGGACGGATTGTTCTTATTCCACCCCTCATTTTAAGCATTTGTAATTTTCTTCCCAAAGATTGTTTGAATGAAAGCTAAGCAAGGCTGCCATTTCGAGCAAGGCAAGAAATTGTATCATGTTGAAAATATAAGCTTTATAGATCTCTCCCTGCTATGGATATGATAAAAAAGCATTTTCCTTCAGCCGCTAGATAATCGTATCATGTTTCCAATTTTTGTCATCTCGTTCCGGGTAATCCAGGTTATAATGAAGGCCACGGCTTTCCTTCCGCATGGTAGCAGAGGTGATGATTAATTCGGCAACAGTGGCCAGATTTCTCAATTCCAGCAAGTCTCTTGTGATGATAAAATTCCAGTAGTAATCTTTGATTTCCTGCTGGATGATTTTTATCCTTCTCATGGCCCTAAGCAACCTCTTGTTTGTCCTTACTATACCTACATAATTCCACATCATTCTTCTTACTTCATCCCAGTTATGGGAGACGACCACAGATTCATCGCTATCAGTTGCTGACCCTGTTTCCCAAAGGGGAACCGGAGGGAATTGAGAGTCGTTTTTGCCGATAATCATCTCGGCACTATTTTCAAAGACAAATCGAGAAAAAACAAGGGCCTCAATGAGAGAATTGCTGGCTAGCCGGTTTGCACCATGTAGTCCTGTATATGCCACCTCACCTATTGCGTAGAGATTGGTTATAGTAGTCCGCCCCTGTTTATCTGTTAAAATCCCTCCACACATATAATGAGCAGCAGGCACTACTGGAATTGGTTCTTTCGTAATATCTATGTTTAGCTCTAAACACTTGTTGTAGATATGTGGAAACCGATTTTTTATAAAATCCGCGGGCCGGTGACTTATATCCAGATAAACGCAGTCATCACCGCGTTTTTTTAATTCAGCATCAATTGATCGTGCTACAACATCCCTGAGCGCTAAATCCCCTAAGGGGTGATAATGTTCCATGAAATGATTGCCGTTTTTATCGATCAATCGACCCCCCTCGCCCCTGACTGATTCGCTAATCAAGAAATTTTTTTCCATCGCATGATGAAGGCATGTGGGATGGAATTGTACAAATTCCATATTTGCAACCTTTGCACCAGCCCTGTAACCAATAGCCAAACCATCACCAGTGGCAATATCAGGGTTGGTGGTATGAAGATATACCTTGCCTGCCCCTCCAGTTGCAAGGACCGTTATCTTGGCCAGAAAGGTGTGTACCTTGCCGGTGAGTACATCCAAAACATAAGCGCCCCAGCATGTCTCTTTGCTCTCATTCGTTGAAATGCTCCTTCGTATCAATTTGGTGGTAGTAATCAAGTCTATGACCATATGATTTTCATAGATCTGAATGTTTTTATTCCTTCCCACATTATAGATAAGTGCCCGTTCCACCTCCTGGCCCGTCAGATCTTCAGTGTGGACAATCCTTCTTTTAGAATGGCCTCCTTCCTGTGTGAGATCTAGTCTCTCGGTATGGGTTTTATTGTGTGAGAAGTTAACACCGAAAGAAATAAGCTCCTTAATCATATCAGGCGCATTTGTTACAACCATGCGAACCACTTGCTCGTTACTGAGTCCAGCACCAGACTCGAGGGTATCTTTTATGTGAAGCTCAAATGAGTCATTTGGGTCTAAGACAGAGGCGATGCCACCCTGGGCATAATTGGTAGAGGCATCCATAGTCTCTTTTTTTGTTACTACAGTTACCGTTCCTATCTGGGCTGCCTTGAGGGCAAGGCTAAGTCCGGCAATGCCACTTCCGATGATGAGATAATCTGATGTTATTTTCATATATACTTTATAGGGCTAGGTTTTGGTATGGCTTCAGGGAATTCTTCATGATAAATGTACATGTAAATGGATTGTTATCTGGTGTTAAATTTACATAAATATGGGCTTATTGCAAGTTCTGATTGATTTTTTAGCCAACTATCGGTATTTTTTAACTATTATGTGCCTGTCGGTAATTATATTTGATTGTGATGGGGTTATGTTTGATTCGCGGAAGGCCAATGTGAATTTCTACAACCACATTCTGTCCCATTTCGGCCTCCCTCCACTCACAGATCAGGATGTAGATTTTGTTCACATGCATACAGTGGTGGAATCGCTAAATTATATCTTTAGAGGCACTCCTTATTCAGCCGAGGCTCAGGAATATCGGTTAAGGCTGGATTATACTCCTTTTATAAAGGATATGATGATAGAGCCAGACCTGAAGAGCGTGCTGGAGTTTCTAAAACCAAATTATGGTCTTGCCGTGGCAACCAATCGGAGCAATACTATAGGAAAGGTCCTTAATTCAAATGGGCTTAGTCACTATTTTGATATCGTGGTTTCATCATTAGATGTAAAAAACCCCAAACCACATCCAGAGTCTATCTTTAAGATTCTCCAATTTTTTGGTGTTAAACCACATGAATGCGTGTTTATAGGTGATTCCAAGGTTGATTTTGAGCTCTGCCGGGCTGCGGGGGTTCCTCTAATTGCCCATCGAAATAAGACCCTGAAGGCATATAGGCATATTGAAAGATTATCAGAGCTCAAAGAAATTTTTAGCTTCTAGTGGAGGGTATATAGTAATAGTGCGCTTTGAACGTTTTAGTTTGGTTCTTGGGGATGTATATTGGTTTCATCCGAATAGATTGCGTTTGAAACCTTTGCCGCGGTGTCGATAACGCTTAATGATGGACGTTATTTAACCATTGAGCATGGAAAGAAGTACAATTGTATTAATCAACACCGAGATAAGACTTACTGATGTGATCTCTGGATTTATTTGTTTCTTTCCTTCCTTCCCTATGTCTTCCTTCGAGTAGTCATCATCCTAACCATCTGCATCATCTCCATTATCTCAATCATCGTCTTCATTCTTCTCTTCACGTTTATAGTCAAC
>JAWOBA010000040.1:0-39027 GCA_046498285.1 Desulfatiglandales bacterium | reverse complement strand
TGGGGTTCAGGATAGTTCTATTGAGATACACCATGAGGTTATGAAATACCAGGGCAATCATGGTAAGCACTGCCTCAGTAGCCCAGAAGTTCTTGACATTAAAGGTCTCAAACCCATAGCCCTCTTTGAGATCCTTGATCACATTCTCATCGTTGGCACGGGGACGATAGTTTCTCCATATCTCCTCTGGTGTTGAGCAAGGGTCATTGGTGATCATGACACTGATACGGTAGGTGCTGCAAGTCGAATTCACTTTGACAACACAGCCAGTATTGACGTAAATCCTCTTCGGTGATATATTCTAAAGGCTTGTTGTAAAAACGCTGCAGGCGCAAAACCGAACTGACATAGGATTGTGTACTTCTTTGTGCATAACCTGCTAACTGGAGATCTTCTGTAAAACGCTTGATTAGATTGCTCATGGTATCTTCCGTTCCTCTTTTAACCTTGTCGGGGAGAAGATACCATGAGTCATTTGATCAAGCTACAGAGATTAAAGGGAGTTAATCTGCCGCGATAGCGGCTTGCTTGAACAATCTCTTTCAGCAGGGTACAAAAAATACCGCCCAGTGAAGAGGGCTTTATATTGATTTAAGATAAGGAGATCGTCTATGTCATCAATGAGAATAAAAGCTATTGAAGGTATCTCTGCTGGTGATACATTTATCACTTCCCGTACCTTTACTGAACAAGAAGTAATGGATTTTGCAAAGATATCCAGAGACTATAATCCATTTCATTTTGACGAACGTTTTGCACAGGCAAAGAACTTCAATGGGAAAATATGCCACGGACTCTTAATTGGCAGTATGCTCACTGAAATTGGCGGACAGCTTGGATGGCTGGCAACAGAGATGGATTTTAAATTTCAAAGACCCGTGTATTTTGGTGAAACAATTAAAACTGAACTCACCGTTATTGATATTGATGAAAATGGGTTGGCAACATCCGAAGTGGTATTTACCAATCAGGGCGGAACTACTGTTCTTCAAGCTGTGGTAAAGGCATTTCCACCTGGTGAACCTGGAAAGCAAGTCATGCGTGCAATGATAACCGAAGGAGATCCTACCAACAAAATATAAAAATAGGCTTGTCTTAGGCATAATACAATCCCCATCTCAAACAAGCTGCGCCAAAGCCACACGCCTGTTAGCTCAAGAGAAATGAAGATATGGCATCATCTCAAGCGTCCCTCCGTGGTGCACGCTTTTGCTGCGCCTCGCCATTCTTGGCGTGATGAGCCTTGCGTATTGCCCCAATGATGTATGACACGGCCATCAAGTGGCCGAAGCTCTATCGTCATCTTATGTTCATTCTTCTTGGACATCAAACGTCCTGAGTTGGTCAGGAGAGACTCAGGTTCTACTCGGGGTACCAGTTTACGATGACGCCGGAGTCGGCTACCATTTCCCCGAAGTGGAGAACCTGCATGAATGCCCTGTCGGGCATTCATGCAGGAATGACCAGGTGGAAAACCTTACCGAGGAACTTCGCTGGTGTCGCGCTTTATTGTGAGTGGGAAATGGACCAACAGGAGTGGGCCTACTTCAAGAAGGAATTCGAGAAAGCCCCGTAAGGGGCTAAATAAGGGCTCGACGGTACGCGTCTGAAGCCCCGCCTGTGATGCGAGGCGTTCGCGGGCCTACGGCACGCGAACGTCGGGGAAAATTTAGGCAGATGTGTCGGACTGGATAGACTGAATTGCGTTCTGTTCTGCGTGAACCAAGAATGATGATCTTGACATACCGCGTTTTTTAGCAGCAGCATCGATCTGTTTTAGCGTCATTTCAGGTACTGTAACATTTACCCTGACAGTGCGGGGTCTAGTATCAGGTACCGACACCACCAAATAAGCGATCGCATTGGCGTAATCGGGGTCACTCATGATTTCTTCGAGCCTGGAGGGATCAGGTAATTGTTCGCCGTCTTCGAGCATACCCCGGATATGGAGGGCGAGAGCCTCTTGAGCCATATTCTTGGCTTCATCTATGTTTTTTCCAGCGGTGATGCATCCAGGGAAATCCGGAAGCGATACGCCGAAATCTGTTTTGGATTCTTTATGAACGATAGCAATATAGTTTCCCATAATAATACCTCAATTAGATTTGATACCTGCCTGGCGTTCAATACTTTTTAATATGCCAATTGGTATATCTTTTTTTGGATATGGAACAGTGGCTCGTCCTTTTCGCTCTGGATGCCGGAATTGGATATGAGAGCAGACTTTGGCAATTTCATATCACCCATTTTGTTTGAGTATTTTGATAAGCTGGCAGCTATCCATAATGTGAGACCTTTGCATACCCCCTATTGATCTAAAGACGATGGGGTATCGATTTGCCCTAAAATCCCAAGCTGAGAAAAAGGGTAATTACATCGAATCCAGAGGGCTGATGGTCGTGGAAATATCCTTTTCCATTACGTGCGTGTAGATTTCAATGGTCTTCACATCCGCGTGGTCCATGAGCTCTTGTACCACTGGCTATTGACGTTGTCTTCCAGCAGGTGGGTTTCGAATGAATGCCGGAAGGTCTGACAACCAACCCGTTTGGTGATACCGTCACGGTCAACTGCGATCTTGACCGCCTTTTGTAAACCGGACTCCAGTACATGAGATCTGCGTTCAATGCCGGTATGGGGGTCAACGGCACGTTTCTTGGAGGGAAAAATATATTGCCAGCAAAATTCTTTGGAGGCGTGAGGGTATTTCCTGATGAGGGAATCAGGCAGATAGACCTCACCATATCCCTGCGACAGATCTTCATCGTGAATGCCCTTGACCTTTTCAAGCTGCTGGTGCTTAGGCATACCGAACTCGCTGAAGATCAACGCAACATACTGATAAAACTGAAAATAAATCCGCCGAAGAGCGTGTGGAAAGTCGATGTAGCCCCCTAAGATCATAGGCACTATACCTTTTTCCCAGGTTCGTGTATGTGGTTGATATCATGATTAAATGCTCATTGTGTAATCCTATGACTGTCGAACATAGAATCAGGTTTTGCTCAAAATCAAGATCTTTCACTCGCAAGCCGCCCCAGGAAAACAAACATTCCGGTTTAAAAACAAATTGCTTTTCCTGGACAGCACCACCATACCCCTGTGTCTGTCGTAGTTTCCTTGGGCCACGTTCCGCCGGACTAAGGGAGCGGTGAAGCTTCATGTGCTGCCCGATCATGATGGCTATATCTCAAAAAGGAGCCCCCATGATGTGACCATCGCTAGAAACGTCCCTCTCGCTCCAGGTTCTATGGTAGCCATGGATCGCGGATACAACGATTATAAGCTTTTCGCGCGCTGGAGCGCACATGGCATATTCTTACTACCAATTGCAAAAAGAAGAATCCCCGCACCAAGCAAAAGTAAAGTTACTGGACAAGGCAAAGACCAGTCAAAAAATGGGTCGGGTTTTCCAGTAAATATCAATATCGAGTCCAGGACGAACAACGAACCAAATATTATCAAAAGCTATTGTGAGACAGTTAACATGGTTTGCCTCCTTTTGTTGTGATTACCATGTTTGCCAAATGGATAACAACAAGCTCATCGGCAGGCGTGGAGCGCTAGCGGAACACCTATCAGAGTGAAGCAGGAAGGTTATAAAAATAGATATTATGGTTCTGAAGATTCAATCTGATTACAATTACCTTTAAAATCTCCCAAATAAGTTTTTCATAAGAAGAGATTCTTAACATAAAACTTGCCAGGCAAATAAAGGAGTGTGCTTTAATTGAAAAATTGATGAAAACAAACTATCCTACAAAGAATACTTTCGACTTCGTCTACTAATTTTTCCCATTATATAACCGATCAACCACGATGCAAACATAACTCCTGCACCGCTCAGAAACCATATTACATTCTTTGATAAGCGAAGGTCCTTGTTTTCTTTTCTCAGTTGCGTCAGTTCGGAGGTGGCTTTTCGTAAATTGTCTAAATTCGATGTATGTTCCTTTTTGAGTTTGAGATAATCCTTTGATTCGTTCATCAAGTTAGTGTAATCTTTATTAATTTTTTCAAGTTTGCCTTGACTACTGTTCAGAGCACTACGTAATTCCTTATTTTCTTTCTCAAACGTCACTGCTTTTTCGCTTTCTATTTCCAAGTTTTTTGAAGCTTTCTCATATTTCTTCTCGATTTGCTCTATAATGATGTTTTTTGGAGTTTCAACCGATGCATATCTTTTAAGAATCCATCCTTTCTTATCGGTTGGACTTTTTACGAGAATCCAATCGCCCTTTTCCTCAATAACCTGAAGTTCTGTGCCGCTAGAAAGCATAGCAATAATCTTGTTTTCAATGCTTGCACCCGTCCGCATGGTAATCTCAAATTCATCTGTTACATAGACGGTTTGAGGATATGAAAACGCAATTCCAAAAAGAATAAAATTACATGCTAAACATAACGTAGCAGAAAAAATCCAGTGTATTATTTTCATTTGCAATGCCTTTTGTTTTTTATGTTTCTTTTTCCATCATAATACTTAATAAGCTTTGGTTTTTGTTTTGTTGCTTTGCGGCTTGAAATAATCTTGATCCTAACCGCATCGTCACTTTCTTGGCGAAAGGTATGAATTAGGATCAATAATCTTCTTTTTCCCGAAATGCCCATGGTTATCCATCTGACTTCTGTTTCACTTTGCACTGAATCACACTTCTGTCAACTTGTCGAGAAGCCGCTCGTATATCTGTATATCAGCCTCAGTAAACAACACAAAGCGCATGTAATTTACTGTCGAAAGCTCGGGAAGCATATTCGAGATCGTCTTTAAGGCGACCTGCGGAGCCGGTTCCAGTGGATAGCCAAATGCTCCAGCCGAGATGGCAGGAAAGGCAATGGATTTGATACCATTTTCCTCAGCTAGCTGGAGTGTGTTGCAATAGCACGAGGCCAGTAGTTGATCAGAAGGTTCGTCTAAGCCGTACACCGGCCCAAGGCAGTGGACAACGTAGCGGTTTGGCAGATTATGGGCGCCGGTTATTACCGCCTGGCCAGGTTGGATAGTCGCCAGCGGTGGGCACTCCTCTTCCAGACCCCAACCCGCAGCTCGATGAATTGCGCCAGCCATACCGCCTCCGATTCGCAGCTCAGCATTAGCCGTGTTCACAATGGTGTCCATCCCGGGTTGCTTTGCAATATTCCCAAGTACACATTCAATTGTTACACCGTGAATATCTAGCCCGGTCATAAATACGCACCTCCATTCCCATGTTGATTTTGTATGCAGCTGCATAATGGAAGAGTTCACCGCGGTGCTGTACAGCCGCTTGTATACGCCCGGCATATACTTGAAGTAACGGGATGAAATTCCCCTGTACGTGAATCAGGCTAATATAATCAATATGCTAGCAAAAATACTAGCGGAAGGCAAGTCGAAGATCAAGTCTATCTATCAGAGAGCTGTGAGTGAACATTCACTACCCGATTACGGTCCGGTAAACTCTATGAACCGCCCAGTGCGGACCTGCATGCCAGGTGTTTTGGGGAGGAGAGTTAACTCTTTGAAATACTAAGATAATAAGATGAAAACGTCGCTGTTTCTACCCTTACACTGCCGTTTTTGCCATGAAAAAGGGGCATGTAAGAATGAGGCACGTAATGCCAAGAGCGAATCAGCATTACATTCCTGGCTAGGTTTGGCATATTACACATTGCTGCCATAAGAAAGAATTTCTGCTGAAGTTTGCCAGGGACCGCAGGCGATGGCTTCAATGGCTTTTCGAGGCCAAGAAGCGCTTTGCTCTGAGCGTGTTGAACTATATGGTCACTCCAACCACATCCATTTTCTTGTAAGAGACAAAGGCGCAAGAGAGGTCATCCCGAAATCCATACACCTGATAGCAGGAAGAACGGGACAGGAGTATAACCAGAGGAAGAAAAGAAAAGGTGCTTTCTGGGAAGCCCGACACCATGCCACGGCAGTGGAAACAGGCAACCATATGATTCAATGTCTCGTTTACATGGACATGAACATGGTTCGCGCGGGCGTTGTGAACCACCCTTCCGAGTGGGAGTTTAGTGGGTACAATGAAATCCAGGCCCCTCGATACCGCTATGCACTGATAGATTACGAAGGCTTGGGGAACCTTCTTGATTTTGGCGGGATGGATGAACTTTAAGAGGCGTATCGGGGATGGATTCAAGGGGCTCTGGATAATGGGTAACGCTGTCGAGGAGATGGACTGAGAGTGTCGCAGTGGCCTCAGAAGCGTATGTGGCCGCGACGAAGGAGAAGCTGGGGACTAGAGGGTTTGGGCGCGAGTTGATGGGAAGGGACAGGTGCTTTGAACTGCGGGAGTCCCCAGCTCCTTACAGGGTTATTTTGGGGCATGGAAATGAGGGTTTAAGGCTTGGAAACAACCACTTTTGGGATCATAATTGCAGAATATCAATGATATAGCTTGACATAGCTTGGTCTGACCTAGTGCCACAACAAGAATGGAAATACGTTGCAAGCAGAAAATCAAAGGTATTTCATAGGGCAAACTCCAAGTGCGTCAAAACTATAAGCCCTGATCTTTAGCCTAATTTAAGCTGTTTGTGAAATAATCAAAATAGCTAATAAATATTGAGTGCTTTATATTTATAACATTTGAAGTCTTTTTCGTTATGTATTTCCTTAAATTAGTTCGCTCTTCATTTATAAAATTTTATTAACTATGCTTAGAAAGCAGCCACTTTCTTGATTTTCCTTGCCAAGAGCCTTCCTAAAAATTATAATATTATACCAAGTTATAAATTTGATGCTTTAGAGTGAGATTTGAAATATGTAAGGTGAAATTATCAATGGCCTAATATCTGGTAAATATGCCTTCTGGGTCTGGGGTGGAGATGGCTGTGCATTTGAATGCACTACCAAATGTTATGAGATTTTTGGCTATTCAAAACCCTTAAAACCTGAAAGACCTGATACAATTATTGATAATGTGCACCCTGATGATTTCTCATCTTTGATCGCTCAAATAAATGAAGCTACCCGCCTACAAGGGGGGCATCAAAAATGAAACACTAACTTATATTGGGGGAACTTATCCCCCAAACCCCCAGAACCATTCATCCCCGTGCACAGCACGGGGTATTCTGGTAAAATTTCATAAATATATAAAGTGCCAGGCGCAATACTTAAAAATTAAATTTCGAGTAGTTCATAAAAATGGCCATATATCTTGAATGTGTTGTTTAGGCAGACCAGTAAAAATTAGGGCAAATGGAAGTCCTTCCAGGATGGCGGGCATCATAATTGATACTGATCAGCAAAGGTTGGGCAAAACAGAGATCGGTTGCAATAAAAATATGTTTGTAAGTTCAGTCAATAGTTTTCCTGGCATGGTATATCGAAATTAATTTCACTTTAATTGATAAATTGCCTCATGACCAAACCGCTCAAAATGAGCCAATTCAGCTCCTAATGAAAGATGGCCTTTTTGTGATGGATCTTGTATACTATCTATGTGATGAAAACAATTGTCGACCCTTTACACCGAGGTCGTTGCTCAATCCCCTGAAATTTTTCTTCTTGCTTCTACAAATAAACAGGAGACAGTTATGAGAAGACACGCCATATTTTTTCTCTACTTTGGCTTCCTCTTAGTCTTTGGGCCACTATTTGCTAGCCAATCATTAGCAAATGTCTATGTAACGAATCAAAGTGACGATACCGTCTCTGTAATTGATACCACGGCCAATAGCGTGACTGCAACCATTGCCGTGGGACATCACCCTTCCGGTATAGCAGTGAATCCTGCGGGGACCCGTGCCTATGTTGCCAATGATTCTGACGATACCGTCTCTGTAATTGATACCACGGCCAATAGCGTGACTGCAACCATTGCCGTGGGACATCACCCCGTTTCTCTTGTGTCGCTGCCTGAGCCTGCACCAGAATCCGAGCTTAAATAGAAAAGCAGCCTTGAATGCTTTGTAACAACAGCAGCCTGTGGTTCCAAGATGGCAGATGAGATTGCAGCACTGAAGGATTTTCGGGATACTGTTTTGTTACAGACTTCAGTGGAAAAGAATTTTGTGAGATTGTATTATAAAATCTCTCCATCTCTTGCTGATTTCATGCATGAGCATGAAACCATAAGGGCCGCTACGAGATTTAAAACTACACCTGTGGTTTATGGAGTCAGGTATCCAAAGACATTTGCCTTGGTACTCCTTTATAGCATCATAGCTATAACATTAACTTTAGGAGTAAGGGGATTGATCCAATCCTGAGCTATTGCCTTTTTTCTGTGAAAAGAAAAAAGAAGGGGCCAATTTTAGGTAAAAAAGGAGGCTATTTTAAGGAGAGGACTCTGTAATTTATTGATATTATAGGGAAATTTTACAGGAGGAAAACGGTAATGTTACCTTTATATAACTCATTGTTATTATTTAACTTTTGAGTTTCATGATGAGCACATTTTTAAAGAAAGGAGAAATTGTAAAGATTGCGTATAGTGCTTTTGGTTGGACAGAAAGGAAGGATCTAAAGAACCATGGATATCCTGGCCGAAGAATATCTTTTTACCCTCAGATTCTACCAGGTATTCCACTGAGCCTGGAGAGTGCCCTGGAGTATGAAATGATGTTATTTCTTTCCCACCAACCCGGAACGATTCTTTAAAGGATGTGATTTTATAGTCTACCATAAAGGGTACCGACACCTCACCATGCCACCGGGCTGCTGTAATATCACTATCACCTTGTTCTAAATAGATAGCATCCAACTCATGTGCCACAATTGTGCAGTCACATGCTGCTCTTATCCGTTTGGCACCTCCTGTATGATCAAAATGGCAGTGGGTTAAGAAGAGGTATTTGATGTGCGAGATACTTACACCACAGTTTTGATATTTGTGATAAGCCTTTTATGCCCATTTCCTGTGCCGGCATCAATCAAGGCTGCCTGATCGCCGAAACGTATCAGATATATGGCAGCATCCTCAGGTGTTGTTAATCCATTTCCTCCAACGTGCCATACCTCCTTGGTAATTTGCATATGCACAATATCCTGAATCTATTTAACGTTCATCTGCAAAGGGAGGGAAATAACAGCAATGAATGAAAAGAATATAAAATCATAAGATAAATAGTGCCTTTGGGCCAATAAAGGTGAGGTAAATCGAGCAAACATATTAGAGAGAAGGTATATGATAGGATTATTGAGCAGGGATATCCACTTTGATTACGTGGATCTTATTTCCTGTCTCATAAATACCGCGTAGGAAACACCAAAACAGATAAAGGTAATAGCTATCAGTGAGATAATGTGGGGAATTACCACATATATACTCTGGGAAAGTGCTAATGGCCGTTCAAATCGTGATGAGGATAGTCTTTCAAGGCGACCCATGAGTACAAACGATCTGGTTGTTTTCCGTGTGGGATCAATGATGATCGCAGTGGAATCATTATAGAGTTGCATTGGGGACATCAGGGAGATGAGCCGCTGAATCTTCACATGGCGCATTATCATTTCAGGATTTTCTCTGCTGGTCTTATCGAGTGGAACAAGAGAATTTGCTATCACGCTTGCTCCCATAGAAATAAAAAATGAGAAAAAGATCCATATAGCCAATGTCGCTAACGCTGATGTAGCAATACCCTTGAAGAAAATAGAAAAAAGGATACTAACGCCTAACCAGAAAGAGATGTAAAATATACTAATGATTAAATAGATGAATATCCTCCATACCTCCTCGACACCGGGCACAACTCCTAGTAATGTAAGTCCCAAACCTGATACCACTAAGAGAATAGAAATCAACATAATAGCAATGGTAACCACACCAGATAGAAATTTACCATTAATGATAGAATCTCTATAGATAGGCTGAGAGGCCAATTTGCTTAATGTGCCACTACTCCTCTCCCTATTTATAGCGTCAAACCCGAGTACAAGCCCGATAAGGGGCCCAAAAAAGGCAACGAACTGGACCAGGGAAAAGAGAGGGCCTGTTGAGGTAAAAAGCATCAAAAATACGAACTTTGGTTTGGCAACATCGCTTAACTCTTCCCTGATACCAATGCCCACCATATATGCCGTTATCAAACTCACCATGGCAATCAGGGCAAAAAGGATAATGAACCGATAGCTGCTGAAGTGATCCGCCAGTTCCTTTTCTATAATGGCATTGATACCTTTCATGGGGAGACCTCCTGGAAATATTTCATATACACATCATCTAAAGAGATCGCCGTGTCATCAACCCCTAGTTTTTCTTTTGCCAGTTCCTCTAGGGACCCCACCGCGATCATTTGCCCATTAATCATAATTCCTATTCTATGTGATATCTTTTGAACCTGTCTGAGATCATGAGAGGACAGAAAAATTGTCATATTTTTATCCCTGCTCAATGATTGAATATATTCAATGATCTTTGTTGTACCGTCAGGATCAAGTCCCAAGGTAGGTTCATCTAAAAATACGACCTGTGGCTGCTTTAAGTAAATCTCGGCAATCCCTAAGCGCTGTCTCATTCCCCTGGAGTATGCGCCTACCTTCTTTTTACCCTCATCTTTCAGACCTACCCTCTCAAGGGCATCTTCTATTTTCGGTGAACTCACAGAGTCTGGAATATTATTGAGTCTGGCAATAAAATGCAAATTTTCTATAGCGCTCATGTCATCATAGAAACCAACATTTTCCGGGATATAGCCAACAATTTTTTTGACCTTTAGAGCCTGTTTGGTAGGGTCAAAGCCTGCAACCCTTGCCCACCCTTTCGTGGGTTCAGTAAGACCAAGGAGCATCAACAAGGTTGTGGTTTTGCCTGAACCATTTGGGCCAAGAAATCCGAATATCTCACCCTCTTGAATACTGAAGGTTAGATCATTCACAGCAACCTGGTTGCCATAGATTTTGCTCAAGTTATGGGTTTCAACAATCGCCTGTTGATCCATGTTATCTCCTCCCAAGAGAAACAAAGAGGCCAAAAAGACCTATTATTACGAGAACGATTATCCCTATCCCTATCCAGCCCCAAGCTGCCGAGGCCTTCACTGTTACCCTCATTTCGAGATCATCTGAAGTCTTCTCTCCCTTGATATTCAGACCAACTGCATAATCTCCTACAAGAGCCTCTTGCCCTGGAACTACGCTTACCTCAACCTGCTTTAAGCTCCCCGGCTCAAGGAAATCTATCTTTTCAGGTGCAAACTCAACCTTCCAATTTTCCGGTTTTATTGATAAAAACTCGATATTATTGATTGTGGCTGAACCATTATTTCTGACATATATGGAAATATTACCAGGTTTTCCTTTCTCCGCCTCGAGAGATAAAAGCCCTGTCGCAGTGCCGGCCTCGAGTCTATAGGTACCAGTAATATTTACCTTCAACTCTGCTTCTGCCTTGGAGGCCCCTGCGAATATGGCAACTGGAATAACGTATTCCCCTGCCTTACAGAAAGGACCAGGGGTTACCTCAACATTGAGACTTTTACTCTCGTTATCCTTGAGCCTCAAACTCGAGATGTATTTATCCTCATAGGGGGGTTTAAAATTAATCTGCCAGTCTTTTGGTCCCTTGGAGGTTAGGTTAAAGGTGTCTTCCTTATCGGTTTTGTTTTTTACATCAAGGGAAAACTCAAACTTTGCATCACTTGGTCCACGCAAAACAGGATAAGATGTGGTAAGTTCTATACTTCCTTTCTCTTTCTCCTTTGCCTTCTTTAAGGTAATCTGGAGGTTATGGGATACCTTATATTTTCCATCCTCTGTCCTTGCATCTACCTTAAATGTATATAATCCTGGTTTGATCTCTTCGTCCGGCTCTGTAAAAAATTGAACATTTTTATCCTCTCCCTCAGGGACATGAACAGACATCACAGAGAAACTGTATGATTTAATTTTGGTTTTCCATCCAGGAGGAGAAGAAGAGATTGCAAAGTATACATTTTCATCTTGTTTCCCCTTGTTCTTCACCAGCAGATCTACTGTTACATCATCTCCCTTATTAATTATGACCTCTGGGTATTCAAAGGCCATTGATATCCCCCTCTCTGGTCTATTATCTGCATCTTTATCTTCTTGTGCTAATCCTAAGGAAAGAAAGGATGTGCCGAGATATAAAGTTAAGATAAAAGAAAGGGAAAAAAGGGCTTTTTTGAGCACTGCAGTATTTCTCATCTTACTTCTCCTCCATTTCTTCTCAATTTTTTGGGTTAATAGCATTTGTAAAGGAACCACTATCCGGGATTGTAATGCTAGAAAGTTAATCAAAAATATTTTGAATGTCAATATAGAATAAAAAAATAATTCCTGAGAAGGGAAAAAAGTGGTTGCTGTTTTGATATCAATTTCATATTTCATATTGTTAATATATTGGTAAGCAGATAGGGCCTGATAGGTGATAGTGAAATCATTATTTTCTCTTCTTAGCTCTGTTCATAATAGAGGGACCTTTGAAAAACCCGGCGATTTTCATGATCCCAACAAAGACAATGGACTTTTTTTCAGTTCCCTCCGGGGCGTAGGCCCTCCGGGCCAGAGGCCAAGGCTCCCGGGTTGGTCTTTTCAGCACCCTTCTCTCCGAGCGGGAGGCTCTACCTTCCGGGGCGGAGTCCCCTCTAGGACGGAGTCGAGCCGGAAGCCGCCAGTCACTTCAAAAAAGCCCATCGTCTTTCGATAAAGAGGGGTTATGCAAACCGTTTCAATAGAATCAAAAGTTTCATCATTATCATATGGAATCATATCACTTTGATGATCTCAATATAATCCTTAATAAAGAAGGATCCCGAGAATTCTGCAAGGTTAGTTATCCAATTCGGTATGGCCGTTTTTCAGAGATAACAACACCAGAGTATAATTTTCAATTTAACCTGAATGGAGAAATAAAATACATTCAAGGCCGTGGAAAAAGATGGCCCCATCCAGCAGAATGGCTGAAGCATACCATGGCAAATGACTGGATATATTACTCAGCGGGCGGCTATAGCAGTGTTTACGATTTCTTTGGTGAATACTACCTTCCATGTCTCTCATACCCAAGCAACTCTATTATTCGCTACAACCCTTTTACCGATACAGCAATAATTTCCGCCCTTAGGTCCTGGGAAAAATTGATAGTAAAAATTACAGAACTAATATCGGGCTCCATTCCGCAGAACCTCAAAGATTTCTTTATGCTGGTTACCAAAAATGATACAGCAACTCTCATAGAAAAATCCCGCGCATTACATAATTTAATTGGAGGACAGATACCCGTTCTTCCGCCTGATACAAGGCATGTGGACTATGAGGTCATTCCCGTTATTGTCGCAGATGGCTGTTTGTTCAACTGTGGGTTTTGTCGCGTAAAAACAGAACGAAAATTCACACCCCGAACCCAAGAAAATATCATAGGCCAAATAAAAGCCCTGAAAAATTTCTATGGGCATGATCTGTGCAACTATAATGCACTTTTTTTAGGACAGAACGACGCTCTCAATCTTGATCAAGAAATTCTTGAGTTTACAGCTAGAAACGCTTATGAAATATTAGAATTTGAACGGTCTTACATACGAGGTGCCTGGCTTTTCCTTTTTGGTAGTGTTGCTTCTCTTCTAAAATCGGAAGATTCTCTCTTTACATCATTGAACAACCTTCCTTTCATTACCTATATCAATATAGGGCTTGAGTCTGCTGATCCAACAACATTAGCCGTATTAGAGAAGCCTATTTCTGCTGAAACAGTTGTCGAGGCTTTTATCAAGATGCTTGATATCAATAGAAGGTATGAAAAGATCGAAGTAACCGCCAACTTTGTATTTGGAGGAGGACTTCCTCCCGGTCATTTCTTTTCACTATGTGATTTGACCAGAAACAAACTAACGCACTTTTATAACAAAGGTGCCATCTATCTCTCACCTCTCATGGGTGGAAAAACGAAAGCGAGAGAAACAAAAAGAGAAATACTGAGAAAATTCAATAGAGTAAAAAAACTGAGCCGTCTCCCGACGTTTATGTATCTCATACAAAGATTGTAACCTTCAACTCCGGCTGATAATGAAGATAACAACGGAGCACTGAACCTGATATACTATTGAATATATTCCTAGGAAGTATAGAGTAGTAAGAAAATCTTGCATTGACGTAATCCTCTGCATAATCTATATAAATAATCTTATACGCCACAGGGAAGGGGGGAAATACCATTGCTCTTTATTATCATCGGAGGATGTGCGGGGTATCTCCTTCTGACACTGTACTTTACCTACTTGGTTCATCAATTACCCAGAAAACCGGTTCATGAAACACCTGATTGGGGTAAGGTTTTTGATACTCGAATCCCTGCAAAGGATGGGGGTTTTCTTGAGGTATGGCGAATAGAACCAAAAGGCAGGTCAAGGGGTATTGTTGTGTTGGCCCATGGCTGGAGCAGAAATCGAGATAGAATGGTGGGCAGGGCCAGAATCTTTGGAAAAATGGGATTTACCACCATCATACACAGCGCCCGCGACCATGGCAACTCAAGCCCCCATCGCTTTATGAATGCACTCCGCTTTGCCGAGGATATAGAATCGGTACTATATTGGGTGCATAAACCTGTTCTTCTTTATGGACACTCTGCCGGTGCAGCCGCGGCCGTTATTGTCGCAAACCGAAATCCTGATAAAATAAAGTCCCTATTCTTGGAAGGATGTTACGCCAAGACAAAAGAGGCCCTTCTCAGTCTTTATCGTAACTATAACCGTCTTTTCGGAATTGTTTTCGCGCCGATGGTGGTCTTGTGGATGGAGGTTTTCTACAAAAATGCCCTCGATTCAATTAGTCCTGTTAATCTCGCTCCCGACATTGACCTGCCTGTTATGATAATTCACGGCGAAAGAGATCAAAATTTCCCACTCAATCATGCCTGGAGGCTAAGGGATAGCTTTCCCGCTGGTCGGGCCGAACTATTTGTTGCCAAAAATGCCGATCACAGCAGCTCAGGTCTGAGACCCGAATACCCAGGTGCTATTCATGACTTTATTCATCGTCACCTGCCGCACTCTTGAAGGCATCACCTGATAGATTAGTGCTCTCAGCATCATCATATTTTTTTACTCTTGGCTCTCTATGAGGGATTCCACTCGAAATTCTTTCTCTAAGATTGTAATACCGGACTAAGGCCTTTAACGCCCTTACTGCACGCTCCGGTCCCTCAAAAACTGGTAGCCCCTGATCGATAAGACTCTTTGTAAAGGGTTCATGAATGCTGCGATACGTATAGCCGACAATGGGTTTTTTATGGGTTTCAAGCAGTCTGGCAATAGATTTACCCTGTGCATGAATCAATTCAACACCTCGTTTAATGGCCTGATCTTTTGAAAGTCCCATACTCTCTAAGGCGCGTTGAACCATCTGTGGGGGTACAAGAAAATAGATGAGAAGCATATCAGCATTATCTTCTTCAAGAAGTATAGTGGGAATTGTAGAAAAATAGTCTATGGGGTTTTTTGTAAAGGTAATATCAACAGGATTTTGTATACTCCCTGTATCCGGAATGAATGGAGCTAATTTTTTAATTGTATCACTCGAAAGCGTTGGAAGTTCAAAGTCTTCTCGACCACAGGAATCAGCAGCAGCTGCGCCCGGTCCGCCTGAATGGGTTTGGACTATCACCCGAGATCCTCGAGGTTTGGGAAGACTGCCCAGAACCCAGCACATATCAAATAATTCTGCAATAGAGTAAGCCCTTATAATTCCACTCTGTTGAAATACACCATCATATACTTGATCCGATCCTGCCAACGCCCCGGTGTGAGAAAAACCTGCCCGTCTTCCTATCTCAGATCCGCCGACATAAAAGGCCACAATGGGTTTAGAGGGTATGATCGATTGAGCGACTTTCACAAATTCCCTGCCCCGACGTATACCTTCAATATAGAGAGCTATCACCTTAGTATGGGGGCACACTCCAAGGTATTCCATGCAGTCCACAATATCTATATTTGCTTCATTCCCAACGCTAAAGGCTGTAGAGAATCCAAGGGAGAACCTGGAGAGATAGTTAAACATCTGGGTCACAAAACTGCCACTCTGGGAGGCCATGCCGATAAACCCGGGTTCACTTGAATATCTCAGGAAGGTCGTATTCAGTCTTTGATATGGATTGGCCACTCCAATACAGTTTGGTCCTAAAAAGCGAATGCCATATTTATGAGCAATTGCAATCAATTCTTGCTCACGGTCTGCACCTTCTTCGCCAACCTCTCTGAAGCCACCAGAGACTATAATGGCATGTTTAATACCCTTCCTGCCACATTCTTCTAAAATGCTCGATACGACTTTCGTAGGAACAACCAGTATTCCCAAATCCGGGACTTCAGGCAAATCCAGTACGCTTCTGTAGGCTTTAAGATTCTGCACGTGATCCTCTTTCGGGTGTACAGGATAGATAGTTCCTTCAAAGCCAAGAGCCCTCAAAGAAGTGAACTGGCTGGTTCCCATGGCAGAAAAATTATTAGAGGCCCCAAAAAATGCAATACTTTTGGGATTAACAATTGGGTAGAGCGGGCTTTCTTGTATGGAGTTTAACATTGATTATCTTCACCTACACAACCATGTTTATAGCCCTCGGGTAGACTTCTACATTAGCAATTAAAAAAATCGTTAATTCTTCTCAGTGACGTATCAAATAATGCAACTCATCATGTTTAATTGCTAAAAAACTAAGAGCATACTAATAAAATGCATGCAAGCAATACCTAATGAGATATTTTTTTGATATATGAGATTATTGCTTCTCTTCTTTATGGTCGCTTATCATATCTCTGAGAACATTCTCTAAATTTTCTAATTCCTTGCCGTATTCAGCCCAGTTTCCTTGGCGTAGATAATCCTTGGCCTTATTATAGTGCTGCAAGGCCAACTCTCCTACCTTATCAGTGCCTGGAGTTGCCTGAATAAGTGGACTAACTACTTTCTCCGGGGATATATACAGCCCCAGCAAACTGTTTATTGCCTTATCAATATTTTCTGCCATGACAAGACTATTGCTGAATGCAACAATAACCCTTTTTAATTCCGGCAGGGAAGCGGTCCGTGATTTATCCACTACTGGAGAAACTCCAGACCCTCCCCTTTGGGATTTTCTAAAAGGGCTGGACGTTGGCGCTGTTGTTGAAGGCGTTTCTTTCTCTTCTTGCTTTGATTCCAGGTAAATGGGTTCCACATAGATAAATGAGTCGGCAATAGGAATGGCAAGCAGATTGCCTCTGATTACCCTGGAACCTTTCTGACTCCACAGGCTTAATTCCCGGGAGATTTCCGTTTGCTGATCCACCCTGGCTTCAATCTGCATGGGTCCATAGATGAGCTTTTCCTTGGGTAATTTATAGACCAACAGTTTTCCGTAGTTAGGCGGGTCGCATCTGGCCGACAGCCAGCCAATCATATTATCCTTCTTGGAAGGAGTAAAGGGGAGCATGAGAAGAAACTCCTCTTTCTCCTCTTCGGGAAGTCTCATAATAACATAATACGGTTTCATTGCTTGACGGGTCTCACTGTATATTTCATCGGGAATTTGCCAGAAGTCTTCCTGATTATAGAAGACCTGGACATCGTCCATGTGGTAGTTTGTGTATGTCTCTACCTGGGTTGCAAAGAGGTCCCTGGGGTACCGCATATGCTTTTTCAAGTCGGCTGGCATCTCATCCACAGGTTTAAATAAATCAGGGAATATACTTGAATAGGTTTTAATAAGAGGATCTGTTTCATCAACAATGTAAAAACATACATCCCCATTGTAGGCATCTATGGTTACCTTGACTGAATTTCGGATGTAATTGATCTTCTTATTCTTTAGATGCTTATAGGATCGGCGTGAATAGGGATACATGTTAGAGGTCGTATAGGCATCTTGAATCCAATAAAGCTTCCCCCCAGAGACAACCAGGTATGGATCATCATCATAATCCAGAAATGGCGCAATCGAGCTTACTCGATTATCAATCCGGCGGTTATACATTATTCTGCTCTCTGGGTTTAAATAGGTGGTAAACATTATCTGTGAATCCAAAAATCCAAGGGCAAATAATAGTCTTCGACCGAAAGATTTGATATGAACGCCCCCTGCTCCTTGATACGTAGTGTAGACATTTTTGTCACCCTTGGGGTAGTCAAATTCCTCTGTATTGGTCTTTACCAGAACATACTCATCCGTCTTTTCTCCATAATATATCTCTGGGCGCTCAAGTTCCAAATCAGGGATAGAAGAAGGGGGAACATCTTTGATAAACAAGTTAGGAAGGCCTTCCCTAGACACCTCATTGACTGGGCTTAAGGCTAATCCATAGCCATGGGTATAAATCAGATGTCTGTTGACCCATGTATTTGCCTGGGGGGGGAGTCGGTCCACCACTAACTCACGGGCGGACAGTGTGACTTGTCGCAATCGGTTATTGATAAGATAACGGTCTATGTCAACATTGTCGAAGTCATAATAGAGGCGTATCGATTGAATTTGCCTGTAGGTTTGAAGCAATGGGCGTTCGTCCCAGATTCTGATATTTCGAATCGTCAGCTCATTCGTCTCGATGTCTCCTGCACTGAGTGTTTCGCTCACCGGGAAATGCACGACTTTTATCTTATCTAGATTATACGCCCTGCGAGTATGATCAATGTTATAGGCTATGTATGGGGATTCCTTAGCCAGTTCATTGGGCTTTACTACAACTTTCTGCACGAGTGTGGGCAGAAGGCTGTTAAATATCACTACAGCACCCAGCCAGATCCCTGCCCCGATCAAGATTACCTTTGCCTTGGGCTTAACTGCATTATAAAAAAAGACTGCGGCCAAACCCAAAGAAAATAGGATCAAAACCCAAAAGGCCCAAAACTTGATATGGACATCGGTATAGCTGGCACCGAAAGCAGGACCCTGTGTAGAATAGAGAAGTTTATATATCTTAAGGTGATACCCCCAGGCAAGAAGTAGAACAATGATTCCACCAAGGAAAATAAGGTGTTTCTTGGCCTTGAGCGAAATGGTAATCTTGGGTACAGAAATTGGCCTGTCCTCCGTTGGAGTAAAGTCACCAATTACTTGAAGTGCCCCTTCCTTCAGATACCATCCCATAGTGAGCAAACCCACTAAAATAAACAAAATCAGTAACCCATTTTGAATGAAGAGGTAAAAGGGAAGAGAGAACACATAAAAACCAATATCTTTTGAAAAAATAGGATCAGTATTCCCGAAAGGCTGTTGAAATAAATAGCGCAGAAACATATCCCATTGGTATGATCCTTTGGAGGCAATTACTAAACTAATAAGCAGAATAAATGCTATAAAGAGGATGCTTGAACTTTTGCCTGAAAGGCCGAGTTTGGCAAAATACCCACCATCAGCCGTAAAGGCTATTTTCGGTCCACTGCCCTGACTTAACCGATTGGCTGCATATAGGTTAAAAAATAAGATAAGAATAAATACCAACCATACTGCCGCACCAAAGCCGAACTTGCTTAAAATCATCGTCCAGAAAACTGACGAGTATGTTAGATTATCAAACCACAGCCAATCAGGGCCTATGGCAACTATCAACCAAAGAACAAAAACAACAAAAACACCAAGTCCGATTAGTACTTTTTTATACATACTGTAATCTCCATTAGGATAAAGGTTGCCAAACTTCTAAATTTAATATTTTATCACATTACACTTCTGATTCAAAAGAAATGCTTTTCTCAAGCAGTGATAATAGGTACTTAAACTGGTTATTGCAAGGGGTTTTTCACTCTGATAAACATTTCGGAATAATACTGACAATATAAACTGAAATTTCTCTTATTTTTACATGCCTCAAAAATCAGCTATTAATCAAAAGTTTGTCCCCCTTCAGGTGAAAAAATAAGTGGCTTTTTCTCTTGACACCTACTATTTCATAATTTAGAGTAATTTAGACCAGAGTTAAGGCGCGGAACTCATCAGTAGCCGTAAGAGAATGGAGCAGGCCCTGTATTTTAACCTTGTGGTAAAAAGGTGCACCGCCGAAGCTTGCTGATGGCCTGCTACAAAGGCTTGCTGGGACTGTAGAAAAAATCTGCAGGGATGTCACGACCTCTTTCGTGGAGCGCTCTCTCGGTTGCGTTGCAGTTGGAGTGGGCTTCAACTGCTTTTTTTTAGGTAAAAAATGTAACTACTCGGCCACCAAGGCACAAAGACCCTAAGAGAAAATAAATATAGATTAAATAACAGAGTTTTCTCATTAATGAACCTAAGGCCCATTAACTTCAATCCCCATTTATCGACATAAAAAAGGATAAAAATAAGGAATAATTTTATAGTCTTGGTGTCTTGGTGGCTTTGTGGCAAGATACCAGAGTAGATACAAAAAAAAGGAGGTGGTATCATGTTTCGTGGTTGTTATACGGCCCTTATGACGCCTTTCAAAAACCATGAGGTAGATTATGAAGGTCTTGAAAAATTAGTGGAATTTCAGATACAAGGCGGTATAAGCGGAATACTCGCTGTTGGTACGACCGGCGAGAGCCCGACATTGACATGGGAAGAACACAACAAGGTAGTCGGGGTAGTGACTGAAAAAAGTAAGTCCCGATGCCAGATTATTGCAGGGACAGGAAGTAACAATACCCAGGAAACTATAGAAAGTACACACCATGCTGTTCATGCAGGGGTTGATGCAGCATTGCTGGTAGACCCTTACTACAATGGCCCGAGTTCTCTTGAAATTCGCAGGGAATATGTTGCCCCTGTAGCAAACATGTTTCCGCAAATTCAGATCATCCCGTATGTTATTCCGGGGCGGACTGGGGCCCAACTTCTTCCTGAAGACCTGGCAATACTTCATTCGCAGTTCCCCAATATGAGCTCGGTGAAAGAGGCTACAGGAGATTTAGAAAATATGAAACGAACCAGAAACTATTGCGGGGAGGACTTTACAATCCTTTCCGGTGATGATGACAAGACATTTGCCATGATGATGGATCCTATGATCAAGGCGAGTGGAGTAATATCAGTAGCTTCCAACATAGCTCCCAAAGCAGTCATGGATATGACCACACTCCTCAATGAAGGCAAACATGCTGAAGCAGAAAAACTTATGGTTGCTTTGAAGCCCTTATTCGAGCTTGTGACTGTAAAAACTGAGGAGGATACTCCGTATGGGAAAGTGCTTTGCCGTGCACGGAATCCCCTTGCCACAAAGACCCTGATGTCGATTCTCGGAATACCTGTCGGACCATGTCGTCAGCCCCTCGGAAAAATGACAAAAAAAGGGATTGATGTTGTCTTGGATGCAGGCCGCACGGTATGGAAGAATAATCCGGAGATCCTCACACCAGTTGCAGACTTTTTTGGGGTTGATATAGAAGCCAGGCTTTATGACGACTCACTATTGCAAGAGTTGACCTATAAGGGCTACTAAAAAGTAGTGAGAGCAATATCCTACGAAGGCACCAGTATAATGCCGGCGCCAAATCTTCCGGTATCTCCGTGTTCATGCCGATAGGAAAAAAATAGATCGGTATTTTCTTGTGTACATATCCGTGCCAGTTCTATGTTTTTTTTCTCTATACCCGCGGAGAGAAGCTGATCTACATTTGCCTTCCACAGGTCAAAATACCCTGTTCCATCATCGGATTTATGTGCTACAAGCCCTTCTCTCTTATGAAGTATATCATCCACCCGAGAGATAACCTCCGGCCCAACCTTATAACAGCAGGGTCCAATAGAAGGTCCTATACTCACCACGATATCTTCAGGCAAAGAACTAAATGTTCTAACCATGGTATTAACAGTATTAGCTGCAATAGATCTTAACGTACCTCTCCATCCTGCATGAGCAACTCCTATTATTTTCCTTTGCGGATCAAAAAAGAGCATGGGGACACAATCTGCTACAAGAATGGTTATACATATATTCTTTACATCCGTCACCATGGCATCTGAGTTGCTGACTGAATTGCTATAGCAGCTATGTCCGCTACCCCTTTGTTTTTCCGAGATTATAGCCACATTCCCGGAATGAGTCTGATCGGCAAAAGTCAGATTTTCAAAGGCTATGTTTAAATTAGAAACCAGCAGCCTACGGTTATTGATGACGTTATTCCTGTCATCACCAACATGGAGACCTAAATTCATCGAATAAAAAGGGTGCCTACTTGTGCCTCCTAATCGAGTTGAAACAAAATGTTTGATTTCTTTATAAGTATAAAGGTTCCGAAAAAATAAAATTTTCAATGACCCGATATTCCGCTCAATCATAGTAATATCTCTCTCTTGTTCAGACTTCTCCTAACATGGAAAATAAATAGTTTTATATCAATAAATTAGGCATTAATTACATAAAAAAGAAGCTATCTTTGTTTATACCAGATTAGATCCTGTACAGATTTCATTTGATTGTATCCCCTTAAATTGTTCTATATCAAGAAACTCCTCATCGAATCTACTCAAATTATAGTGTTGCTATGGATAAAAAATTTCAAAAACTCCGCGTAGAACCAATGTATTAACCTATAATACAAAATAGATAAAATAATAGTTGACAGCAAAAACTTTATATGTCAATAAAAGCATATATTAAACTGGCATTATTATCACTTTCCTTTTTAACCCTAACAAAACGAAAACAGAGAAGGCAGATGAAAGAGACAACTTTTTTCAGGTGGATATTGTGTGGGGTAATCGGGATGGCACTGCTGCTGTTGCCTCAAGCCAACACCTATGGCGAGGTTTCCGGCAAAATCGTATTCTTCCATGCCGGGAGCTTGACCATGCCCCTCGCCCAGATGGAAAAGGAATTTGAGGCAAGGTACCCGGGGGTGGATGTGCTTCGGGAGGCAGGGGGAAGCCAGCAATGCGCCCGAAAGATCATCGACCTTAAGAAACCCTGTGATATTATGGCATCGGCAGATTATAAGGTGATTGACAAACTGCTTATCCCGAACTATGCAGACTGGAATATACGTTTTGCCAGCAACCAACTTGTCCTCTGCTACACGGATAAGAGCAACTATGCGGGTGAAGTGGATGATACAAATTGGTATGAGATCCTGGCCCGGAAGGGGGTGATCTGGGGGCACTCCGAACCCAACCTGGATCCCTGTGGCTATCGAGCGCTCATGGTGCTGCAATTGGCCGAGAAATACCACAAGCAACCGGGGCTCTATGAACGGCTGATTGCAAACCGTCCCAAAGAGAATATCAGGCCCAAATCAGTGGAATTGGTTTCGCTCTTGCAGACCGGGAACATGGACTATGCCTGGGAGTATCTTTCTGTGGCGGTACAGCATGGGTTGAAATACATCCTTCTTCCCGACCAGATCAACCTGGGGAACTACCAGTTCGATGAGTTCTATTCCCAGGCTGCAGTGAAGGTCACCGGTAAGCAGCCTGGCACGTTCATGGATATGAAGGGGGGCTCGGTCACTTACGGGATCACGATGATCAAGAATGCCCCGAATCGGGAGGCAGCCATTGCCTTTCTGAAGTATATGCTCGACCCGCAGGGCGGGCTTAACATCCTAAAGGAACAGGGGCAGCCTCCTTTTATCCCTTGTAGAGTGCCGACCGGGGCAATGAAGGCCTCACTCCCGGAGCCTCTCAAGAACCTCGTAGAGGTCAAGGACTAACATGAAACAGGAAAGGCCATGAAGCGCGAGCCGTTTTTCTGGATATCGGTCTCCTGCGGCATCGTGATCGGGGCCTTTATCGTCCTTCCCCTCATACAGCTTCTCACCTCCCCTTCCGTAGGGATGCTCAGGGAGTCAATCGGCGATAGAGATGTGGTGCGGTCCATCTGGCTGAGCATATACACGGCCGGATTGGCCGCTCTGATCTCCTTTGTCTTCGGAACCCCTCTCGCATATCTCCTGGCCCGGTACGATTTTAGGGGAAAGAGGCTTGTAGAGGGCCTCATCGATCTTCCTATAGCCATCCCCCACCCCGTAGTGGGTATTGCAATCCTGAGCGTTGCAGGGAAAAATCACTGGTTCGGGCAAATCTTGGCCGACCTGGGTGTGCGGATCATGGGGAGTGTCACAGGGATCGTGACTGTCTTGACCTTTGTCGGGATTCCCTTCTATCTGAATGCAGCCAAGTCCGGATTCGAGGCCATCTCCCCACGCTTGGAGAAGGTTTCCCGGAGCCTTGGGGCCTCGATGTTCAGTACCTTTGCCCGTATTACCTTTCCTCTGGCATGGCGGAGCATGCTTATCGGCATTATCATGTGCAGTGCACGTGCTATCAGTGAGTTCGGGGCCGTGGTCATTGTGGCCTACCATCCTATGATCGCCCCGGTACTGATCTATGAGCGTTTCGAGGCATACGGCCTCAAGTATTCCCAGCCGGTTGCTGTGTGGCTGGTCTCCATCTCCCTCATCCTATTCCTTCTGCTGCGAATATTGACCCTTCATAAGGTTAAAGAGCAATGATCTCGATCCAAGGCCTGGACATAGATCTTCGGGATTTCCATCTTCGTGATATCAATCTCGATGTAGCGGAAAACGAGTTCTTCATCCTTATGGGGCCGACAGGTGCGGGAAAGACTGTCCTGTTGGAGGCTATAGTGGGCCTTGTTCCCATCAAAAACGGCACGATATATATCCACGGCAGGGACATCACCGCATTGCCTCCTGAGAAACGTGGCATCGGCATCGTGTATCAGGACTACGCCCTCTTCCCCAACCTTACGGTCATGGACAATGTCACCTACGGCCTGCACTTCCACAAGATCGATAAAAGGAAGGCGCAAGAGAGGCTCTCTCAATTGCTGGAGGTGCTGAACCTCTCCCACCTGCAGCACCGGTTTCCGGTTAATCTCAGTGGCGGCGAGAAACAGCGGGTTTCCGTAGCCAGAGCCCTCATGGTCGAGCCAAAGGTGCTGCTCCTCGATGAACCGCTCTCAGCACTTGACCCGGGGTTCAGGGAGGAAGTGAGAGGTGCGCTCAAGAGGCTCCATCAAACCTCTGATACCACGTTTCTGATGGTAACCCACGATTTCGCCGAGGCCCTTTCCCTTGCCGGGCGTGCCGCGGTCATGAACAACGGAAGGATCGAGCAGGCAGGAGAGATAGAGGACATATTCAAGAGACCCAACTCCGCGTTTGTGGCCGATTTCGTGGGGATGAAAAATCTTTTTCGTGCCGAGTTTAAGGGGACAAAGGCCCTTGTCTCAGGCCTGGAAATCGAGCTGGGCGTTGCCCCGACTAACAGCCATGGGTACATAGCGATCAGGCCCGAGGATATCGTCATCAGCAAGAGAAGATTCTCATCGAGCATGAGAAATTCATTCCCTGCAGTGGTTACCGCTATCATAGATCAGGGATTCTACTACGAGGTTCGCGCGCAGAGCGGAGAGACCGGCTTCGCTTCGCTCATCACGAAAAGCTCGCTCATCGATCTCAAACTCCGAGAAACCGCGCATGTCGTTATCTCCTTCAAGGCCACGGCCGTCCATTTTTTTTAGGAGTATAGTTCGAGACCTTTGAAAAACCCGGCGATTTTCACCATCCTCAAAAAGACGATGGACTTTTTTGAAGTGACTGGTGGCTTCCGGCTCGACTCCGTCCTGGAGGGGACTCCGCCCCGGAAGGTAGAGCCTCCCGCTCGGAGAGAAGGGTGCTGTTTTTTCGTAACGTATCCGTGGGGGAACCCGCAGGCCCCGATTTATCGGGGCAATGCGGAGGGCTTCCGGCTCGGAGAGCCTCCCGCTCGGAGAGGGCAAAACTCCCCCAAGGATACGTTGCTGAAAAGACCAACCCGAGAGCCTCGGCCTCCGGCCCGGAGGGCCTACGCCCCGGAGGGAACTGAAAAAAAGCCCATCGTCTTTAGATCAATAGGGGTTATGCAAAGGTCTCAATTTATTATATCATGATTATTTGTTTGACATTGTATTTATTTGATTCTCGATTAACTCATAAAAAGGCATTTCACAAAAATATTATTTTTCCTCTTCTATTAAACAAGGCCTTGCCATACCTTTCTTTGCATTAATCTTTCTTATCGGAGTAAACGTTTTTCGTTTCTCTAATTCTTTCATGACTAGAGGGTCTTTTATGGCTTGATCGGCCTCCGCCATTGCCTCTATGTATTCATCGATATGTTCTTTTGTTTCTGTTTCTGTAGGCTCTATCATGTAAGAATTCACTTCTGGGAAATGAATGGTCGCCTGTAGCTTGTTAAAATATTCTGACAGCAAATGCCCAAGCATATCAATATGCTCATGCCTCATTACACACTCATGCATACAGTGCTGGGCACCATAAGGAAATGTAAAACCCCTTTTCTTCAATTTTTCCTGCATGTAGTTTGCATGTACAACCGCTGTTTCGCTTACCCTTCTTAGGCCTTTTGGACCTAAAATGAGGATATATGCAAATGCCTTTACTAAAACGGAATAGTTGCCGTAAAAGCTTTTCACCTTCCCTATAGTGTGTTTAAGGGAATAGTTAAAGGTGTATCTTTCCCCCTGCCTTTCTACTACTGGTATTGGCAGGAAATCTTGTAATTTTTCTACAACCCCTGTTGGTCCTGCTCCCGGACCGCCCATAGCATGCGGGGTTCCAAATGTCTTATGAAGATTTATATGAACAATGTCAAAACCCAGATCACCAGGTCTGGATTTTCCCATTATGGCATTAAGGTTTGCACCATCATAATATAATAGTCCACCCTTTTTATGGATGATTTCAGCAATTTTATCAATATGAGGGTCAAACAAACCATACGTGTTTGGATTTGTAAGCATGAATATCGCCACATCCTCAGTCATTTTCTTTTCCAAATCTGCCAAGTCAACCCATCCATACCCATTCGAATTGACTTGTTCATATTCAAATCCTAAGTTTGTGACGCTTGCAGGGTTTGTACCATGCGATGAATCAGGTGCTAATATCTTTGTCCTCTTTTCCTTTTTATGTGTAAAATAGGCCCCGCCTATCATGATGCCTGTGCTTTCACCATGGGCACCAGCTGAAGGCTGAAGGGTAAAACGAGCCATCCCTGCAATTTCACGAAGGTAGAGATCCAAGAAATACATAACCTCCAAGGCACCCTGTATGGTCGAATCATCCTGGTAAGGGTGCATGTCGAGAAAGCCAGGCAGAGCTGCAATCGCCTCCATGAGAGGCGGGTTATACTTCATAGTACATGAACCCAGGGGATCCATCTCGGAGTATGGGCAGAAATTTAAATCCGCAAGCTTTTGATAATGGCCGGCAATTTGTCTTTCACTCACCTCCGGGAGTCCCGGGGGGTTCTCCCTCCTATACTTACCCAGCAGATCCTTTTTTGCGATAGCTATTTTTGGCAGGGAGTATGCTGTCCTTCCAGCCTGGCTTTCTTTGAAAATCAATTGAACATTTTCTTGTTCCATTATTTCAATTCCTCCCTGTTGAGATACGTAAGTATATCTGCAAGCTCATCAATATCATCCTGGGTTATTTTCTCTGTTATGCAAAAGAGGATTTTGCTTTTATATTCAGGGTAAAATCTTCCCAGATCTAAACCACCTATTATGGAATGTTCCAATAATTTTCTATTTAATGCAGATACTTCATGAGGGCAATCAACCACAAACTCATTAAAAAATGTGTTTTCTGGAAATGTTGCCGTATATCCACTTATTTTACGTATTGTTTTATACGCATAATGCGCCATTTGCATATTATATACGTCTGCAAGCTCCTCTAATCCTTTATTTCCATACCATGATAGGTAAATAGATGCTGCCAATGCATTTAAGGCATGATTTGAGCAAATGTTTGATGTTGCCCTGTTTCTGCTGATGTGTTGTTCTCTTGCTGCACCCCACAGCATGTATGCAATTTTCCCATCAGCATCCTCTGTTTTTGTAACCGCCCTTCCTGGGAGTTTAGATTTGTGCTTGCTATAACAGTTAATAAATCCTAAGTGTGGACCTCCGAAATTCATGTGGCTCCCCAAGCTTTGAGCCTCCCCGGCAACTATGTCTGCATCAAAGTCAGTGGGTTTTATCAACGCCAGTGACAGGGCTTCTACTACAAGGCATATAGAGAGAGATGCGTGCTTATGCGCCACTCGTGCAACCTGACTCAAGTCTTCAATTATTCCAAAAAAGTTTGGGCTCTGTATTATAACTGCTGCAGTCTGCTCGCTTATGTGCTGTTCCAGTTCTTCTATGTTTGTTTTTCCATTATGTATGCCAACCTCACGTATCTTCCAATCCCCGTACCTGAAGTAGGTGTTGAAAACATACCGGTATTCCGGATGTATAGTTCTTGAGATGATTATCTCATTTCTCCCTGTGAGCCTTGAGGCCATTTTTGCGGCCTCTACCATGGCTGTTGCTCCATCGTAAAGGGAGGCGTTTGAAACCTCCATGCCTGTAAGCCTGCACATTAGTGTTTGATATTCATACATAACCTGCAATGTTCCTTGATTTGTTTCTGGCTTATACGGCGTATAGGGTGTATAAAATTTTGGCTGTTTTAAAAAGAGATCTATAATGCTCGGGATGTAATGATTGTAACACCCTGCACCAAGGAAATACTTGTAGTTCCTGTTATTTTTGGCGCTAATCTCATGCATGTATTCACTCACCTCGATTTCTGAAAGAGGAAGATCAGACTTCTCTAAAGGAGGTGGCAATAAGAGATCCCTGTGTAGCCGTAATTGTTCCGGTATATTGCTGTAAAGATCATCGACTTCGTCAACACCAATTTCTAAAAGCATTTCCGAGAAATCATTTTCTGTTGTTGAAATATATGAATTACCGTCTTTCATGGTATTGCTTCACCCTCCTCAGCATAAAATCTACTGCCGTTGTTAAAGGATCTGGTATGTCTGAAATATCAGGGCAATAGGCAAGTTCCCCCCTGATCATATCCTGCAAGGTGCTTTTTGTCGATAGATAGGAAGAGATAATATCTATTCTGTTTTTTACCGCACCTTTTTCTCCGAATACCTGGCCACCCAATAGTTTTCCTTTTTTATCTGCAATAAGTTTTACAATCAAATCCTTATATCCCGGATACCAGTTTGGTTTATGGTATCCTTTTATTTTTTGTGCGACGAGTTCATAGCCCTCGTCTTTTGCCTGTTCTGATGTAATTCCCGCAGAACCTACGGCGTAATCACCAAATACTGAGATAAATGTGTTTAGCGTTCCATTATAGATTGCCCTTCCTCCTGCAGCATTTATTCCTGCTACTCTTCCCTGTTTTATTGCTGGAACCGCTAATGCTGAGCCGCATCTCTTTTTCGTTACAGCATTATAGGTTTCAACACAGTCGCCCGCTGCATAAATCCCTTTCACATTGGTCATCATCCTGTTATTGGTTATGATGCCATTTTTGTTGTATGAGAGACCAAACCCTTTTATCCATTCTATATTAGGAATAATCCCGCAGGCGAAAAGAATGCTATCTGCCTTATGTTTTTCTTCATCTATAGATATGCCTTCTACTGTATCGTTTCCTATTGCCTCACTCACTCTGGCATTGGTCAGCACGGTAATTCCATTTCTCTCTACGTATTCCTGAACCAGCCTTGCCATATCCTTATCTAACGCATTCGGAAATACATGGCTCATCATTTCTGCAATGATGACCTCAACGCCCTGTTGTTTTATTGCTACAGCAAACTCTATTCCGATGGCGCCGGCCCCAATTATTGCTACCTTGCCGATTTGCCTTTTCGTCTTATATAATTGAGTGACCTCTTCTAAGCTATATAGGCTGTGAGCGGAGCGCCCTAAAAATGGTTCAGTATTTTTTATTGGAGGAATAACAGGTTGTGCTCCTGTAGCAATGATAATGGAATCATATTTGAGAATTTTTTGCCCTTTTTGGTTTTGTATTAGTGCTTCTTGTTTGGAGGTATTAATTTGTACCACTTCTGTATTTAAATATACCGTAGTTTTTGGTCCTCTCGCCGGGAAATCATGTGTGAGTGATTCAAAACCAACTCTTTCCTCAAATGCAAAGGGCATTCCACAGAGTGAGTACATTTCAGTTCCTCTTTTTTCTATAATACTCACCTCTGCGCTTGGGTTTGTATGGTTCACAGCGGCGGCGGCCCCGGCCGAAGCAGTACCCATACCTATAATGATAATATTTTTAGCCTTCATATTTCCATGCCATGTATATGTGTGCGGGTAGCCACCAGGGTACCAGGACACAAAGTATAAATATCAATTGCATCTCCCATGAAAAAAAGAGCATTATAAAGAAAGATAGAATATCAAGAAAAAAATTCTCTAATCCTGGTGCCTTCATGCCCGCCCTGGGGCGATATGATTGTAACAATCTATTAATTCTTTATCTTAAAGAGCTATTGCTATAAGACTAAGTGACTGGATCCCGGGTCCGGACCAGGTCTTAGTGGCTCAGTTAATACCTTGCCGTCTATCTTTTTTAAAATGTCAGCAGCATGAAATGAGCTCCTGACATAGGGTCCAGATTCTACATGCAGGAAACCCAGTTTCTCGGCTTGGTTTCTGTATGCCTCAAAGGTGCGCGGGTGTATCCATTCATAAACCTCTATATGTCTCTTTGATGGTCTCGCATATTGCCCTATTGTAAATATGTCACACCCCGCATCTCGTAGATCTTTCATCACGTCTAACACTTCCTGCAATGTTTCTCCTAAGCCTACCATGATTCCGGATTTTGTATAAATTGCAGGATTTGTAAGCTTCACTAACGCCAGGAGGGCAAGAGATCTTTCATAATTGGCCTGAGGTCTGACTGATCTATATAACCGTGGGATTGTTTCTACATTATGACTTATGACCTCAGGTCTTGCCTTCACTACCTTGTGTATCGAGTGAACAAAATCTGGCACGAGCACTTCGAGGACGGTATGGGGATTCTTTTCCTTGATATTTTGTATTGTTTTAGCAAAGTGCTCTGCCCCTCCGTCTTCTAAGTCATCTCGTGTAACAGAGGTTATTACAACATAATGAAGATGAAGCATGGAGAGAGCATGTGCTACCCTTTGAGGTTCATCACCATCAACATCTTCAGGCTTTCTTGTTTCAACATTGCAAAACCTGCAATTTCTGGTGCAGGCCCTACCCAAAATCAACACTGTGAGTGTTTTATTTTTATAACATTCTCCTCTATTAGGGCAAGCGGCTTCCTCACAGATAGTATTAAGCTTGTTTTCCCTGATGAAACCTCTCATTTCAATCAAATCATTTGGCCGTATTATCTTTTGAAACCATTCAGGCTTATTCATCGATCTCATAATTGAATATCTTGATAAAGGTGTTTACATAGGTATCTTTCAATTCTTTAAAGTCTATCCTTCTTCCTAAAATTTGTTCCATATTGGTCAATTTTATTTCAGGCATTCCACATGGGTTAATGTAATGAAAGTTTTCCATCTCATCAAACACATAGAGGGCAAACCCATGCATTGTTATTACTTTTGTTCTTTCCCGGTCCTTTATCTTTTTAAGAGCATAGCCAATCGCTGCAATCTTCTTATCCCCAACCCATATTCCGGATAGCTTTTTATGTCCTTCTTCTGCCGAAATATCGTATTGCCCTAAAAGATCGATAAGACTCTGGCATAGTTTGGATTTGTATTGTTGTAATCCCTTTCTGTGAACATCTATTATCGGGTAGCAAATTAACTGGCCAGGCCCGTGATATGTTACATCTCCTCCCCTGTCTGTCTTGTGTATATGTATTCCCCGTGGGAGTAAAACATTGTCTGGCGCTAAGATGTTTTTATTGTTTGCAAAATAACCCAGGGTGATTGTTGGTTTATGCCTTAATAAAATAAGGGTATCATATGCATCATTATTGTTTTTTATATTGTACAGTACTGATTTCTGCAGCATCAGCCCGATAGAGTAGGAAATTTCTTCTTCTACATTGATAATATTACACTTCATATTACCCTATGCTGATTTTTCCCTATAGTCTTTCGGATCGAGGAGAGATTTCAATTGGTCCTCATTATTTGTTTCAACTTCTATAAGCCATGTTTCATATGGTTTTCTGTTAATATTGAAAAGATCTCCCCCGTAAATGTTGGTTTTTGCTGTCTCTCCAGTATCAAAGACATCTCCTAACCCATCTTCATTTACTGCTGCAACCTTCCCACTAATCGGTGAAATCAGTTCGGATGCGCCTTTTTCTGATTCTATCTGGCCCCACGCTCGAAATTGTTCTACATTTTCTCCTACCTTGGGTAATTCTACTGCATAGATATCTTTTAAGTTATCCTGGGCATAGTCAGTAATACCTATATGAAACCTGTTTTCCCCAACATTCTTAACCCATTCATGGGTCTCTGCGTATAACCTATCATCCAGCACTACGTACTCTTTCGACATTGCTCCCTCCTTTCACCTTTTCATTTTACATAAAAATTTCTTTTTCAACATGATGCTTTTCATATATTATGTACACACAAGAGTGGTTGACTAAGTCGCAGTTTTTGGCAATCAGCCGAGCATTCCATGAATTTCAAAATGGGTATCATGAGCGATTAAAAGGGCTTCTTACGATAACATTAGGGTTATTACAAGAAAGATTTTTATTGACTGGGCCTGGGCCCTTTCATTTACTGCAGCAAAGTCTTTGCAATTTTTTCAATCAAGGGTTCTGATTTTTTACTCGGCAGGCAGTAGGTCATCTCGGTAAAATTACCTCTAAACTGAGAAACCTGTTTCCCTATTTCTTTGTTATCCTGAATTATTTCTTTCATATATTCTGCCAGTTCTTCAAAATCTTTTTCTTTCATTCCAAATCTCGTCATTTCTTGAACACCCATTCGTAAGGCGCTGCTCGAACTAAACCCCTCATCGTAGGGTATTGATTGATAGTTTACAATGATGTTGTTTTTCTCCAATTTCTCAGCGATTTCAGCACCATTTGCATACCCTACATTCAAAATTACTTGGTGTGTTTCCGTATAACTCACATCAGGGTCCCCTTCAACATTAAATCCATTATCTCTCAAGGCCTTTGCAAAGGCCTTGGCATTTGAGATTACCTGTTTTTGATACGCTTTACCATACGTGTTCATCTCATAGGTTGCCATGAGCAGCCCTAACAAGGTTCCTAAATGATGATTGCTTGTGCTGCCCGGAAAGGCTTCCCTCTGAATTGTCTCCCACAGTTCATACTCCCTGGTCCCTTCATCCATTTTACCTGCCACCACTCCTCTCTGAGGCCCGAAAAATGTTTTGTGTGTAGATCCTGTAACTATATCCGCCCCTTCCTTAAAGGGCTCCTGAAAGTATGGCCCAACAAGTCCCAGTACATGAGCCATGTCGTACATCAAAACCGGTTTTTCTTCCATGGTATCTATTTTCCTTCGTATCTCAGCTACCGGTTCCGGATGTAAAACCATGCTCTTGCCCAGAATTATTAATTCTGGTTTGTGTTCATCTATCAAATTCCATGTTTCTTCTACATCCATCTTATACGGATTATCTCTTTGTATTGGGAAGTTAATGACGGCAGGTTTTTCCGTTACAGGATCAACCATTACATAATGCCGTAAAGCACCAAGGGGCTGTGCGCTGAGGTGTCCGCCTTTCCCTAAATGATTATTCATGACCTTTCGCAGCCGTTTCCGTTCAGTTTTTGTATCGAGCCTGTTCTTGTAGTCTACCAAGGCACTGAAAACTGTCTTGTTGGCTTGCTGCCCGCTTATAACTCGTACTTCTGCCTGCGAACAGCCCAGAAATTTCGTCATCTCCTCAATTACCAGGCCTTCTTTTTCTATTATAAACCCAGTTCCCTGATAGTAAGGTACTTCTGATTCTCCTAATGCCTCGATCATCTTATGTTCCGCATACCTTCCTGAAGGATCCATGGATGCAAGAAATCTTACTAGTTTGGAAGGAGTTTGCTCTGAAGGGATCAAATTGATGGTTTCTTTCTGCCGCCATACATGGTTTACGATAGCCTCTTCTGCCAGCTTTTCCATTAGCAAAGGGAGGTCTTTGCCTTCTTCGACATGCCTTTCTTTTGGCTTGACTAATATAGTCCTCGAGTAAGGAGGCGCTGCACTGCTCAGGTACCTTTCAACAACTACTCCCTCGAGGATTCTGCCCTTTGCATGTATCAGGACCTCTTGGTTTTCTTCTGTTTCAGAATCTATATAGGCAAGGGAAATGGACCTTTTCCCTTTTTCTTCAGTGATGTGCGAAGCCACGCCTTCCTTATCAAACTTCCAGTATGAAACCATGGATCCACTGCTGACTTCTCCTATCAGTCCATTATCGATATACACTTCATCCCCTTGTCTTGCTGCGCCTATGCTCGAGATAGCTATGGGCATGATCCGTTTTGGCAAATACTGTTTGTGACATGGCTTTCTGCCCTCTAACTGCTTCAACTCCATAAACTGCTTCTCCAGGGCTTCTTTCCCAATAAAATCACCCTTAAGATACGAAAAGCTGACTGCATACCTTGCTATAGGTACTGCAAGAATGGGAATTTCCCTGCCTTCTTTATCTTCTCCAAATTCATGGCCATATAAGGGTAAGCCGGCCTCGAGTCTTAAGCTATCCCTTGCCCCTAACCCTGCTGGGATTATATTATACACCTTCCCAGCCTCGAGAATTTCCTCCCACAGGGCTACGGTTTTCTCTTGAGGCACAAATATCTCAAAACACAGCGGCTCTCCTGTGTAACCAGTTCGTGCAATTATTATCTCCTCATTTTCAAATTCTGCTGCACTCAAATTATTCCTTCCAACGTCCGGGAGTTTTGTTATGTCTTGCAATATATCCTTCAATACTCTTTTTGTCTGAGGCCCTTGTAATGCCAGCATGGATATTTCAACTGACTTATCTTCCAAGCGTGCTTCTGAAAATTTTGATATCTTTTCTTGAAGCCACCTCCAGTCTTTTTCTATATTAGAGGCATTCACAACTAAAATATAATCGTTCTCATTTATCTTATAGAGGTACGAATCATCAATTGCCCCACCATTTTCATTCTGTATTACGGTATATTGTGATTGGCCTGGTTCAAGCGCAGCCGCATTATTTGTGAGAACATACTGTAAGAAATCGGTAGCCTGTTTTCCTGTAACAAGAAATCTGCCCATGTGGGAAACGTCAAATAAACCACCATATTTTCTTATTGCCAGGTGCTCCTGGATTATCCCTGTTTCATATCGTATCGGCATCTCCCATCCGCCGAATTCCACCATATCACCGCCATGTTTCTTATGCCACCCATGAAGGATTGTTTGCTTCATTGCTGCCCCCTAAGATATTTACAAAACTATCACACGTTTATTTGGATATATACTGCTGTGAAACAGTCAGGTTCCTTTTGAAACTTACCCTTTTTCAATTATTCATGATAGATTTAACGATGCTGTACACGGCCCTAAATTGCATCTTTGCATCGAGTGAACCACTTTTCCCATTATCATTGCCGGAGTACCTGAGTAATGGAGTAAGGGGAAGCCCCGCTACTGCAATACTCCGTTAGTCCAATGATCGTCCTGAGTCTTGAACTTAAAAGTATTAATTATAACCGCTCAAAATATGAGTATCTCAATTCAAGGTTTTATTACACTAAAATCTATAATTTGCAATACCTTGTTTGAATAATGATATGCTTTGTAAAGAAATGAGGTCGATTTTTTGTATTGGCCCACTATCAATAGAAACGTATGCCACCTGTCTGTGGGTTAGCAGCGGGTTATTTAGTCTTCGATAAAAGCTTTAAACTTACCGAGGCCCTCCTTGATCTCAGGTGTGTTGATGCCCGAGTAAGCCAGGCGGATATAAAAACTTTCCTCATCTTCTAGGGCTCGGCCAAAATGAATACGGGTGCACACCGACACGCCGGTTTCGTTCAGCAGGGTTTTTCGGAAGGCATCATAGTTGGCCAGGTTTTTTCTCTTCATTGCCTCAGTGATGTTTGGATACAGGTAGAATGTCGCGTTCGGCCGGAAGCAGTGTATGCCATCGATAGAGTTCAGGATATCCGCTGCTGTGTCACGACGCTCCTTAAAGGTTGCCAGAATCTGCTTCGCCTGGGCCTGGTCACCGGTAAGCCCTTCGATCGCAGCATACTGGATGAAGTGATTCGAGCAGGACTCGTCATTAACGTTGAGCTTGGTGATTACGTCAATGATCTCCTTCGGTCCAATCGCCGCGCCAAGACGCCATCCAGTCATAGCAAATTTCTTGGAAAAGCTGTAGAGGATCACGCACCGCTCAGCCATACCCGGAAGGGATGCCAACGAGGAGCTCTTCCCCTCATAGCGAATGTCGAAGTAGGCCTCGTCACACAGTATGTAGAGGTCATGTTCGAGGGCCAGCCCGGCAAGCTTCTCAAGCTCTGCCGGGGAACACTCTGCCCCGGTGGGGTTCTGTAGGTCGTTGAGCACCATGAGCTTTGTGCGCGGTGTGATTTGTCTCTCGATAGCGTCCATGTCGAGCTCGAAGTTTTCTTCCCCCTCAATGTATCCGTATGGCAGGGCCTTACCGCCCTGGAACTCGATTTGCGACTCGTAAATTGGATAGCCCGGATTGGGATAAAGCACCTCGTCGCCAGGATTCATAAGCGCCAGAAGAAATTTGTTGATGGTCGGCTTGCCCCCCGGCTCGATGGCAACATTCTCCATGCTGTAGCTGACACCATGGGAGGCACTCACATCGGCGGCCAGTGTTGCGCGCAACTGCGGGATGCCGGCGTTGGGGCAATAGCCGGTCTTGCCGTCCTTCATCGCCTTTACAGCTGCCTCGATAATGTTGGCAGGTGTGATGATGTTGATGTCACCCAGGTGAAATGGATATACCTTGTTGCCCTTGGCGGCAAAGGCAGTCGCCTCAGCGGAGACAGCAAAGGCCGTTTCTGTTCCCAGACGGGCTATTTTGTCTGCGATTCTCATTGTTCTTTCTCCTTTCTGATTAGACGTTTGAATATTAGAGCTTTGCAAAACCTGACCATCTTTTTTACTTCGAATAGAGAGGGTAGACTTTTCTAAAGTGACTGGCGGCCCCGGCCTACGGAAGGAGGTGAAGAAGTCTCGACCCTCTTTAGGAAAATATGAGTTCTGCAAGCTCTCAATATAGGTGACCTACCAGCTAAATAGTGAAATATTTAATTCTTTGGCGTTCACGATACTCGGTGCAGCCCTGGGAGGATCATCCACAAGAAAAGGAGAGACATCAGGATCCTGCCAGGCCGGATATCCCATCAGGATTCCCGCCACGTTGCTGGCCGCAAGGGTGGCCATGCCCTCTCGCGTCCAGATGGTTGCAGAAGCGATGTGAGGCATGATGACCACGTTGTCAAGTTCCGTCAAACCAGGCTTCATCTCCGGCTCGTCCTCAAACACATCAAGTCCGGCACGGAAGTTGGGATGCTCCTGGCAGTGAGCGATAAGGTCGACCTCATCTATTACCGGGCCACGACTTGTATTAATCAGAAGAGCGTTCTCCTTCATGAGTGCCAGCCGGTCTTTATTGATCAGGTGGTGTGTGGTCTTATCAAGTATGGGGTGAAGGCTGACCAAGTCCGCCCTCAGCAGCAGCTCCTCCACGCTGCTTGCTCGCATACAAGATACTGGCTCCTCTCCACGCGATTCGAGGAACCCCCCATAGGCGGCCACATAGTCCTCCAGGTCCCTGTTAGGATAGATGTCGTAGTAGATGAGGTTCATCCTGTGCCCTTCGAGCATCATGCGAGCGTACGCTGCACCGATGCGGCCCACACCGATAACTCCTACCGTCTTTCTCCAGAGGAGATCTCCCAGGAAGAGGGTCGGCAGCCATCCTTTGAAATAGCCACCACGCATAAACCTGTCGGCCTCAACAACTCGCCGCGCTGCCGCAAAGGTCAATGCAACAGCCATTTCCGCGGTGGTTTCTGTCAGCACGCCAGGCGTATTACCCACCGGGATACCATGTTTGGTAGCCGTATCAACATCAACGTTGTTGTAACCGACTGCATAGTTGCTGTAGACCTTGCCGCCAGCAGACTTGAGTGCAGTAAAGAGTGTTTCACCCCAATCCTCTGTCAACTGTCCAATAGCCCCGTCACATTGGTTCCCGATCGCCGCCTTGATCTCCTCAGCGGTCAAAATATCTGTCGATGTACAGATCTCAACCTTGCAGTCCGCCTGTTCAAGAATCTCCAACCACCGGTCTCCAGGCAGCTCTTTGGTAACGACCACACGCCTGGCCCCGTTGGGATTGTATGTACTCCATCCGTTTTTAATCAATGTAAACCCTCCTTTCAATAGAATCGATTCTCACAGTCGACGCCTCCAACCTGAATCGCGAACGACCGTTGACATGCCGCATTGCCTCCTTGAGTTTAGCGGCGGGTTCTATTAAATACATTATTGGAATGGTGCGTACCCTTTTGGATTCCCAGGAGATTTCTGCCTCAATAGAGATAATGAAATGATTAACTCACCATGTTTTTTCAATGAGGTCCTCCCGGCAAATACTTAGGATTCTATCCCGGACAAAGGTCGGGCACCTCCACTCGATCTCTTCGAGAGGCAGGCGGCACACTGCAAATCCAGGATCAGACCTCCCAATAAAGAACAGGGGAGTTTCGGAATTATTCCGAAACTCCCCTGTTCTTTTACCTGAGAGATTATCCCAAGCCCGAGGGCTTCAAGACTTTCCCCTTCGGTGGCCTTTCGAAAGGCTCTCTCCAGAGAATAAATGGATTACAGTCCTTTTGCCTGAGAGTTTCCCCCAATGTATCGGGGTTTCACCTTCGGCGTCCCGCTTAGCTCTATCACCCTGTTCGCGAAATCTCTCCCGCAACCCATTTGAATAAATTCAGTTTTAGTAATAAATAGGCTTAAAAACCTTGTTTGTCAATGAAAAAATCAATGTCTGTCATTTACGAATAAAAAGTGGACTGTTTTTGAGAGGTTTATGATTTAAAAGTGGACTATCCGAAAGCGTAGTCAGTTTGAGTAAGAGTAGAAGATATGGGAATGTGGGAAAGTGAAAAATTTTTCCACATTCCCATATCTCAAAAGCCCATAAGATCAGTAACTGACGGTTGATGAAGACACCTTTTAGAAGAGTCAGATTAGTCCTGTTGGAGCTACCAGTGAGTAAGGATGAACCAGTTTTCCAAGTGCTGATAGGGCCTGAATTCAGTCCACTTTTAAAAAA
>JAWOBA010000281.1:0-5194 GCA_046498285.1 Desulfatiglandales bacterium | reverse complement strand
AATGATTTTTAAGCTTTCCACGGGAGAATAGTTTATTTTTCTCCTTCTTCAGTTATTAAAACTGGGGCGAAGTTCTATATTTTTGACATAACCATTTTGATTTGAAAGAGTAAAAGCCGGCTTTTTATCTAAAAAAATAAACCCGAAATTTATTTCATGCCGAAGACATTCTTGTCCAAAATTTAAAGTATAGTTACTTTCACTGTTATAAAAATAGCCTCTGTAAGTGTTAACATCTTGGATTTGAGTCATATTCCTTCTCATTAGAATGGTTTCTCACGGAATGCAACAAGTGCCCCTTTTTAAATAATGAGTATATCTTATAACCATTTTATGCTCATTAAAAATCACTTTATTTTTTCAAGACACTGTAGTTTGTTTATGAGAGATACTTTCACTGTTATTATAAGGACAAGAGAGATAATTCAAATCATTCAACAACACCTTCTCTCTTCCCAGATGGTTATGCTGGAGACCTTTGCATAACCGCTATTGATCTAAAGACGATGGGCTTTTTTTCAGCTCCCTCCGGGGCGTAGGCCCTCCGGGCCGGAGGCCGAGGCTCCCGGGTTGGTCTTTTCAGCACCCTTCTCTCCGAGCGGGAGGCTCTACGAGCCGGAAGCCACCAGTCACTTCAAAAAAGTCCATCGTCTTTTTGGGAATTCTGAAAATCGCCGGGTTTTTCAAAGGTCTCGCTGTGAGGTTTTACCCAGAAAAGAGTGGGACTCCAGGTTTAACTGTCCTTAGAAATTTCTGCTTGTGGAATGGAGAAGAGGACGAGGAGAATGCAGTCCTTTAGATGAAAGATACGCTATGCCCTTATCGAGTATTAGCAAAAGTGAGTTCGCTTGCTGCTGCATACATCCTCTCCCTGTTTACAGGCTGCACATGTTTTACAATCCACTCACGAACTTTCTCTCCTGCAGGCAATGACTGTTTATAGCTCATAAAGTCGAGTTTTACATCGAGTGCCTCAGCAACCTTTGTTGCCAGCAATGGCCATATCTCACCAATATCTCCTATAATGGGAAGGCTGCCGGGAATTCTTGCAAATCCTGACATCTCCATACGAAAAGGTATACCCATAAGCTTTGTCTTGGGAAGACCTCTGTGAACAGCATCGGTGACCATTTTAGATTTACGTTCCTGCATCCATGCTTTCTCCAGATTAGGATCAAGATCAATTCGTACAATTTTCTTGTCAGCAAGGGAATATGTCCATCCCCCTTCCCAGTCCGCCCATATGCCATGGCCAGTAAATCGTTCAAAGGGACCATCATGGACCTCCTGAGACAGGGCAAGGGCAGATTCAATAATCACGTCTGCGCTGTCAAGAAGTCGTGCAATGCGGCAGGAGCGTTCTGAAAGGGATAATGAATCTCCAATAGCGAGCCCCACCTCTCCGCCTCCTATCAACTGGGGCACGGTTACCAGCATCGGAATATTGCGCTCTGCTCCCGCCCCAATCATGGTGAGGCGGTCAGCACCGTAACCAGCCATCTGTTCAAAAGGAACACCGCAACGCTTTGCCATGGCAAGTACATCACGGGCCAGTCTCTCTGTACGCAGGCCTGTAGGGTAAGCCATATTACCAGCGACCTTGATGATACTATCTCCTTTGGCTTGACGCATCTTCTGATAAAGGGCAATATCAATAGGGATCTCGCGCTGAAACTCCTTGAGTCTTGTGTTGGAAAGGATGCTGACCTCAAAAAAGCCATCCGATGGAAGTTTTTCTTGTTCAAAGCCAAAGGCTGCACCATCAAATCGCTTTACCTTTTCTAAGGTGCCTGCCATCTCATGATTAATGACCGCAGAACTTGTTGAAACACCATCGACTATTCCCTTATGTATAAGTTCAGCTAAAAGAGTGGTCACACCCTCATGCAAATTCGGGCCACTGCCAACAACGGCAACCACCTTGCCCCCTTTTTCCTTGGCATTAACAATCCACTTTATAGCACGCTTCAAACTCACAAGAGATTTTGAAGAAAGATTGTTAAACATATGTTCAATTATTGTTTGATCAATCGACATACAGCAACCTCCTTTGATATCTATTTACAGATTATCCAGGGACACGTCTAATGCTAATCTTGCTATCACACTGGCATGTTTATCCGCAGCCTTTTGGTTTCGTATAACGGCTTCCCTTGCTCGGCTACCATAAGATTCTAACGCCTCAGGATGCCTGAAAAACCATATCACATGTTCTGCCAACATTTCAGGACTTGAAACAGGTATGCCTGCACCCACCTCCTCTAATATGGCCTTTGCATCAATGAAGTCTTCCATTGAAGGTCCATAAAAGACGACCTTCCCCCATACTGCTGCCTCTAGGGGATTCTGTCCGCCCAGTGGAACAAGGCTTGCCCCACAAAACACGACAGTTGCAATACTGTATAGTTTAAAAAGTTCTCCAAAAGTGTTAATGATAATAATCGGTTCTGTGCGCTTTATTCCATCATCGTGGAGTTCGCTCCGGAGCTGATACCGAAATCCCCGTTTCTCAAGTAGAGATCTAATCTCTGCTATTCGCTCTATATGCCGAGGTGCAATAATCAAAACGGTGTTTGGAAATTCTTTCACAATCCTTGCATAGGCATCGAGCACCATGGCCTCCTCACCACCACGTGTACTTCCTGCAATAAAGACGGGGGATGCGGGTTGTAGGTTCAAGATTTTCTGCATTTGTGCCGCCATAGAAGGATCTGCAAGACTCACAAGGAGGTCATATTTGGCATTGCCATGCACTTCTATTTTGCCCGGATTAGCCCCCATTGACCTGATCCGAGCACTGTCTTCGTCTGAAATCATGCTAAAGGCATCTATATTTTGTAAGACTTTCCGGAAAAAGGGCCGGAACCTGAGATATCCACTGATTGATTTCATAGAGATTCTGCCATTAATCAGAGCGGTTTTAATTCCCATCCGATGGGCTTCGGTAATCCACGCAGGCCAGAGTTCAGTCTCTAAAAAAACAAGGATATCAGGATTCACGCGGAAAAGTGCTTTTCGGACTGAGCCAATAAAATCTGCTGGCGCATACATAACAGGAATACTGTCTCCGAAAATCTCTATCGCAAGTTCACGGCCATGTTTTGTGGTTGTTGAAACAATGATTGAACAAGCTGGTAAGATTTGCCTGAGAGCCGTAATAATAGAGCCCGCCACCTTAATCTCCCCCAGGGAAGCGGCCTGAATCCATATACGGGGTGATCCTGAAAGGGTTAGCACAAGTTTTGGAGGTATGTGCCCCAAGCGTTCTTTCAGGTTTTCACTATGTCGCCCGCCCAGGTGCGTATACATCCAATAAGGCGGAAGAAAAGATAAAAAAAGGCTGCTAGTAAGGAGAGTGTATGCTCCGTAAAGAATATTCATAGCTTTATTCGCATCAAATGATTTCCATTCCCCCTCTAGGAAGGGGACCCATTGTTCTACGAGTCCAATTCTGTAGCATCCCTATAGCTGTGAAAAAGGGGCTTTTGACAAATTCTTTATGAGGGTGATGTCACATCATCGAAAAGTTTTTTAAAACATGCAAGAAAGTCAGGGGAAAAGCAAGCCAAAAAATCTTCCTCAATAGAAAATTAATGTGTCACTAAGCAGGTATTTTTTAAAAGCTTTGCGATTCTGAAAAAATTCAGGTATACAAAATAATACATATACAATATGTGGTTATGTTTTTATAAGAAAAAAAGATGTATGCATGAAAAATGAGGAGCAAAACCTTGTAACAATTGGTGGCGTAAGCGGTCAATTTGTGTTCCTCTATCGGCTGAGAGATCTAAATGGAATTACTATTGCCGCAGTAGTTTCAATGATTGATAGATGCGAAAATACTGGAATGTTACGTGATGAACCAGGAATCCTGCCGCTTGGTGATGTGCTGAAATAATCCTTGTGCTCTCACTAAACCACGATATTGCACGAATATTGTTTCTGAAACCCTTTATCAAAGATAGGCGTCTACAAGCGCACCATGCAGACAACATGCACCTTACAATGCTTTCACAATATACAGGCAGCTTCTCTACTTGTATACAGGCATTTGGCGAAATTCTCGATTTTAAAGGAACAATCTTATCAGTCACCATTGGTAAGGCAACGCTCGCTGCTGAACTGACTGAAGGAAGCCATATTTATGGAGAAACAGCAATTGATATTCCCCAAGGCACACAACGCGAAAAAATTCGAAATGTCTTTCTCATTCCTCACCACAGTGATTCGATTTCAGTCTGCTCTCCCTGCAATGAAAGCAATCAAAGGTGCGGACTATATTATAATTGGTCGCAACGACCTGTTTACAAGCATTATTCCAAACCTTATAGTTTCTGGCGTTAAAGAAGTGCTCCAGGAAACGAGTGCAAAAATCTTATCTATTATCAACATTATGACTAAGTTCGGGGAACCCACAATTTCTCCGGTCTTGATTTTATTCAAAAACTTGAGGAATCGATTGAGCGGCAGATTGATGGAGTAATTTATAATTCAGAGAAACCGGATAAGACGTTCATAGAGCGATATATGGCTCAAAAAGCAGAATTTGTTGAAATTGGTGAGAGCGATTGACTGTTGGGGAAATCGCTCAATCTATGCATCCAATATGCTCGATATTGGCGGTGGTATTGTGTGGGATGATCCAAAAAAATTGGCAGTATTCATACAAAAAATAATAGCACAAAACAAGGTGGAACAATAACACGCCACTTACAATTAGAGCCATCTATATCTTAGTCTACCGTGAGTATTTTTAGCCACAACTGAAATATAATGATGAATATGGCTCAGGCCAGACTTTCGAGACCTTTGAAAAACCTGGCGATTTTCATCATCCTCAAAAAGACGATGGACTTTTTTGAAGTGACTGGTGGCCTCCGGCTCGACTCCGTCCTGGAGGGGCCTCCGTCCCGGAAGGGAGAGCCTCCCGCTCGGAGAGAAGGGTGCTGAAAATGCTAACCCGGGAGCCTCCGCCTCCGGCCCGGAGGGCCTACGACCCGGAGGGAACTGAAAAAAAGCCCATCGTCTTTAGATCAATAGGGGTTATGCAAAGGTCTCAGCTTTTTCTTTTGTCCCTTTTATCCATCATATGTTGAGGTTTAGAGCTTTACAAAACCGGACCATTTGTTTTGAACCCCGGTTAAATATGCTCCGGTACTATCTTCCGAAGCTACGGGGCACGGCGGGGCAAGCC
>JAWOBA010000253.1:0-18038 GCA_046498285.1 Desulfatiglandales bacterium | reverse complement strand
GGTGAGGGTAATAGAAGAGGAAGGATTGATAAGACGGCCCGGTTTATCCACTATGGTTCCATCAACGTTAACCATGCCGGCCATGATTACGCCTTTTGCCCGTTGCCTGCTCTCAACTAATGCCTTTTCAACCAGGACCTGGTCAAGTCTTTTCTTTAGCTGAGCCATGGTAACGACAGAGCTTTCCGGCCTCTTCCATGATCTTTTTGGTATCAATTCCGTATTGTTCTCGTAAAAGATCCTGGGGGCCATGCTCAACAAATATATCCGGAATTCCAAGCCGTTTTATGAGTATGTTTGACAATCCCTGGTCAGCAAAGTTCTCCAGTACTGCACTCCCAAATCCACCCTGGAGGGTATTTTCCTCTACAATGAGAACCTTTCCCGTACGTACCGCCATGGCAGATAGCCCTGGATCCAATGGCTTTACAAATCGACAGTTAACAACGCTAATTGAATAGCCCTCTTTTTTTAGTGCCATAGCAGCTTCAAGCGACGGGTGCACTCTGCTTCCAAGGGCTAAAATGAGACAATCTGTTCCATCAGTTAAAACCTCTGCCTGGCCTATAGGTATTTTTTTATACTCAGCATCTATAGGCACTCCCAGGCCTTTGCCTCTCGGATAGCGAATGGCAATAGGTCCATGGGCATAGAGCGCGGTATAGAGCATATGGTGCAATTCATTCTCATCCTTTGGGGCCATCACAGTCATATTCGGGATGAATCTGAGATATGATAAATCGAAGTTACCATGGTGTGTCGGCCCATCCTCTCCAACCAGGCCACCCCTGTCGAGGGCAAAGATGACAGGCAGATCAGGAAGACACACATCATGAATTATCTGGTCAAGGGAGCGCTGGAGAAAGGTTGAATAGATGGCAACCACCGGTTTAAATCCCTCTGTGGCAAGTCCTGCAGCAAAGGTCACAGCATGTTGCTCAGCTATTCCCACATCGATAAAGCGATCTGGATAGACTTCAGAAAACTCGGTAAGCCCTGTACCATCTCGCATAGCTGCAGTAATGGCAAACAGTCTCTTCTCTCGTTTCCCGAGTTCAACCATGCTTTTCCCAAATACCTCTGTATACGATGGCAGGGCTTTACCTGCCTTTTTTCTGGGCTTGCCGTTCGCTATGTCAAATGATCCAATACCATGATACAGGGTCGGATTTTTCTCTGCAGGTTCATATCCCTTTCCCTTTGTGGTTAAAACGTGTACAAGGGTTGGCCCTTTTATCCGGGCAACATCTTTAAACGTATTAATGAGAAGATTAAGGTCATGTCCCTTGATTGGGCCTATGTATCTGAATTTCAGGGCCTCAAAAAGCATGCCCGGAGTAATGAGGCTGATCAAGGAGTCTTCACTCTTTCTGAGGAGGGTGAGGATATTTTCACCGACACCAGGAATTGACCGAAAAAAACTTTCCAGGTTTCTTTTAAGGCCAACAATCCTGGGTTCCGATATTTTCCGGCTTACATACGAGGATAGTGCCCCCACATTTTTGGTTATGGACATCTCGTTATCGTTCATCACAACAATCAGGTCTTTTTCGGTATGACCTGCCTGGTTGAGCGCTTCAAAGGCCATGCCAGCAGTCATGGCCCCATCCCCGATAACAGCGATGGTCTTATCTGTTTCTTCTTTGAGGGCTTTACCGGTGGTAATGCCAAGACCGGCAGATATAGAGGTTCCGGAGTGACCGGTGTTAAAGGAATCGTAGGGGCTTTCCTTTCTCCTGGGAAACCCGCTGATTCCCTTATATTGTCTTAGGGTATGAAATTGTTCTCTTCGGCCCGTGATAATCTTATGGGCATATACCTGATGGCCAACATCCCAGATAATTTTATCGTGCGGTGCATTAAACACGTAGTGCAAGGCAATAGATAACTCTACCACTCCCAGGCTCGGGGCCAAATGCCCACCAGTCCGTGAAACGGTTTCTATGATAAGGTTACGTATCTCAGTGGCCAGTACCTCTAAATCAGCCACGCTTAAGTCTTTTAAATCAGCCGGGCTATTTATACGATCAAGAAAGCTTTTTGTTGATGTAGTATTTTTCTTATCCTGTTTCATAGTTTTTATGTGGCATGTCGTTTGTTAAGCATCGAAATATTTTTCAATTCCTTAATTGATTATTCCCCACCCTTACTGCCTATTACCTCCTCATTACCATCCCTATGTATTTCTTTCAATAATATACCGAGCCAGATCTCTGAGTGGATCTGCCCTGGTATCAAATCCTTTGATGGAGTCTATTGCATGCTCAATAAGTTCCTTTTGCATAATTTTTGACTCATCGGTTCCAAAGACAGATGGATAGGTAATCTTTCCTTTTTCCTTATCACTCCCTGTGTCCTTGCCCATCAATCCCTTCTCACCTTCTATATTTAAGAGATCATCGGCTATCTGAAAGGCAATTCCTATTTGCTGCCCATATCTGGTAATAGATTGTTGCTCATTTTCACTGCCCCCTGCCAGTATTGTTCCTGTGGTAACCGAGGCAGCGATAAGGGATGCTGTTTTGTGTCTGTGGATATAATCCACCACAGTAGGATCAGGCTCTTTACCTTCATAGATGATATCCGCCACTTGCCCACCTACCATACCATTGTAGCCGGCGGCTGAGGCAATCAAATCGATTACCCGTAACAGGGCTGTTTTCTCAAGGCCTTTTTCGACTCCATAGCCTGCCATCAGGTTGAATGCCAGAGTAAGCAGACCATCTCCGGCAAGAAGTGCAACTGCCTCCCCGAACATTTTATGGTTGGTGGGTTTCCCCCTACGGAGGTCATCATTATCCATGATCGGTAAATCATCATGGATCAGAGAATAGGTATGAATCAGTTCAATTGCACAGGCAACAGGGACAACAGTATCTGCCGAACCTCCAACTGCCTCTGCCCCTGCTATACAGAGAATAGGCCTGATTCTCTTTCCTCCGGCAAAGAGGCTGTAATTCATTGCCTTGATGACATCGCTTGCCATCCCGACCGGTTTGGGCATGCATTGGTTGAGTGCCTCATCCACAAGTGTTTTTCTCTCAGCAAGGTATTGCTCAATGGTTATCGTCACCTTCAGTTCCCTCATAGTTAAATGGCTCTTTTCTTATACCTTGTTCATCTTTCATCAGGATAGACACTCTTTTTTCTGCCTCTTCTAATATTTTAAAACAAAATCGTGATAAAGCAACCCCTTTCTCAAAAATCCTGAGAGATTCTTCCAGGGGCAAATCTCCGCTCTCCAGCCGTTTTACAATATCCTCCAGTTCGTTTATGGCATCTTCAAATTTTTTTTCTTTCATTATCTTTCTAATCTCCTACTTACCTCGATTAACTTTATCGGGTCGATCCGTCCATTATTGAGCCGTATACCAAAGTGGAGATGAGGGCCGGTTACCCTTCCCGAAGAACCAGCAAGCCCAATAACAGCGCCTTTTTCCACTAACTGGCCCACCTTCACATAATCCTTACTGAGGTGAAAGTACATGCTTTGAATACCTCCTCCATGATCAATAACGACACTCAGACCGCTAAAATAATGATCTGCCACCATGGCCACCACTCCTCTATTCGTAGCCTTGATCGGGGTACCTTCCCCCGCTTTAAGGTCAACACCTGAATGCGGGGACCGTTCCATGCCATTAATAATGGATCTACACCCAAAGGGGCTTACAATCATGCCCGGCACCGGCTTTATCCACCTTCCCACCCATAGAGGGTTGGTATCGGGGCCTGTAAAAAGCGCTCTTATTGCTTTAGATTCCTTTCTCGCCCTCTTGAGGGTAGCAGTATCAAGCTCGACCATTTTTTTTGGAAGGCTCAATCGCCTACTGCCATAATCCCTTGAAGGCACACGTACTGGTATTGAATGTGGGTCACTGCCGTCATGAAAATTGATTGTAAGGGTATACCTTCCTGGCTTTGTAGTTAAATCTACACCGATAAAGCCTGTCCAAACATCATTGGTAGTATCAGAGAAAAGTGCAATCGTTTTCCCCATCCAGGTTATCCCGGGCTTGGTGTCTCCCAATTTCTGGATCGATAACATGTCTACTTCACCCTGACCAATTGTGGATGGCGTGAAATGCACAGCAAGACCGGATGAAGGTCGCGTTTCTGCAGGTGATGATAAGAAAAATAATACAACTATGAGAATGAAATAATTCTTTTTCTCCATTTACTATCCTTTCTTCGTCTGTTTCACAAAGCCTTCGATCGTGCCCCTTGCAAGGAGAATGTTTACTTCATCACCAGGTTCTACCTGCCTGGAATCTTTAACAATATTCATTTCAGGTACTTTTCTGGTAATACTATACCCTCTTTGTAAGATAGACAGCGGATTTAATGAATCCAGTCTATCCTTAATGGACCGAATGCCTCTTTCTTGTTTATCTAAGAAACGTTGTAAGGCCTGGGTAAGGGTGCGTTTATGAAAGGCTAATTCTTGCGACAGCATGGTGATAGCATGAGAGGGGCTATTCAACATCAGTGTTTCATTGACTGCCTTAATGTATTTGAGGTTATCACTGATACAGACATTCCCTCTTCTGAGTAAACGGCTATGTAGTTCATCAAGCCTAAGCCAGTTATCAGCAAGTCTGCGTCTGGGATCCCTTATTTGAGAAGAGAGATACCTTGCCCGCTCGGTCATTCTTGCAATGATACTATGAAAGGCCACTGCAAGCCTGGATGAGAGACTGTTGACATCCTTCTGTATAGCGCCTTTATCTTTTACCACCAGCTCAGCGGCATTTGATGGTGTAGATGCCCTGAGATCGGCCGCCAGATCCGCTATTGTCAAGTCTACTTCGTGGCCAACCGCTGAGACAACAGGGATTGATGATCGCCTTATTGCATATGCCACCTCTTCCTGATTAAACGGCCACAGATCTTCCAATGAACCGCCTCCTCTTGTTACCACAATAACATCAACGTCCAACACTCGATTTACGATCTCCAGGGCTTCAACAATATCAGCTGCTGCCTTGTCACCCTGCACTCTGACCGGGACTATGGTAACATCCATATTAGGTGTTCTTCGATAAGAAATCCTTAGAAAATCTCTGACCGCTGCTCCTGTAGGGGATGTAATGACAGCAATCCTTTGTGGCAAAAACGGGAGAGGCCTTTTTTTTCCCTCGTCAAACACCCCTTCACGGAACAACTTCAGTTTAACCTGTTCAAAGGCTGCTGCAAGCGCACCCACGCCCAGAGGCTCTAAATAGTCGAGAATAATTTGATACTCTCCTCTGGGTTCATATACAGCTATTTTGCCCCTCACAATTACCTTCATTCCATCTTGCGGTATAAATTTCAGATAATATGCCTGCATTTTGAACATAGCTGCCCTGATCTGGGCATGTTTATCTTTGAGGGTCATATAATAGTGGCCGGAGGTAGGGCGAGCAAAATTTGAGATTTCTCCTTCTACCCACACAAAATCGAATTGTTCCTCGAGGAGGGTTTTTATCTCTGCGGTCAAGGCACTCACCGTGTATATTTGCGGCGGTTGGAAAGGTAGGTCCATAATGGACATTCACTAAAACTCAAGATTCTTTGGTGTTCTGGGGAAAGGGATTACATCTCTGATATTTGCAAGGCCGGTTACAAGCTGCATGAGGCGCTCAAAACCCAGACCAAAACCGGAATGGATAGCTGTGCCATACTTCCTGAGGTCTAAGTACCACCAGTAATCAGCAGGGTCCAAGTTTACCTCTTTTATCCTGTCAAGCAAGGTTTCATATACATCCTCCCGCTGGCTTCCCCCAATAATTTCACCAATCCCTGGGAGGAGAATATCCATAGCCTTTACGGTCTTGCCATCTTCATTTACTTTCATGTAAAAGGGCTTTATCGCTTTTGGATAATCAGTCACCACCACCGGCTTTTTAAAATACGCACACAGATATCGTTCGTGTTCTGACTGGATGTCACTTCCCCATGCAGGAGCAAATTCAAACTTCTCTTTCGCCTTCAATAATATCTCGATTGCCTCTGTGTAGGTAAGGCGCTGAAAGCTATTGTTAATAATAGTGTCAATGGTAGATATAAGATTTTTATCAATAAAACGGTTACAAAAATCTATATCATCTTTACAGGTTTTTACAATAGAGGCAAGGGTATTTTTAATGAGTGCCTCGCCGAGGTCTATGTTTTCCGTAAGATCACAGAATGCCATCTCGGGCTCCACCATCCAGAATTCAGCTAAGTGTCTATAGGTATTGGAATTTTCTGCCCTAAATGTTGGGCCAAAGGTATATACATTACCCAAGGCGAGGGCATAGACCTCGGCTTCTAACTGCCCGCTGACCGTTAGATTGGCTGGTTTGCCAAAAAAATCACCGGTAAAATCCCATCCATCACCACTATGGTTTATTCCCTGGAGATCAAGGGTGGTTACCTTAAACATATCACCTGCACCTTCACAATTGCTGCCTGTAATGATTGGAGTGTGAAGATAGATGAAACCTCGTTCCTGAAAAAAGCTATGAATAGCATAGCTCATAGCATTTCTGATTCTTGTTACCGCCCCAAAGGTGTTTGTCCTCGGTCTGAGGTGGGCTATGGTTCTAAGATATTCAAAGGAATGCCTCTTTTTTTGCAATGGATAGGTCTCAGGATCCGTCCAGCCAACTACCTGTACCTCTATCGCCTGAACTTCTACCTTTTGTCCCTTTCCCGGTGATTCTGCTAAGATCCCCTTCACCATAACCGAGCAGCCGGCTGTCAATTTTACAATCTCATCGCTGTAATTGTCCATGGTGCTTTCGACGATCACCTGGATATTTTTTATGGTAGAGCCATCATTGATTTCAAGAAAAGAGAATCCTCCTTTCGAGTCTCTCTTAGTCTTTACCCATCCCATAATAGTCACTTCTGATCCGTACTCGGTTGACTTAATGAGCTCTGCTATTTTATCTCTTTGCATCATTGTTGTAGGTAGATTTTTCATAGGTATTCACCACAGAGCTCTGCGGTGAATATTACAATTTCTCTTCGAAATCTCGCATGAATGTGACAAGTTTTGTTATACTATCTATAGTAATAGCATTATATAAAGAGGCTCTGCAGCCACCCACAGACTTATGTCCTTTAAGGCCATGGAATCCGTTTTGGGCGGCCTCAGCAAGGAACCGTTCTTCTGTTTTTTTATTAGGCAGGCGAAAGGTAATATTCATCAGGGAACGACTGTTGATAGCTGCCGTACCATGATAGATATCGCTGTTATCTATGACCTCATAGATCAAAGAGGCCTTTTCCTTATTGATTTGCGCAATTTTTGTTAATCCTCCGACTGTTTCCTCAAGCCACTTGAGGACTAAATCTATAACATAAATAGCAAATGTGGGAGGTGTATTAAAGAGCGATCTGTTGTCTTTGTATGTTGTATATTTGAGCATAGTTGGCAGCCTATCCGGTATCCTCTGGAACATATCCTCCCTGACTATTACCATTGCTATACCAGAGGGCCCTATATTTTTTTGTGCACCTGCATACATGAGCCCGAATGGCTTTACATCAATAGGGCGACTCATAAAGTCAGAAGACATATCTGAAACCAGTGGCACGCCATCCCCGTTGGGAAATTGTTGCCACTGTGTTCCCCTGATAGTATTGTTTGAGGTAAAATGGAGATATGATGCCTGTTTGTCCACGGTGTAATCATATGGCAGATAGGAGAAATCCCTATCCTCTGATGAGGCAATAATCCTCACATCCTTTCCCTGAATCTGGGCCTCTTTGATGGCCTTGGTTGACCAGGTGCCGGTATTTATAAAATTTAAGGGTCGTCCGGGGAGAGCAAGGTTCATGGGAATCATGCAGAATTGTAGGCTGGCACCTCCTTGGATAAAAAGGACATGGTACTTTTCATCTAAGCCCAGTAGTCGTTTTGTCCTAGAAACTGCGTCATTGAGAACCTCACCAAATAAGGGAGATCGGTGGCTGGTCTCTATAATAGACATACCTGAGCCAGAGAAGTTAAGAAAATTCTCCTTTATTTCCTTTAAAACCGAAAGCGGTAGTGCTGCAGGCCCTGGATTAAAATTGTGAACCCGTTTTTCCATCATAGATCCCTTGATTAGTTTTCCTTAAAATTATCTTTTATCATTTGAGAAACGATTTTCAGTCCATCAGGATTTAGTTCATAAGGAGGCTTATCATCCAAATCCGCCTCTATAATAGTATCATTGTATGGAAGAAACCCTAAGAAAGTAAAGTCATGCATCTTGTCAAGCAGGAAATCCTTATCTTTTTGAGACCTGATTTTATTTCCAACAATGAGCAAATCCTTGATTCCCAGTTCTTGAGATAATCTCCTTATCTCCCCGGCAGTTTCCATACTTCTTCTTCCTGGCTCAACAACCACTATCATTTTATCAACTGCCCGTGCAGTCCCTCTACCCAAATGCTCAAGTCCGGCCTCCATATCCAAAACCACAATCTCATCCCGAGTAAGGATTAAATGAGTGACAAGAACCTTTAAGAGAACGCTCTCAGGGCAAATACAACCCCCCTCTGCTGCCTTAACACCACCTAATACCATTAGTTTTACCCCATCGGCATCTACAGAAAGTTTTTCCGGCAAATCACTTACCTTCGGGTTTATCTTAAAAAATCCCCCCATAGTCCCAACCTTTGAATCGGTTCTTTCTTCAATAAGGGATTTCATTTTAGAGATAGGCGTTATCTCAGAGGCATTCTTTGCGCCTAAGGCCTGAGCAAGGTTTGCATCAGGATCGGCATCAATAGCAAGGACAGTTTTGCCCCTCATTTGCAACGATTTTATCAGAAATGCAGCAAATGTTGTTTTTCCCACACCTCCTTTACCGCTAATAGCAATTTTCATCTTTTTATCACTCTTTCGTTATTCATTACCCGTTATCCATTCACTGAGATACACGAAGGTCTATTTCATCCCAATGAACAGCAGGCAATATTGAACATTAGTATTATCCAAGGGCAAAGGGCCCAGCATTCCCCCAAACTGCCCTCGTCATACTGACTTTATGACACTACCTAACCTTTTCTATCAAAGGATACACAATCATGCTGACGAGTTCAGAAATATCCTCGGCAGAGAGAAAATCATGCTTGAGAGAGCTATCAAATAGAATCGTCCCATTCGGTGGAAATTCCTCATCTCCCCGCCATATAACTAAGGTTACAGGTATTTTTGGAAACGCCTGAATAGTGACAGATACGTCTCCCAAGGATGAGCTTTGTGCAGCGAAAAGTTCCTGTGCAACTTCCGGTAACTTATCTGGTTTTTCACCAAACGCGGCAATAAAGGGATCTCTTGATCTGGCATTAAAGGAACTAAGATAAAACCTTGCTGAAGGAATTTCCTGAAAAGCAATATGCTCGCCAGTAAGATCTTCTTTCTTAGCATTATTCAGATAATGCAATATCAATATCTTTTCTTTTATTTTCATCTCCTTATCAGAATCCTGAGAGAAGATAAAATCCGGCCAGCTAATAGTAACCATCCGGTTCAAGAACATAATTTGTATACTGTCCGGCTTCTTGCTCGTTTCAATAAATTGAGCACCGCTTAGCCGGCATAAATGAAGGGGATTTTTGTTGCTTATTTCCTCTTTCCCGATCTCCAGTGCCTTTTTATAGTCATCTATTCTTGCCATTTTCTTCTCGCTTTGAAAATTGTTTTGCTTTTGTTATAAATAACATAGGTGAAAAAACAATTGAAAAATCATGCAAAGGTCTAAAGTTATCTCTTTTAAGGAAAAGTGAATCAAAAGTCAATTATATTACTATGAGAAGAAAAAGAAAAAAAAAGCAGCCTGATCGTCCAAGCAACAAAATAGAGGAAAACAGGACATTCTTTGATAAACCATTTAAGGGCTTACATAAAGATCTGAAAGATTTCGGTACAAGAAAAGAGTCTGTTTCACCACATTCTCTGCCTGAGAAGAAAAAAAAGGAATGCGATGAGGATCTCTTTCAGGCAGCAATGAAAGATGTTACCCCATTTAAGAGTAATAAAAATACCGTTCTCACAGTTCTTGGAAAAGAAGATACAGTGCTTGAATGGTCCTTTAAGCCTCATAAGAAGACAGGGGAAGATTTTTCAAACCTGGTGAAAGAATTGAGCGCCTGGGATATTTCTTTTAGTGATGAGTATATGGAGGGAGCAGTCGCTGGTATTGGTCCAAAAATCATGAAGCGACTCAAACGAGGTGAATTTTCTGTTCAGGACTATATTGACCTGCATGGCTTGACAAGAAAAGAGGCGGAAACGGTTGTTGAAGAATTTATCCTCAAGAGCTATCATGCAGGTATGAGGTGCGTGCTTATTGTTCACGGAAGAGGGTTGAGATCTCTTAATAATCTGCCGGCCATAAAGAGGGAGCTTCCGGTTTGGTTCAGAAGGGGAACGTTAAAAAAAATAGTACTGGCATTTGTTACTGCCAAGCCCTGTGATGGCGGGGCAGGTGCGTTATATGTCTTATTGAAGAAGAGGTAATTCACGGTATGCGCTAACTTACCGTACACAAAGTACCGAAAATAGATAGAGATCTGTATTATGATGAATACAGGCCCGCATACTTCTCAACTTTACTGCCTTATGAATAAATTTGAACTCACAAGGGACAGAAATTTTTTTGTGGAATCTCTATTACTATCATATTTTAGAATTTTTACCATCTTGAAGACGACGGAAGGATCAAGGTTAAATATTAAATGAGTAAATTGAGTAAAAGTCTGGACTATGACGAATTCTGCCTTACCGGATTCAATATATTTTGTGATTATGTAATTTGGATTTCACTTGCCCGTCATCACTCTCATTCAGGGCAGGCGGGCGGGTTTGGCATTTGGTCAATTCCGGCTTGTTCGGGTTAGGTGCTTCATGATACTAATAGGGCTGACAGGGGGTATAGGGAGTGGTAAAAGTTCCGTAGCAGAGATGTTTAAGGATGAGGGAGCACATGTCATTGATTTTGATTATCTTGCCCGTGTGGTTGTGGAGCCTGATAAGCCTGCCTGGAGAGATATTGTTGACTATTTTGGTCCTGAGATCCTGTCTTCTGACAGAAGCCTGAACCGTTCTAAGCTTGCAGAAATTGTCTTTTCTGATACCCAGCGTCGAAAGGCCCTGGAAGGATTTATCCACCCCAGGATATTTGAGAAAAGAAATACCTTACTTAAGGATATTAGAAAGCAAGACCCGGATGCTGTTGTCATTATCGATGTTCCCCTTTTATTTGAATTGAATTTAAATAAAAAATTTGATACAATTATAATAGTCTATGTATCCAGAGATGTTCAAATTGAAAGAGCAATAAAACGAGGTGGTCTCTCAAAAGAAGAGGTAGAAAAAAGGGTAAATGCTCAGATTCCCATAGAGGAAAAAAAATTACTTTCGGATTACATCATAAACAACGAGGGAGGCCTGAAAAATACAAGGTATCAGGTGAAAAAGGTAATTCAGGAATTAAGGCAAGTAAAAAAAAGGAGATAAATTCACCGTGTTTCTCACGATTGGAAAAGAAACCTATAAGGCAGGGGATGTTATCTTTGAGGAGGGCAGCCATGGGGTCGCTGTTTATATTGTATATTCAGGTAAGGTAGAGATTAGCAAGATTATTCAAGGGAGAAGGATTGCTGTAGAGATATTGGGCCCCGGTGATATTTTTGGTGAGATGGGTTTTATAGATCATGCTCCCAGATTGGCCACTGCTACTGCACTTGAGGACACCGTATTAGATTTAGTGGATAAGGATTACCTGGATGATGAATTTAACCGAATAGCCTCAGATTTTAGAGAGATTATAACTACCATTGTGAGGAGGCTGAGAAAAACCACAGAGCATCTGGTTTCTTTACCCAGGAGAAAAGGGGAAAGGGTAAGCGCAAGGATTAGCATCTCTTTTAAAAATGCAGGTGCTTTTTATGAGGCTTATACTGCCAATATTGCTGAAGGGGGACTATTTATACGTACTACAAAAAATCTACCAATAGATTCCCTTTTAGAACTAGAATTCACACTTCCTGGTACCAACCGAGCACTAAACATAAAAGGAAAGGTGGTTTGGGCAAGGCCTCAAAATATGAGCACTGAAAAGAGCCCCCCGGGGATGGGAATCCAGTTTATTGATATGAATCCTGATGACACCAAACTTCTTAAAAACTACATCGCAACGTGTGCGCCTTCATGATTCCCGGTGTAATCCCCGAGGGTTTTGGCTAATTGCGTTTTGGACCACCTTTTTTGCCTACTTGAGGTCCTCTTTCTTGATACCTTCGTGCAAATTCCTTTCTGAGTTCTTTAAGCTTCTCAAATTGTTCGCCTGAAAGCTCTTGGCGAATGTCTATAGCCATTTTGATACGTTTCTCAGTCTGCTGGGAATGAAGTTGTGCAAGCCTTTCTGCTAATGTGTAGGCCTTTTGTTTGTCTACCGTAGGCTGGGACATCATGTTTTCTAAATCAAGATAGGCCTTTCCTATATCACTTTTTACATCAATAATGCGTTTTTGGTGTTCCACCCAGATTGTATTGATCCTATCGATTTGATCAGAGCTTAGCTGTAATGCATCTTTCACACCCGGCCTGTACCACCATTTACCACCATCCGTTGGAGAATGAAAGGCGAAAAGGCTAGGCAAACACAGGCTGATCGAACCAATTAATACGAAGACTGTCAGTAGTAGAATTGTTTTTTTCATTATGATACTCCTCTATTGGTGAAAAAAAGTTTAAAAATTGGCGAAAATCTTCCTCATCCCACTCATTGAGAAGGGCTATGTTTTGAGGAAGTTCTGCCTCCCCTATGCTCTCTGGAAAAAACCACATTTCCTCTTGTAATTCTGTTTCTTCGATCATGCTGCTATTATTTGGTTGAAAATAGATCTTTTCAAATAATACAGCAGAAGCAACGAGTATAAATGCGAGGATAACGGCAGTCCTCCATCGCAGCCTCAATGCGGGGGCCTGATAGTCAGATACAGCTGAGAGAATTTTTCCCTTCTCCTGTATCCAATTGATCTCAGCATGATCAATTTCTTCCTGATAGGCCTGTAAAAATTCCTGCATCCTTTCAAGTCGTTTTTGGCACTCTTGACATTTCTTTAGATGTAACTGGAGGTTTTCATCTACCGCATCCGGTTCAATGATCATGGAGTATATTTCTGTATCGCTTAGGTGAATAGATTTCATACTGCCCTCCAATCAGCAAGATATCGTCGGGCCTTTCCCAAGGCCCTGTAGAGATAAGTCTTTACCGAACTCTGGCTGATACCGATTAATTCAGAGATTTCATTGATGGTATAGTTATTACCAAACCTGAGTGAAAACACTTCTCTCTCTCGTCCCTTGAGGCCATCTTGAAATGACCTCACGTGAGCCTGTAATTGCTTTTCTTGGAGAATGTCTTGAGATGATTGGTTATTATCTGCCATGGTATCTATTTGATAATCTGAAATCTTCCCAGGATGTAAAAAAAGAAGTCGTTTTATCTTTTCTTTTCTAAAATAGTCCCTTACCTTATTTATCGTTATTTTGATCAACCATGTCTCAGGGGATGCACGAAACTGAAATTGGTTATACGCCCTGAATGCCTTCACAAAAACATCCTGTGTAATGTCAAGGGCTACGTCTTTATTGCCAAGCATACCCATAGCCACCTGAAAAACCCTTTTCTGATAGTCATCAACCAGTTCGCTGAAAATTCTCTTCTCATCATCCATGGATTGTTTCATGTTCGCTCATGTTTACTATATTAGACGGTTACTAAACAAAAAAGTCTACAGAGAAAACATTTATATTAAAAACCCATATCTCGACGCATATCACTCTTTGTAATAAGGCCATGCTTTGGAAGTGCGCGGTATGTGTCCCCACAGGCAAGGGATTACATAAATAGATATACGGGAGCAATGAACCTTATCTGTCAAGTTTCTCATTGTAATTCTTCCAGTAAGCTCCGAGTAAGTTGTACGCAACAAAGAGCATCTGATCAGTTACAGGCATTTGGCATTACTATTTCCCATTTGGCATAATATTTTGGCAAAACATGGAGGATTGCTATTGGAACAACATGAGACGAATTCGGACGGATAGTTATAACGAAGCATGTACGTGATGGTTTGGATCTCAAGACTAGGCAGATATTTCGGATCTAATAGGCCAATCAAAAACCTCTTGTGGGGTCACTAAATGAGGGACCTCAGGCAGAGGTACAAAATTGAGTATTGGTATTTCCGGCCACTGCACCTGGCAATATTGTGAAGGCAATCCACCAGGCTCATCTTCCAAAATCATTCTCCCCCTCGGATTACACGTATACTTTCAAGCATATGTCTGGGACTAGCTGGTGGCATTATTTACGATGCACTTATTGTGAAAGCAGCTCAAAAATCAGGCCTTGAGCGTCTTCTTGCTTTCAATGCAGATGAGTTCATTCATCTGTGACCTGGGAAGAGAGATATATTTCCATACTTTAAAAGATTAATGGAGAAGGTAACCATATGGGGGTAAAAAATCAAGGAACAGTATCCTTAATAAATGAAAAGTGTGTTGATCTGAATATGCTGCCTACTATGTTGCGAATGAAGACACATTCCCCTTTTCATATAATTAATTCCTTTTCAGATTTCAGACAATTACTGTCTTCTTTATAATGCTGACAGCTTCTTCTGGCGTGTCCACAAGACGTAAGAGCTCAAGGTCTGATTGTGATATGGCCTTCTCTTTTATTAATTTTCTTCCCACCCAGTCCATTAGGCCTTTCCAGTAGGTGGAATCTATAAGTATGACAGGAAAGGATTTTATTCGTTTGGTCTGAATCAAGGTGAGGGCCTCAAATAATTCGTCAAGGGTCCCAAAGCCTCCAGGCATAATAATATAGGCTACGGCGTATTTTACAAACATGACTTTTCTAATAAAAAAGTATTTAAAGTCAAGCCGTACATTTGCATGTATATTAGGTTTTTGCTCTTTCGGCAGATGGATGTGGAGACCAACGGATTTGCCACCAGCCTCTGCAGCCCCTTTATTCGCTGCCTCCATCACGCCAGGCCCTCCACCAGAAATAACATTAAAACCGTTTTCGACCAGCAATCGAGCGACGTGTTCTGTAGTTTTGTAGACGTAACTATTGGGATGTGATCGGGCTGATCCAAAAATAGTCACGGCTGGATATACCTGGGGCATGACATCAAAGCCCTCTACGAATTCGGCCAGGATAGTAAACATCCTCCACGTATCATCTTTTGTAAGGTCGTCAACAATAAACTGTTTCTCATACATAATCGATCACCTCTTAGTCATGATTGATATAAATGCCGTCAACTCCTCTTTATTTATCATCTTAAAGAAAATTCAAAAATATGATAGTGTTAAGCTGAAAGAGTGTCAAGAAATAGCTATACTAATTCGTATAGATTATACACCTTGCACACTAGTAGTCATTAACCATAAAGCGGCAATCATAATGCATGTATTTCATGATATTTTCCATCCCCAGGGGAAATTTATCATGCACCTTAAGGACTTTTGGGTAGGCAAGTCCCGGATCTGTTGACAAGCACATTGAAAACTGATTCTAATGCACTCATGCAATGAGGAATCCCGTAAGATCCGAAATATATAGTCCTGCACAGAATACTTTGACCTTATTTGTAAAAGTAGTATATTAAGATATGTTCTGTGTAGAGTAATTGTAAAAAGAGTTTATTACATGTAGCAGTGTTAAAGATTTTATTCAATGGTCAATAACATGAACTATTATCAAAAGAAATATGACATTATTGTTGTGGGAGCCGGTCATGCCGGCTGTGAAGCAGCCTTGGCAGCTGCCCGGATGGGATGCACTGTTTTAATTATGACGATAGACCTGGATGGAATAGCAAAAATGCCATGCAGTCCTTCTATTGGAGGAGTAGCCAAGGGCCAGTTGGTAAAAGAGATTGACGCCTTAGGCGGTGAAATGGCCAAGGTAACAGATAAAACTGCAATACAGTATCGGCTTTTAAATACCAAAAAGGGACCGGCTGTTCAATCCTCACGCACCCAGAATGATAAGATCAGGTATCATATAGCTATGAAGGAAATCCTTGAAAAGGAACCAAATATAGATATCAAACAGGCCATGGTCGAAAGACTGGTAGTGGAGAATAATCATGTAGTAGGGATTGAGGATCAAACAGGATTTGGCTACCAGGCTCCGGCAGTGATCTTAGCTACAGGAACATTTTTAAAAGGCTTGGTGCATATCGGTTTTACCTCTATAAGAGCAGGGAGAGCTGGTGAGTTTGCCTCCTATGGACTGCCCGATAATTTAAAAGAATTAGGGTTTACGCTGGGAAGGATGAAGACAGGTACCCCTGCGCGAATAAAAAAATCAACTATAGACTTTACCAAATTTTTAAAACAAGAAGGAGACACGAATCCTAGTCCATTTTCGCTTTTTACAAAAGAAATAACAATAACCCAAATCCCTTGCTACATTGGTCATACCAATAAGAAAAGCATTCAGATCGTACGAGACAATTTAGAGCGCTCAGCCTTGTACGGGGGGAAAATTACCGGGGTCCCGGCAAGATACTGCCCATCTATAGAAGATAAGGTAGTGCGGTTTTCAGATCGGGAACAACACCAGATCATACTTGAACCTGAGGGGATAGAAACAGAGGAAATTTATGCAAGTGGTCTGGGAAATAGTTTACCCATGGATATACAGATCCCCTTTGTAAGATCTGTTGAGGGATTAGAAGAGGCTGAACTCATGCGACCAGCCTATGCAATTGAATATGATTATGTCGACCCTTTGCAGCTGCTTCCCACTCTGGAAACAAAACGTATCAAAGGATTATATATGGCTGGCCAGATCAACGGAACCAGCGGATATGAGGAAGCAGCAGGTCAAGGGATATGGGCAGGGATTAATGCGGCATCAAAGATTCAAAAGCGCCCACCCTTTCTTCTTGACCGTTCAGAGGCATATATATCTGTTATGATTGATGATCTGGTTACCAGAGGAACCCGAGAGCCGTATAGGATGTTTACGTCCAGAGCAGAATACAGACTCATCTTACGAGAAGATAATGTAGAGGAAAGATTAATAGAAAAAGGTAATGAATTAGGCCTCATTCAGGATGAAATAGTAATTGACATGAAAGAAAGGCAAAAGAAGATTTCCTCAGAGGCTCATAGGATAAAAAATACACTGATCTCACCCTCAGAGAGGATAAATGATCATCTAATAAAATCAGGATCAAGTCCAATAAAAAATACAACTTCCTTAGGTCAAATCCTCAAAAGGCCAGAATTACATTATCAACATATTGCTGTCTTAGATGAAAATGCTCATAGGATAGATGAAAATATTTCACATAAAGTTGAAATTGAGCTCAAGTATGAGGGGTATATTCAGCGGCAACTCAAAGAAGTTGAAAAATTTAGAAACTTAGAGAAGGTAAAGATCCCTCACGACTTTGATTATACTAAAGTCCATGGTCTTTCTAATGAATTAAAAGAAAAATTGCTTCTTGTAAATCCTATCTCCCTTGGTCAAGCATCAAGGATAGCGGGAATTACACCTGCTGCAATCTCAATCATTATGATATATCTAAAAAAGGCTGGCTCATTCCACCAAGTGGAATCCCATAGGTAAACCCACAACACCACGTAGTTTCGCCGAATTGCTTCGCAAACGGTGGCATGTAGTGGTCCCACATCCCGCCCGCCTCGCCTGAATTCCGAGGATAGAGACTATGGGGGGCAGACCTGATCCTCTCCCCGACCATAAAAGATCAGAATCAGGATAACAAAAATGTATTTGGTGATAAAGCCTATTTACAGGATAAGCTTTCCTGGTGAATCAATTATTGACAAACTCGTAAAAAGTCTTTTGCGAGCGATTTTGGCCACTTTTGGAAATAGATTCAGGAAATGCTGAGCGTTAAAAATTCCAAATTGTTTGAGGCCTTTAGGCCGAGTTTTTGGAATTTAGCGAAGCATTTGATGAATCCCAAAATGGGCATCATGAGCGAGTAAAATGACTTTTTACGAAACCATC
>JAWOBA010000237.1:0-9097 GCA_046498285.1 Desulfatiglandales bacterium | reverse complement strand
AGACAAATTGTCCCTATAATGCAAGGTAGAATTCCGCCCTTTGTCATAGACTCCATGGGGGGTTGCGTCAAAAATGTCCATGTCATGGCGCGCCAACCTCTCGCCACAAGAAAATAGACAATAATCACCAATGCAATTCCATTAACAGCAGCAGAAAATCTAAAAAGGCTGAAAATAATCCCCTGCATAATTCTTCGTCGGCCCTTGATTTTTTTATGCCTGATATTTTTTCTTTTTGTATCCTCTTTCATTCTAATAAAAGGTATGGAACCATTTTGAGTATTTTCAATTACCTGCCGGCCCGTATTATTTAGTTTTTTTAAATGATATAAAATCGTATGGTTTCTTCGGCTTTCCTGTTAAGGTAAAAATGTAGAAGTTATTATAACGTTGCTGCTCCAACCTGTCTGTATTTATGGGAAATTTGCTCAGCAACCATGTTAAAAAAGAGTGTAAAAACAAATAAGACAATACCTGTAGCAAATAAGGCGTAGTAGTGGTCACCCCTGAATGGCGCCTCCCCCATCTCAGCCGCAATGCTTGACGGCATGGGTCTGACCGGATCAAATATAGAAGTCGGCACCATAGTCGCACCACCAGCTACCATAAGGACCACCATGGTTTCACCAATAGCCCTGGACATACCCAGGATAACTGCCGTGCTAATCCCTGAGATGGATGCCGGTATAATTACACGCCATATAGTCTCCCACCTGGTTGCCCCCAGAGCAAGAGAGGCCTCCTTTAGTTCTTTAGGGACGCTGAAAATCGCATCTTCAGATATACTACATATGGTGGGAATAGACATAAAGGCCAGCATCAGCGAGGCATTAAACAGATTAAGACCGGTAGCCAAATTAAATGTATGTTGAAGAAAAGGGGCTACAATAACCATGCCAAAAAAACCGATTACAACAGAGGGGAGAGCAGCGAGAAGCTCAACTATTGGTTTGACCCATTCTCGGACCCTTGCTGAGGCAATCTCTGCAAGATAAAGCGCTGTCATAACCCCTAATGGAATCGAGATTAAAGAAGCAACCGCAGTTACGGATAAAGATGCTATAATAAGCGGAAAAATTCCAAATTCTGGTACATCGTCAGTAGGATACCAGTATTTTCCAAAAATAAAGTCTTTCACAGATACCTTGGCAAAAATAGGAAGGCCTTCCATAAAAAGGAAGATTACAATCAATGCAAGGGTTGCAATGGATGCCAATGCTACAATCAAAAAAAAGAGCCGAATCCCCTTTTCCTTCTTCTGCCGGGTCTTTCCCTTTTGGTAATCATCTGTCATATTTACTGTTACATTCTATAACGTTGGTTAAATGCTAAAGCGGATGACAGCCGGTGCGTCACCCGCTTAAAGATTACATTAATTAATAAAGGGGAACGTACCCTATTTCACTTATGTATTTTTGTCCTTTTTTAGGATGTATTACATAGTTAATAAAGTTCAGGGTATCTCCCTTTGGCCAACCTGGTGTAAACATATAGAGCGGCCTGCTAATCGGGTAGGCACCATTAAGGGTCGTCTCTTCAGAACCCTCTACTCCATCGACAGTTAAGCCCTTAACACTCGAATCAAGATAGCCGAGGCCAATATAACCTGTCGCATTTTTATTTTTAGAGACTGCTTGCACCACAGCGCCATTAGAGGCTTGAAGAAGTGCGCCCGGAAAAACTCTTCCTTTTTTCAATACCTTTTCGTGCCAAACCTCATATGTCCCGGAAGATGTGTCTCGTGAGATGACTACAACTGGCGTGTCAGGCCCACCAATCTCCTTCCAATTTTTTACCTTGCCCTGATAAATATCATTCAGCTGTTGCATTGTAATATCCGTCAGGGAATTTGAAGGATGAACAACAGGTACAATACAATCATAGGCTACTGCAAATGGCACAGGGTATCTTCCTTTTTCAACTGCCAGCTTTACCTCCTTTGGCTTGATGAACCGAGAGCTGTCAGCTATATCAGTGGATCCATCAATAAGTGCCTTTATACCATTTCCAGATCCACCACCAGAGATTGTTATCGTAACATCCGGGTGCTCTTTCATGTAAATCTCGCCTACCTTTTGAGCTATCGGAAGTACAGTGGTGGATCCTTTGATTATTATATTACCCGCAAAAACAAGACTCACGGACAAAAATATGGTCAATACAATTACAAAAACAAAAAAAGATTTTAATTTCATTTTTTTTCTCCATGTTTATATTTTATTATTGTTAGATTTTTGTTAGGATTCGATTAAAATTTTATTAAATCATAATGCATTCACCCCCTTCCCATCTCACTTGCTTTGAAATAATCTTCCTTCTTAAAGCCTTTCGCTATTTTTATTATAAAATACACACGAAATATTAGGGATTTATTAGGGAATTATTAGAATTGAATGAAAAATATACCGAGGGAAATATGATTAGATTATTTTGTTAGATGATAGGCAAATGCACGCTAAATGAACTTCCCTTATTAGGCGTGCTTTTAACATCGACGTAACCTTGATGGGCCTGCGCAATGTGTTTTACAATTGCAAGCCCTAACCCTGTCCCACCCAGTTTTCTGCTTCTTGCCTTGTCCGCCCTATAGAAGCGTTCAAAGAGGCGTGATAAGTGTCCTTCTTCAATTCCACAACCATGATCGTGGACACTTATAATGGTTTCAACTTCTGTCTGCCTTACTTCCACATTGATTGTGCTTTTATTACCACTATATTTAATAGCGTTATCAAGTAGATTGGAAATGGCCTGTTCCAAAATTGGTGGGTTTACCTTCGCTTTTAAGTTTTCATCGCATGAGATGACTATTTTGATATTTTTATAGGATGCCTTACCCTCGAAGAGCTGAACAGATGCTACTATTATATCCCTTATCCGGCTTTCAATAAGGTTTATTTCTTCTTTCTCTACTCCCTGTTCAATTCGGGATAGACTCAATAAATCCTCAATGATGGCATTAAGGCGATCCACATGTTTTTCAATAATCGTTAAAAAACGCTCAGCATCCTCGCGATTCTCCATAGCAGTATCACGAAGGGTCTCTACAAAACCTTTAATAGCAGTAATAGGGGTTTTAATCTCATGAGAGACATTTGCCACAAAGTCCCTCCGAATATTTTCAAGCCTTCTTAATGTAGTTACTTCGTTTAGAACAATGAGTGCGCCAACACTTTTTCCCTTTGCGTCGTGAAGAGTTGCACTATGCGCGTTAAGGATACGTTCGTTATCACCATAGAGTGTGATGTCCTTTTCTACCGTTTCATCACTGGACAAAGCGCTACTCACAAAATTCTGGAGATCTGTATTCCTAAAGACCTCTTGAATGCTTCGATTCTGAACCTCAGAAGGAATAGCTCCCAATATTTGAGCTGCAGCCTTATTTATACTGATAATCTTTTGCTCATTATCCACTGCCATGATCCCTTCCGCCATACTTGAGAGAACTGCCTCAAGCTCATTTCGCTGCTCTCTCATGCCGCTAATTCTCTTTTGAAGCTCAACGGCCATCTGATTCATTGTCTCTGAAAGGCTTCCCAATTCCTCTGAATTAAATACCGGAAGTCTATGCTCAAACTCACCTCTGGCAAAACTTTCAGCGCCTTTTTTAATCTCTTCAATAGGTCGGCTTATAAGTCGGGAGACCAGCAGACTGAGGATGGCTGCAATTATAGCGATAAACAGACCACCTAATACAATTTTAATTTCTATGTTTTTCAGGGTTTCATCTATTGGGTCTAACGGTACAGATGTTCGCATTATAGCAATAATATGAGAATTTCTCTTGACGGGTACGCCCACATACATCATGTCCTTCTCCAGGGTTCGACTGTATCTTGTAGAAATACCCACTTGACCTTTCAGGGCCTCAATGATTTCCGGGCGATCCAGGTGATAATCCATGGTTGCAGGATCATTTTTAGAATCCCCAATAACCTTACCTGAAGGCAATACAACCGTTAGGCGTGTTTTAGCTTGAGGACCAATTTTCTTGCATAATCGGTCAACATTTTTTTCGTCAATGGGCGTGAGGTAATTTGAAATTTGTGCCTCAAAGAGATGGACTCGTGCTTGAAGATCTTCAGCGCTTTGTTCAAGGTAAAACTGCTTTAGTGTTTTTGAAGCAAACCACGTCGTGGCCGCTAAAGATATTATAATTATCAATAGATAGGTGCTATAAAGATGCCAGAGCAAGCGTCTTTTTTTGGCCATAGTTTATTCCTCAAAGCGATACCCAACTCCTCTGACCGTTTCTATGTAATTCCCTGCAGAACCAAGTTTTTTTCTTAATCCAACGATCTGGACATCAACAGACCGATCCGTAACAGGATAATCGTCCCCACGAACACCATCCACTATCTGTGAGCGAGTAAAAACCCAGCCTGGCCTTTTTGCCAAAAAAGTTAATACGCCGAACTCTGTAAAGGTTAACGGAACCTTTTTATCATTCAGACGAACCTCATGGCGTCCAGAATCTATAACCAAATCGCGGATCCTCAACACTGATTCATCGCTCGCCTCTTCTTGTACCTTTCTTCGTAAGACAGCCCGTATCCTGGCCATTAAGACCCTGGGGCTAAATGGCTTAGTAACATAGTCATCTGCACCAAATTCCAGGCCGGTAACAATATCAGGTTCTTCTCCCTTTGCCGTTAACATTACAATATGGATATTCTTGGTCTTTGGATCGCCCTTGAGAATCCTGGCTACCTCAAGGCCATCTATATCCGGCAGCATAAGATCCAGAACAATAAGGTCAGGGTATTCTTTTCGAGCAATATTTAATGCCTCTCGACCCGATGTAGTGCAGATGACAGAATATCTCTCCCTGTCGAGGTTAAATCTCACCAATTCCAGGATGTCTTTCTCATCATCCACCACTAAAATTCGTTCCTTTTTCATGGTAGAAATCTCTTTAAAATTATGCAGCGATACTAAAATTTGAATTATAGGATATATTTTTTAAATAGCATTTGGTTAGGGATATGTAAATATTTTGTTAAGTATGGAAAATCTTGATCGGTTTCGCCTGCCTTGAGAATGTTATAATAGATAAGCAATTATCTTTGGTTAAGCATATTCATACTATTACGCCTGCGCATAGATCATTTTAAAATTTTAATATACTGCTATACTTATAAAAAATTGAAAGGTTAAGATTTTTACGTATTGTGTACTTGTATGTTGCAATAAAATTGGATAGAATTTTGTTGTTACCTATGGCACGAAGTAGAAACTCAAGTCAAAAGCTCCATTCGAATAGAAATCAGGAAGTAGAAATAGTGATTTCACCATTTTAATGGAGTCCCCCCAGAATGGGCTAATATGTTTGAAAAATTCCAGTCACTCACTTGTTGGACACAAAGTGAAGTCACCATGATAAGAACCATACTTTCCAGGTTATTTGATCTTGGAGCCATCCCTGGGAAACTTCGGCAAGTTCTCGATCTAGACGGAATTGTTGTCGCGGATGAAGGTATGCGTGGTGGTTCATAACAAAGCACAGGAAAGGTACGGGAAAACGATACATCAATCGGGCAGAAGGTTTTTCTGGATGCCCCGCAGCTACCAAAGAACGAATAGCCTGCGTCACATATAGGGAGACCTTTGAAAAACCCGGCGATTTTCACCATCCCCAAAAAGACGATGGACTTTTTTGAAGTGACTGGTGGCTTCCGGCTCGTAGAGCCTCCCGCTCGGAGAGAAGGGTGCTGAAAAGACCAAGCCAGGAGTCTCGGCCTCCGGCCCGGAGGGCCTACACCCCGGAGGGAACTGAAAAAAAGCCCATCGTCTTTAGATCAATAGGGGTTATGCAAAGGTCTCAATATTAAACAAAGAAGGAGGGAGAATTATGCCTGAGTTTGGATCACCATTTTCTGGTCTCGCCCATGATAAAAAACTCACCCACGAGGAATTGGTGCGGGCAATACGGTTCATGGTTGCTGCAGAGTATGAGGCTGTTCAATTATACATGCAATTAGCCGAATCTATTGATGATGAATTGTCAATAGAGGTTCTGAAGGACATAGCAGATGAAGAAAGAGTCCACGCTGGTGAATTTTTGCGGCTTTTAAGGCACCTAGAGCCTAATGAAGAAAAGTTCTATGCGGAAGGGGCTGAAGAGGTAGAGGAGTTCATCAAGAAAATCAAAAAGGATTAAGCACAAAGGCTTGGCCTCTGCGAAGGAAGGCAGGGATGAACCAATTATCGTAACGTTTCTCGATTCCTCATGGGGCATTATTCGAAGCATCTATTAACAGTATCGTTCACACCAATCACTTGATAGGTCTCGGCTTCAAGATTGATAAATTCGAAGGTACTATTACCGCAAAAAAGAGACATCTTTGTCTTATGTCTATTTAATTTACTTAATACTATACTATTATAGGTTACTCGCGAACATTTTAATAAGGGGAAAACGGAGTGATGGAAAAACAGCACAAATTTTCAATCTGGTATGTACTGATTGCTATCTGGATAGTAATCATCCTCCACAATCTGCTCAACCAGATGTTTGCTATAGAGCGTATCCCCTATAGTGAGTTTGTCAATGCCCTTCAGAATGAGAAGGTAATAGAAGTGGCGGTTACCCAGGATCGTATCCAGGGCAAAATGAAGACTTTAAAAGATGGCCAGGAAGCAGAAAAGGCCTTTTCCACAGTCAGGGTAGACCCTGAAGTTTCTGAACTTTTAGAGAAATATAATGTAACCTTCAAAGGGGTTGCGGAGAGTAATTTCTTAAAAAATCTTGCCTCATGGATTTTTCCAATAATTCTCTTTGTCGGGATTTGGTATCTTATGATGCGACGATTCTCCGCCCAACAGGGAAATTTCATGACCCTGGGCCGAAAAAAGGCCAAGGTTTATATGGAAGACGAGGTCGGAGTGACATTTAAGGATGCAGCTGGCGTGGAAGAGTCCAAAGAGGAACTCGTTGAGGTAATTGAATTCCTCAAGTCGCCTGAAAAGTTTACCGTGCTGGGCGGAAAACTTCCGAAAGGTATTTTGCTTGTTGGTCCTCCAGGAACCGGCAAGACGCTTTTGGCAAAGGCGGTGGCTGGGGAGAGTGGTGTACCTTTTTTTAATATGAGTGGCTCAGAATTCGTTGAGCTCTTTGTAGGAATGGGCGCAGCACGGGTGCGCGATCTTTTCGCCCAGGCAAAGGAAAAGGCCCCCTGCATCATATTTATTGATGAATTAGACGCCCTTGGAAAGGCTCGAGGTATGGGTATGGTCGGCGGCCATGATGAAAGAGAGCAAACCTTAAACCAGCTTCTGGTTGAAATGGATGGTTTTGACTCTAATATAGGAGTCATACTTATGGCAGCTACCAACCGACCAGAAATTCTTGACCCAGCACTGCTCAGACCAGGTCGCTTTGATCGTCATATCCTTGTCGACCGGCCTGATAAGAAGGGTCGTGAAGCAATTCTCGAGATCCACTTGAAAGGCGTTACAGTAAGCAGAGATCTTGACGTGGAAACCATCGCTGGCATGACCCCAGGGTTTGTGGGGGCTGATCTCGCCAACCTGGTGAATGAAGCTGCGCTTTTGGCCGTACGCCGTAATAAGAAAAATGTGGGAATGGCCGAGTTTCAGGAAGCCGTTGAACGAATTATTGCCGGGCTCGAAAAGAAAAACCGCCTCATTAATAAACAGGAACGAGAGATCGTGGCCTACCATGAGGTAGGTCATGCCTTGGTTGCGCTTTCCCTGCCGGGTACCGATCCAGTCCGAAAAATCTCTATTATACCCAGGGGCGTCGCAGCACTTGGTTATACCATGCAAGTGCCAACTGGAGATCGTTTTTTGATGAGTAAAAGTGAGCTTTTAAACAGAATTGCCGTAGCATTGGGTGGGAGAGCAGCCGAGGAGATACACTTTAAGGATGTTTCAACAGGTGCACACAATGACCTTTCCAGGGCAACTGACATTGCTAGGAGCATGGTCAAGGAATATGGTATGAGTCCTAACTTAGGCCATATTTATTTTGCCAAAGAACCTCAAAAACAATTCCCTGATATGGGACTGTCTTCGGCGAAGGACTACAGCGAACACACAGCCCAGGTTATCGATAATGAAATCAAGACAATCCTGGATTCTCAATATGAAGTCGCAAGGGGAATCCTTACCAAGCATAAGAAAGTTTTGGAAAAAGGGGCTGCGCTTGTTCTCAAAGAGGAAAACATCGAGGGAGAACGATTGAATAAGCTTTTGAATGCCGAAAAAAAGGCCTAATATTGTAAAATTAGTTTATTTTCATAATTATCCGCTATACAAGGAACGAAAGCATTATGGTATACTGATATATAATGATCAGTTTTGCCTTAATAATTAATGAAAGGAGGTTGTGGCGGTAAACTTTATAAGCACTACTCTAATAATACGAGAAACAATTTCTATGGCTCTAACTACCCTTCCAAGATAACTGGTATATTTAATGTAGAACCTTCATCTGTTAAAACCTTTAAAACCATATTCTTAGAGAGTGATGACTCTTGGAGCTTTGATGGGTTCACAGATTTGCATGAAGGGTTTATTGAGCCTGATTGGTTTATATTAAAAGAAGGGGATTACTTTGGATTTATAAGAAGAAGAGATGGAGACGCTAACTATAATATGAGGTCTGCTCAAGGTCTTGGTAATATCTCTAGCGTATCAACCAACACTCCTAACTCTAGTAGAGATACAATTACATTCAGCAACTCAAGTATAGATTCTATAATGAGCGTTGGAGATGTTCTCTTTGTTTCTAATAACGGTCAAAACTCTGTCGTTGGCACTATAATAGAGAAGATAAACGACAGAACGGTAGTAGTGGATAAAGTTAATAGAGAAGCTCAACCAACATCTGGCATATATTCTTTCTATGTGAAAAATAGTACGGCTGAGTCAAGTGGAGCTACGGGTTACTTCATGGAATACACAATAGAAAACAACTCTCAAAATAGAGTAGAAATATATAGTATAGGGTCAAGCATATTTAAAAGCTTCCCTTAATTTTTGTTATATTTGCATAAATAAATAAGACATGGCAATACCAGCGATAATAGCAGGTGTCGGAGCTGCGGCATCTTTAATACAAGGCATAAGTGCCAGA
>JAWOBA010000232.1:0-11891 GCA_046498285.1 Desulfatiglandales bacterium | reverse complement strand
TGCCACCATAACTGGGTAAGGTTTGAAAATATTAAGTAAAGTACATAAAGCCTGCCCTTGTGTGACTTGCTTTGAGACCTTTGAAAAACCCGGCGATTTTCACCATCCCCAAAAAGACAATGGACTTTTTTGAAGTGACTGGTGGCTTCCGGCTCGGAGAGCCTCCCGCTCGGAGAGAAGGGTGCTGTCTTTTCGTAACGTATCAGTGGGGGAAACCGCAGGCCCCGATTTATCGGGGCAATGCGGAGGGGGCAAAACTCCCCCATGGATACGTTGCTGAAAAGACCAACCCGGGAGCCTCGGCCTCCGGCCCGACTCCGTCCTGGAGGGGACTCCGCCCCGGAAGGGAGGGCCTACGCCCCGGAGGGAACTGAAAAAAAGCCCATCGTCTTTAGATCAAGAGGGGTTATGCAAAGGTCTCGCTTTATGTACTTTTATCCGCCAGACTTGCCTGCATCGATTCAGTTATGGCAGGTAAGTTTCAGCTCATTTTAGGCACTTTCACATGATAGCCCATCTAACTGGAATACTATTTAGTAAAAGCCCTCAGTCGATAGTGGTTGACACTGCTGGCGTTGGATATCATATTTATATTCCTTTATCCACCTTTTACCAACTCCCGGATGAGAAGGAAAAGGTCAGTTTGCACGTTTATACACATGTCCGGGAAGATATGCTTCAGCTTTTTGGTTTTCATACAGAGACAGAAAAAGAGATCTTTTTACTGCTTATCTCTGTATCTGGAATCGGCCCTAAATTGGCCTTAAACATTCTTTCAGGTATTGGAATTGAGGAATTACTCGGTGCCATTATGGGCGATGATTCTGAAAAGATTTGTGCTATTCCAGGAGTTGGCAAAAAAACCTCTCAGAGAATAACCCTAGAGTTAAAAGAAAGAGTATCTGATATTTTCAAAGGCATAGAGGTACGTCCACGAGAGGAAGTACAAATAAGAAATAAAGAAATGTTCAATGATGCCCTATCAGCGCTCATCAACCTTGGCTACACTAACAGGTCTGCAAAGAGAGTGATAGAAAATATATTACGTAATGATAATGATATCAATATAGACACATTACTTAAAGAGGCGTTGCAGGATTTGGCAAGCGGAAGAACACGGTAATGTTATCCCAGATAAATTGGGATTGCCATCTGTCCGCTCAAAAATTGAACATAAATAATTATTTGGGCATAAAATAGTTTTCATTTTTATCATGCAATACATTTTTGATGGTTTCATAAAAAGCTAATTTATGCCCCAAGCGTCATCCAATGAGCAACGAACTCGATGAAGTGAAGAAAAGTAAAAATAATCACTGATATCAATAAATAATAATACAAGCGCAACATGCAGATAAAACGACTTCGTTGGAAGTCATTTTACTCGCTCATAATGACCATTTTGGGATTCATGAGATACTTCGCTAATCGAAAAAACTCGGCTTAAATGTCTCAAACCCGCCCGCCATCACTCACGCTCAGGCGAGGCGGGCCGGCTGAACTTTTAAACGCTCAGCATTTCCTGAATCTATTTCCAAAAGTGGCTAAAATCGTTCGCAAAAGACTTTTTACTCTTTTATCATTTTTAGATAAAAATAATGTACCTGAATACAAACAACAATTAAATATTGATACATGGCAATCATGGAAGAACGAATAACGGATCCAAAACCTACTATAGATGAAGCCCCGGCAGAAGTCAGCATTAGACCATTTACATTGGATATGTTTGTCGGGCAAGAGGATGTTAAAAGAAATCTCAGAATCTTTATAGAGGCAGCAAAGGAACGATTAGAGGCATTGGACCATGTTCTTTTTCATGGTAGTCCTGGTCTTGGAAAAACCACCCTAGCCAATATCATAGCTAATGAGCTTGGTGTAAATATAAAAACTACCTCGGGACCAGTTTTAGATAGGCCGGGTGATTTAGCAGCTATATTAACATCCTTAGCACCCAGGGATGTTCTCTTTGTTGATGAGATACATAGAATGAATCATGTAGTGGAAGAGATACTTTACCCTGCCTTGGAGGATTTCAAACTAGATATCATTATTGGTCAAGGACCATCAGCCAGGACAGTGAAACTCTCCATCCCGCCATTTACCTTAGTCGGAGCTACCACAAGAACAGGCCTGCTTACACCTCCTTTAAGAGACAGGTTTGGTGTTATTTCGCGGTTGGAATTTTATAAGCCTGAGGAATTACAACAGATTGTTTCCAGAACTGCAAAACTTCTTGATATTCAGCTTGCTGAAGAAGGCGCTCTTGAAATTGCAACAAGATCAAGAGGAACACCAAGAATAGCTAATAGGTTGCTAAAGAGAGTAAGAGATTATGCACAAATTAAGGCCAAAGGGGTGATTACCCATTCAGTGGCGGAAAAGGCTTTAGATATTTTGGAGGTAGATAGAAAGGGTCTGGATAAAATGGATAGGCAAATCATGCTGACGATAATCGAAAAATTTGGCGGAGGTCCGATAGGGATTGAAACCTTATCATCTGCCTTGTGCGAAGAAAAAGATACACTGGAAGAGGTTTATGAACCCTTTTTAATACAAAGTGGTTACATAAATCGTACGCCAAAAGGAAGAGTAGCTACCAGGCTTGCCTATATCCATTTTGGCTTGAGTTCACATATAAAAGAAAATGCTACCCAACAAAAATTGTTTTAACCATGGCTTTCTTTTTTCCCTTGCTTGTTCTGTTTGTCTGTCCCCTACAGAAGATAATATTTTATCACGTTATCATGCACTATTTAAGCCAGGCAGAAAGCAATTTTTCTAAAAACTCCCCACCTTCACCTTAGACTATTATTCACTATAGTAATCCCGATGGTATCGGGATAATGATCCAATTTATTATATATTGACTTTTAAGCTGGGCTCTTTTAAAACTCAAAATAGCCTTAGCATAACAAAGAAATGTCCAGCGTACTTTAGTGGTGAGGGAAACAAAAAAATGAAGATTATTATCATAGGTGCTGGTGAAGTTGGTTTTCATATTGCCCAGAGACTATCTGAAGAAAATCAAGATGTGGTTTTAGTTGAAAAAGATCCTGATAAAATTCAAGAGGTTCAAAAAGTCATAGATGTCCAGGCTATATTGGGATCAGGCACCAATCCTTCGATATTAAATGAGGCAGGCATTAAGGAAAGTGATATGCTTGTGGCAGCTACTGATAATGATGAAGCAAATCTAATAACCTGTTTATATGCTCAATATTTAACCGATTATATAACCAAGATAGCCAGGGTAAAAAATTCAAATTATATGAAACATATGGAGATATTTAAACAGGATTTCCTGAATATTGATTTGATTATCAATCCCCAGTCCGAGATGGTATCCTCTATGCTTAGGCTTATAGAGATACCGGAGGCCTCTGAAGTAATAGATTTTGTTGATGGCAAAATTAAGCTTATTGGCATAACAATAAAAAATGATTCTCCTTTGGTTGGGCGAAAGCTCTCCTCGTTTGTTGATTTTGAGCATATAATACTTGTTGGGGTGATTGTAAGGGGAGAAAAAATTATCATACCAAGTGGACATGATACAATCCAACCAAATGATTTGATATATTGTGTTATCCACAAAGAGAACACGGCAAATCTATTCCACCTAATGAATGTCAGAGAAGAAGGATTGGGGCGGATTATCATTGTTGGTGGCGGTGAAACTGGCCTTGCCTTAGCAAAATCACTCGATACTATGAATATCAGTACCAAGATCATCGAGAAAGATGGTCAGAGATGTCTCGAGCTGGCGGAGAAACTAAAAAAGACGGTTGTTTTAAATGGTAATGGCACCGACCGGGAGTTTCTATTGGAGGAGAATATAGCTAATGTGGATATTATGGTTGTAATTACTGGGGATGATGAAAACAATGTCCTTATTTCTTTACTGGGTAAGGCCCTTGGCGCAAAAAAGACGGTAACCAGGATAGGAAATCTTAATTATATTCCTCTTCTCTCTGCAATCGGAATTGATACAGTGGTAAGCCCAAGACTTTCTGCAATTAGGGCAATCCTCCAATATATCAGGAAAGGAAAGGTGATATGCGTAGCACCCCTGAAAGGAGAAGGTGCAGAGGCTATAGAAGTCGAGGCATTAGAGACATCTGATATTGTAAATATTCCTATATCCAAGATAAAATTTCCCAAAGAGGCTATTATTGGTGCAATTGTAAGGGGAGAAGAGGTTATCATTCCTCGAGGACACAATATGATCAAGCCCCATGATCATTTAATAATATTTGCCCTAAAAGGGGCTATAGCAAAAATTCAAAAATTGTTTACTGTTAAACTGGAATTCTTTTAATGCGTTATCGTCAGATCTTCCGACTGATTGGAATCCTTAATTTCTTCCTCGGTCTTTCCATGCTTGCGCCTCTCAGCATATCCCTCATTTATTCCGATGGAAGCTTTTTTCCTCTCCTGTATTCTTTTATTATCTCATCAGGTACTGGTATTACCCTTTTCTTTCTTATTGGGAAAGTTAATTATGCGTCTCTAAGGCAAAGGGAGAGTATGGCTATTGTTACCTTTGGTTGGTTAACTGCTGGTTTTTTTGGCTCTTTGCCTTTTTTGTTTTCCGGCTCAATAGGCACACTAACGAATGCCTATTTTGAATCCATATCTGGTTTTACTACTACTGGGGCTACTATTCTTGACAACATCGAATCTCTCCCCAAGGGGATATTATTCTGGAGGAGCCAAACCCAATGGTTGGGAGGGATGGGGATTATTGTGCTTTCTATTGCCATTCTCCCATTTTTAGGAGTGGGAGGTATGCAACTTTATAAAGCTGAGGTCCCAAGTCCCGTAGTGGATAAATTACAACCTCGAATATCAGAGACTGCAAAGATCCTGTGGAAGGTTTATCTCCTTTTTACCGTTCTTGAAATAGGACTTTTATTTATGGGCGGGATGCCTCTTTTTGATTCTATTTGTCATGCCTTTTGTACTATGCCAACCGGAGGATTTAGCACCCAGAATGGGAGTATCGCCCAGTATAACAATGCATATTTTGATACTGTTATTACCTTTTTTATGATACTGGCTGGAATAAATTTTTCCCTCCATTTTAAATTTTTAAAAGGAGATTTTAAGGTATTTGGCAGGGATCCAGAATGTCGTACCCTCCTTCTTATCGTATTAATCCTGATAGCTTTGGTAACCTTTAATATATATGAGACAGTTTATTCTACCATCAGCCATGCATTACGTCTTGCTGCCTTTCAGGTTATATCCATAATCACAACAACCGGTTTTATAACGGCCAATTATGAAACATGGCCATCTCTATCGCAGATTATTATTCTCTTATGTATGTTTATCGGGGCAATGGCAGGATCTACTGGGGGAGGGATAAAGATAATAAGAATTATATTGCTTGTCAAATATGGCTACCAAGAGATTTTTAAATTTATTCATCCCCATGCTGTAAGATCTATAAAGCTTGGTGGCAAGCCGGTTCCAGCAGAGGTATTGAACAGCATTTGGGGGTTTTTTATTCTTTATCTCGGTGTTTTTCTTCTTGCTGTAATAATAATATCCCTACTGGGGTTGGATATTACAACATCATTTGCCTCAGTAGCTGCCACAATTGGCAATGTCGGACCAGGATTTGGTATCGTTGGACCAGTAAATAATTATCTTCCTATTCCTGATATAGGAAAATGGGTTCTGGTCTTTTGCATGATTCTTGGACGTCTTGAGATATACACCGTTATCATTATGTTTGCCCCCGCATACTGGCGAAAGTAGGAATATTGTCATTGGTCAGTTGTCATTTGTTATTAACCCAACAAACACAATAAATCCAACAAATACAGAAACAGATATGACTCATGAGCCTTGTAGTTATCTCTAATCTTTCCATTGGCTTTTTAGGAAAAAACCTTTTTCATGAAGTCGGGCTTCAGATCGAGCCTGGAGATAGGATTGGCCTTGTAGGCCCTAATGGATCAGGTAAAACAACATTGCTGCGGCTGATAAGTGGCGAAATGTTTCCGGATACCGGGGAGATTCAGAAAAAAAAGGGGATACGAATAGGGTATCTGCCCCAAGATGTTCGTACTGCTTTATCTGGCAATGTTCTCCAATCTGTTCTGGATTCTATACCAGGAAGAATGAAGTTGAGAGATGAGATAATTAGGATAGAAGGGTCTGTGAAAAATAGTAAGGGCAAAGGCAGTCAACTAAAACTGGCAGGGGAGCTTGCAGAACTACACCAGAAGCTAGCTTATCTGGATAGCCAATATCCTGCACATGAGGCCGAAAAAATCCTCTCAGGTCTCGGTTTTCAATCCGAGGATCTTGATATTTTATGTTCCTCCCTTAGTGAAGGATGGAAAATGAGGATAGTGCTAGGGAGTCTGCTCTATCAGAGACCAGAGCTCCTCTTGCTGGACGAACCGACCAATCATCTTGATATCCCTTCTGTACATTGGCTAGATCAGTTCCTTCAAACTTATAAAGGCGCCATAGTTTTAGTATCTCATGATAAAGATTTTTTAAATAGACAAATAAATCGAACCATCAGTTTTGAGCCAGAGGGTTTGAAAAGCTACAGCGGGAATTATGATTTTTACCGAAAAACCAGAGAAGAAGAAAAATCAATACGCCTGCGACAACTCAGAAACCAGGAGCAGAAAATAAAAGAGGCCGAGAGATTTATTGAAAGGTTTCGCTATAAAGCCTCAAAGGCCAGGCAAGCACAAAGCAAGATTAAATTAATCAAAAAAATGGAACTAGTTGAATCGTATAATCCTCAAAAAACCATCCATTTTTCTTTTCCTGCTGTTCCAAGAAGTGGGAGAGATGTGGTAACGATCAAAGAGGTTTCAAAGGGTTTTGATAATACAATCGTTTATACTAATATCAATCTCACGGTATTCAGGGGTGAAAGAATAGCCATTATAGGGCCAAACGGTGCTGGTAAAACAACCTTACTCAGGATGATAGCAGGGGAGATTCAACCTGACCGTGGCACGATAACGCTAGGCCATAAAGTAACCAAGTGTTACTTTGCTCAGCATCACCACGATATGCTCGACCCTAGAAAGACAGTAGTTGAGGAGGTAAGCCTGGCTGCCCCCAATGAAACAATAGGGTTTGCAAGGACTGTATGTGGTGCCTTTCTCTTTTCACGCGATGATGTAGATAAGTCAATAGCCGTACTTTCAGGCGGAGAGAAGGCCAGGGTATCGCTTGCGAAATTGCTTGTAAAACCGGGTAATCTTATGTTGCTTGATGAACCGACCAACCACCTTGATCTTATATCATCGGAAATTTTAATAGATTCTTTAGTCGACTACAAAGGGACTTTAATTTTTATTTCTCATAATCAGTCCTTTGTAAATAGATTGGCAACAAAGATTTGGAATATATACAAAGAAACCATTGAAGAATACCCTGGCAACCTTACTGAATACTATGATCATTTGGAAAGAATTGCCAGGACTTCATCTGAAAACCATGAGAAGATACAGGATCAGGTAGTAGTCAGGAAAGATAAAAGGTCTCGAAAGCTACAAAAAAAGGAAGCGGCAGAAAAACGCCACGTAATCAGAAAAAACCTTAAACCCATTGAGGATAAACTACTGGTGTTAGAGGAGAGAATTTCTGATTTGGAAAAAAGGCAAAGAGAACTGGAGGCCATTCTTTCAGACCCAGCAGTTTTCGCAGATAATTATAAGAGTCCTTTATTTCTGAATGAATACAGGGAAGTAAGTGAAAAGATAAAAGAATTGATAGCACGATGGGAATTCGCTCAGGGACAATTGGAGTCTACCAAAAGAGAGCTGGGAGTTTAGCATTTGCTGCCTTCAAGTTCAACACTGGCTATAACCCGTGCCCACTACCCCTGACTATGGGAGAACTTTGCAGAACTCATATTTTCCTAAAGAGGGTCGACACTTCTTCAGCTCCCGCTCGGAGAGAAGGGTGCTGTCTTTTCGTAACGTATCAGTGGGGGAACCCGCAGGCCCCGATAAATCGGGATCTGAGGGACATAGTTTCGCCTAAGGGGCAGTCCTTGCTTTGTGTACCTTGTGGCTTTGTGATTTATGGTAAACAACGTGAAATTCTGAAAATCGCCAGGCTTTTCAAAGGTCTCATATTGGGTGAAAAACCGTTTTTTTGAAAGGAAGTCACACTGTTCGGGATGCGAAACTGAGATGCTGGAAAAAGCGAATGCCTTCTTGTAATGAGGTGGATACTGGTTGAAGATGTGCTCGACCCTAAAGGGAGCACACATCCGGCAAATATCCCTTTACGAAAATACAGGGAGAACCGAAGTAATAAAAGAATGCAATAGGACACGGCCTTTATGGTCGGTATGTGATTTCCATTCCTTGTGGAGGATTGTGGCGGCCTGTTAATTAGTATCGCAACACTGATGAGGAGAATACAATGCTCATGAGAGGATTGCCATAAAGGGTATATCTTTGGGATACTTGAGTCCTGTAATGGGAAATATCACCCAGAATTCTTAGGGGAGAAAGGAGTGAGAGGCCCCTGATCTACCCGGTAAAGATCAAAAATAAATATTCTCTCTTTTTAGAAAAAAACAAATGAAAATACAGGTTAAAAGCAAAGCAATAAAAAATCTAAACAAAACATCAATCCTGCAGCAGACGGCATTCTGGGCACAAGTTAAACAGAAACACGGCATTGGCTCAAAAGCATTTGATGTTAAAGTTAACGCCTCTGATTTATATGCCACATCGATCCGTCAAGACTATATCCTTGATGATTTATTGATACTCTTTCCAAGTATCGACCATAATTATAAAATTGGCTATGTGCCCTATGGCCCAACAATAAAACCGGGCGAAGAAAATCAGGGGTTATTTCTTGAGGAACTATCTGAATCATTGTTGCCCTACTTACCTCCAAAATGCCTAATGCTACGATATGATTTATTGTGGCAGTCACCGTGGGCTAAAGATGATTTCTACTTTAACGAGAATGGTGATTGGATCGGACCGCCGTCGAAGGTAAATCAAGAAATCCGCTTGAACTTCGAGACACAAAAATGGAATTTAAAAAAGGCTAATACCAATATCCTTCCTTCGGACACCATTTTTCTTGATCTGAAAAAAGATGTAGATCAATTACTAAACGAAATGAAGCCCAAAACCAGATATAACGTGAATCTGTCACAACGGAAAGGTGTTAAGGTAAGACGGGCGGATATTCATGATTTAGACATCTGGTATAAGTTATATGAAGAAACCTGCACAAGAAATGGCATGTATCTCCATACTATTGAATATTTTCATGCTGTACTGGCAACAAAAATCAGCGACGCAAAATCCCCAGCAGAAGTTGAGTTGTTAATTGCAGAAATTAATAATATTCCTCTTGCTGCTATGTTTTTAGTTTTCTCGGGCCAAAGGGCTACTTACCTCTATGGTGCCTCTTCCTCGATGAAGAGAAACTATATGCCTACATATTCTTTGCAATGGCATGCGATCAAAAGGGCTAAAAATAGAGGTTGCACAGAATATGATATGTTTGGAGTTGCGCCGAAACCGGATCATGCGCATCCACTTTATGGATTGTACCGATTTAAAAAAGGATTTGGTGGAAATCTCTTTCATCGAATGGGATGTTGGGATTATCCGCTCAATGCCGGCATCTATAAAAGGTATCTAGCAGCTGAAATGACAAGCCAAGGGTTCCATTTACATTGACAGGCAAACATTGCACCAAGCATCAATATAACAGCGCGGTGCAAGGAGGCGGAACACGCTTAACGCGTTTGCGTCCAGCAAGGCGCTTCGTTGTACAGCGATTCCACTACGCACCATTACCGTCGATCAGCCTGGCATTCGCTTGAAATGTGGACATTTAAACATTTTGATGTTAAAATATTATTTATTATTTTTAGGAGATGACATTACATCAACATTATCAAAACGTTCAACTGTATATCTCGATCCAGCACTCCATAAAGCGGAACGTGAACTTGATTATTAGAAGATTGGAGATATTATGGAACTCAAGCAATTATTGCGACTCACGACAATTTCGATTCTCTTTATTTATTTGGGGATATTGTGTGCTAACTCTAAGATCTCAGTAGCAGAGACAGTCTCTACCGGCCGCTGTAAAGGCATTACGCTTGAAAATGCCGCAACTATTTTGGGTGTTTCTCCTGATGATCTTCAGAAAAATACCAGCGATATCATGGTTTCCCCTGAGGATCTCCAGGAAAAAATCTATAAGATACACCCGTATAATTGTACTATCAGATCAAAATCGAATTTTCTAAAATTTCTCACCTATATCGTTTATGTGTACAATGATCCTGAGCAAGCACGCAGAGAATTTAACAAGATGCAAAAAGGTTTTGAGTCCGTCTCAAGGGTAGATATTGTACCAGATATTGGTGATAAGACTTTTTGGGTGGCCGACAATCGTTTTCAACGAATGATCTCCATAAAGGGCAGTGTTGTTATTGATGTTTTAAGCCCAAAAGAATTTACTATTCAAAAACAAATCATTCATCTGGTTTTACACAAATCTTTATAAAGAATTAAAATCTTATCCTGATGGGGTAGCCGGGTGTCTTAACCTCCAGCCGCACAACACCCGGCATGTGGGTCCGCACCAGGCGTTTCACAGGGCATATCGGGCTGCACCTGGATAATGTATCTTCACCCACAGCTGATTGACAGATAGAAGCACTTGATCCTTGAGCCATTCATTGGTCATTCCTGTCTGAGTAGCCAGTGTTCGTACCAGATGCCAGGGACCTCTTCAGCTTATGGCTGTGCCTGTGGCTTCCTCCGGACAGTCTTCCATGGTTCCGTCCTTGCCTTCGGCTAGTACTTTTGTTACTATGTTCAACATAGTAACCGGATTCACATACAAGGGACTTTCACCCCATTAGTTTACGCCCATGCCGGGCGTACACCAGGCTCATTCAGCCGAAAAAAAAGTCGCGCGGCTGATGAGTGTACATTACACGAGAAGGGGAGAGATATCTAATCTTTAACATTACCACGATAGACTTTCAAATGTTGAGACCTGAACCCAATGAAGACAGGGGATTTTTTCTATAAGCACTTTTGCATAATACTGTGTATAATGGAATAGAGGCTATATGCCACAAAATTGTATATGCTTTTTGCAGTAAATATTTACGAAATAACAGCAAGGAGGACTCATGAGGAAAGCTGAAACCAAATCATGGATAGCTTGAATGTCGGCGCCAGGCAGGGAGAAGGTTCTGCTCGACATCAAGACGACAATTTGCCCGCTGATACGGTCTGGACATCCTGTCACGACACCAACAACCTGGTTACCTGGTATCATACGGCCTTCAACCGGCGGGTGCGCAGTATTGATCTCAAAAAGATTGACTTCGGTAAGGGTAAGGAACGAAGCATTCCGCTGGATACAAAGCGTGTCCAGGATATTCAGAATGTTACTGATAGACTGCGACAGCTTTTATTACCGAAAGAGAAAAAAACATCAGTCTACTGAGTAAGAGTATGAGGTTAATTGTCGTAGGAAGGGAATTATAGTTGCCGCTGATTACTCAAGGCTATGTCACCACTAAACTATATTACTCAAGCACTCTCAAGGGCCAAAAAGAAACAACAAAATATCACACAACAACCGGTTTTACCGTTATTTCGTTTTGAGAGTTTTTGGGTCAGTGAAATGTGTCGGTATTTAGAAATTCCTGTAACCCCGTTCGCCAGGTAAACCGGGGTGTTGGGCTTACAGAGGAGAAAGGAGGTATCATCGGTATTTTTGAACCAGCATCACAATACGGGGAAGATTCCACATAAAAAAAGGAGATTAATATCTTCCTCGAGGCGCTTAGCTGCGGTTCGCACAAGTGAGTTCAACTCCGTGCTGACCCTGCTCGG
>JAWOBA010000137.1:0-6537 GCA_046498285.1 Desulfatiglandales bacterium | reverse complement strand
TAATCAATGGAAAATCGAATGTACTGTACACAGGTCAATCGATTATTATTCCTGCATATACTTCAAATATTATTAGAGCAAATGAACGGGTTAAAATAATTTCAACCATCATAAATTAAGATTAGAATATGTGTAAGTCCTGGAAATTTATTTACAAAAAGTAAGTGCACTTCATCTGAGAATTAAATAACTTATTACCAAAATATTGTAGCATATATTCCACAATAGAATTCCATTTTAAAGAGTGATTATTTTTCCTGGTGGCTTCCGGCTCGACTCCGTCCTGAAGGGGACTCCGCCCCGGAAGGGAGAGCCTCCCGCTCGGAGAGGGCAAAACTCCCCCATGGATACGTTGCTGAAAAGACCAACCCGGGAGCCTCGGCCTCCGGCCCGACTCCGTCCTGGAGGGGACTCCGTCCCGGAAGGGAGGGCCTACGCCCCGGAGGGAACTGATAAAAAGCCCATCGTCTTTAGATCAAAAGGGGTTATGCAAAGGTCTCCTTGCTACTTAGTTTTTTATGGTTAGGCCTCTTCGTATAGAATACCCTGGTGCCTGGTATCATGTAACCGGCAGGAGAAAATGTTAGCGACGTGGTTGGCTAGGTTGACCCCGACTCCAGAAAGCCACGGCTTTAGCCGTGGATGAATGCGTCTATAGTCGGGATGTCGCACCACTAAGCCCCGCCGGTCGCGAAGCGAATCGGCGAAAAAAGTGCTGCCACGTAGCTTGCCCGTGGGGCTCCACTTATTTCGATCCTACCCATTTCCGGTACTACCAGTTTTGGGTAATTCGCCATTGATGGCTCTATGAAAAAAGCTCCTCCACATGTCACGTCGGCGTTTGATTGCATAATCTTTACCGCTTTCCGGTCATACCCCCAGTTAAAGCCCAATTAAACCCCGGTTAAACAGAAAGAAGGATTTCACTGGGCACAAAAGCGGCATCTTCAACAGCCTGAGCAGGCGGGATAAAAATTTCACGGGACACGGAGGGGCACCGCGTTGCGGCATCTTCGACAGGCATACCCCAGAGGAATAGTCCCGCCGAGTCGAGAATTTCACCCCGATGGAATAGGGGAAAAAGATAGATTCCATTGGGCAGGCGGGGCAGAGATTACGCACACATGCTTGCCAATGTGAGGCCCGCCCGCCACCTTCCCGCTATTGCAAGCTCAGGTGAGGAGGGGCGTTACACCGTGAATTAGGTTGTGGATTTATGATGCCATTTGAGAGGGCAATTGGAAATTGCCTGCTACGATACCTGGGACTGTAATGTCTTCATCAAGAGATTCCCAGCGCAATGCAAATCCATCCAGCCTTATTTTGACTTCCTTGAGCTGCTCATCTGTAGCTTTTGATAGAATTTTAAATCGATCCGCCGGAAATCCAATAATGCGGCTATCCGTTAGTTCGATATAAATCGTTCTACCTTCCGCCCAGGCTTTAATTGCGGTAGGTTCTCCAATTTCCATTTTATCTATCTTGGAATTCATTATATTTTCCCATTAAAAGAAGCTGATTTTCAAATACAATTTTTTCTATTTTTCTAATGCTTAATGGTGGTACACCTTTATTTCTTGCCAATCGAACCGGTTGAAGCCAAAATTTACACTCGCCATCCGAAGTGGCGACATGAATATGTGGTGGTTCATTTCCTTCATCTGAATAGAAATGAAATCTAAAGGAACCTATTTTCATGACCGTGGGCATAGGAGAATAATACAATATCTAATTTTTTATTACAAGTGATTGATACCCAGGAAGATTCAGGGTCAAACTTAAACATATTATACTTAGCTAAATGAGTAACATATTTCCTGGTAAATTAAGATCATGGCAAGGCCCAATAGAATCAATAAGGCTTTGGGGGTCGCGTCTTGAATCTTGAAAATTATTTTTGAACCACGAAGGCACCCCAGTACCATCTTCCGGAGTTACCCCAGTTGAACACCCTGAAGGGTACCCGGTTCAACGGGGCGAGGCGGGGCAGGCCTGCCCGCCATCGCTCTCGCCCGTCCGCCATCGGCGTCGCCTCAGGCGTTCGCCGGGCGGGCTCAGGCGAGGCGGGCGGGCGAAGGGGTGATGTTGTATAGTGTGTGGCTTGGTGGCTTATTCTATGCGGAGGCAGGGTCATAGGCGAAAAAGGAAAAACCACGAAAGGAAAGGCGCAGCGGGCGTTTGAGGGGAAGTACACGGCGGAGCGGAATTATGAGATGTTGATGGCAATTTATGAGAAGGCAATTGATGTTTCGAAGAAACAGAGAGCGGATGGCTGAGGTCAGAGGTCACCCCAGTGAAATCCGCTGCGCTGAGACTTCGTCTATTTCACAGGGCAGGGAGGTCTGATGTCAGAGATCAGAAGTCCGGGGATGAGGTGAAAGCGTGAGCGAGCAGATAGAATCGGCGAAGGATCTTCGCGTATCTAAAAGAGCCTATGCCTTGTCGATGGCAATATTTGAAATGAGCAGGGCCTGGCCTGCAGAGGAAAAATACTCGTTGACGGATCAAATCAGACGAGCGTGACGTTCTGTATGTGCAAATCCCGCCCTGTTAATGATCCCTCATTAGCCCCGAAAAGGCCCAGGTTCTTTTAACAGCTCATCGCGCATGGCTCACCGCCGTAGTCACATGACTCACCGGTGCTCGACATGATCAAAGTCTGGGGTTCAGGTCTTGCGCGGGGTTTATTTTCATGCTAAAAAGACAAGCATGACTGGTCAAAAAAGAAATATATTAAACCATCTGCTTCAGCTGTGGCCCTATGGCACTGTGGCGGTAGCCTCATGGCTGAAATCCATGGGGGCCTATCAGCAACTGGTGCATGAATATGAGAAAAGCGGTTGGGTACGCCGAATCGGCCGGGGGCTTTTGCCCGGGCCGGCGATGTGGTCGAGTGGAGCGGAGGGCTGTACGCTATTCAAAGCCAGTTGGGCCTGTCTGTCCAGGTGTCGGACAAGACAGCGCTGCAACTCCAGGGATATGCCCATTTTCTGCCCCTGGGAAAGGGTGAAACCCTGTCCCTGTTCGGCCTTCCCGGGACCCGTCTCCCAGCGTGGTTTTGTCAAAACGACTGGGGAATTCAACTGCGTTACACCACTGCCGGATTATTCGATGAGCCAACCGGCGTCGGATTGACGCAAAAGGAGATGGGGACGTTTTCCATCAGGTTATCGGCTCCGGAACGGTCCATGATGGAGATGCTATATTTCGTGCCGACCAGGGAGTCCTTTGAGGAGGCCGGACTGTTGATGGAGGGTCTGGCCACGCTTCGCCCTGACCTGGTCCAGACGCTGCTCGAGAAGTGTCTTTCTGTGAAGGTCAAGCGATTGTTCCTATACCTTGCTGAAAAGAGCAATCATGCCTGGCTGAACCGCCTTGAACCGTCCAGGGTCAACCTGGGAAAGGGAAAGCGGATGATTGTCAAGGGAGGACGTCTGGAAGGAAAGTATGGAATAACCGTGCCCGCATCCTTTTACGCTGAGCCGGGACCCATGGAAAGGAGATGAAGAACAGTCCGTATTTCCATCAGGTCAGGCTGATATTGCGGGTGATACCCTGCATAGCGAGTGAAAAGCGTTTCGCTCTGAAGGGAGGCACGGCAATCAACCTCTTTGTGCGCGACATGCCCCGGTTATCCATTGATATTGATCTGGTGTGGCTGCCTCTTCAGCCCAGAAACGCGGCTCTTACAGACATCAGCTCAGCCTTGAATGGCGTTGCAAATGGTATCCGAGGGAGAATTCCGCAATCCAGTGTACAAGAAAACCGGCTGGTCAATACCGACCACGTTGTGAGACTCCTTGTGAGGAGCGCTCAAACCGTGATCAAAATTGAGCCGAACCTGGTGCTTCGGGGTACGGTTTTCCCGTGTGAGGAGAGACGTCTGTGCAAGGCTGCTGAAGATATTTTTGAGTTGACGACTACCGCGACCACGGCTTCCATGGCTGATTTATACGCAGGCAAGCTCTGGGTGCGTAAATGCGGGACGTCCATTTGTAATTCAGTACCTCGATATTATTGAGGTGTCAAAGAAGGGAAGAGGGGACGAAAGGTTGGAGGGTTGGAAGATTCACTTCGAGAACAGTTGATTTGGCTGCTTTTATTCAAATAGATCGCTGTGAGACCCAATATCAATAAGCTGAACCTCATCTCTATAGACTCTGTAGATAAGTAACAGATCTGGTTTTAAGTGGCATTCTTTATATTGCCCAAAACTGCCTTTCAAAAAATGATCCTTATGCTTTTCGTCCAAAGCAATGCCGTTTAAAACCTTCGAAACTATATCGATATAGATAACTTCATCATTATCTTTTAGGTGAAGTTTCTTGAAAGATTTCTTAAATCTTTTTGTTCTTGCCAGACCAAATTTCATGATTTCAAATCGTTCATCATATCTTCAATGCTATCATATCTAACTAAATCATTAATATTAGCCTCTCCCATAGCTTTTCTCAATCTTTCTGACGGTACTTTTACCGGAAAAGGTAATCCTCCCTCAATTCGTACACGGTTCAGAAAAATATTAATAGCGTCCGTTACTGTTAAATTGTACTCTTTAAAAATAACTTTGGCCGCATTCCAAGCTATAGGGTCAACCTTAATTGATGTCTGTCTTCTCGTGCCCATAACCTCCTCCTTTGGAATTTATTCTTTTAAAAGTATAGTTCAAAAGAAGTTCGTTGTCAAATAAAAAGGGTGGGGTGATAAGCCCTGGCCTTGGGTGAAAGAACTGGTCTGGCAAAATTTCAAAAATGTCATTAAAGAATGTTGAGTTGCTCAGTAAAGGCTGTTGAGGGGTTGAGTTGTTTAGTTGTTGAGTTGTTATTGAATAATGTTGAGGCGCATTAGAAAATGTTGAGTTGTTTAGTTGTTGAGATGTTGAGTTGTTTATGTGTAGAAGCGTTATTAAAAAATGTTGAGTTGTTGAGTTGTTGAGTTGTTGAGTTGTTTAGTTGTTTAGGTGTTTAGGAGGTGATTGGAGAAAGTGGGAAAACATACATATGGTTTTGAGAAGCTACATGTCTGGCAAAATGCCCGCAGGCTGGTTGTTCAGGTTTATAATGTAACTGGAAGGTTTCCAAAAACAGAAACCTATTCGCTAGTAGATCAGATCCGGCGCGCTGCAATTTCTGTCCCGGCAAATCCCTGCCCTGTTAAATAGCTTGAGGTTGGAGTGCACTATATTTACGTTCTACAAAGTATGAAAGATAACAACTTCTATATGGGGTATACAAAAAACCTCAAGCTAAGATTTGAGCAGCACAATAAAGGTCAGGTCGAAGCTACAAAAGACCGGCGTCCATTTAGGCTAATCTACTATGAGGCATGTCTCAACCAGAAGGACGCAACGAAACGGGAAAAGTATTTAAAGTCATACCATGGCAAGATGTTTTTAAAAAAGAGGATCAAATCTTATTTAACAGGGTAAACAGAAGGGACATCAAGGATTTCCCCTAAAGAACAGTCACATTTTACTGCAATAGCATACGGGAGCTTAATGGAATTGCTGAGCCATTTTTACCTGGCAATGGATTTGCAGTATATCGATCGTGAAGTTTTTGATGAATTGCGAAGCAACATTTTCGAAATTTCCAACCAGCTCAATGCCTTGCGTAAAACCCAGTTTCAAAGAGATAAGAAATGATGTTGAGGTGTTGAGGTGTTGCGGTGTGGGAGAGAAGGTAATGGTTATTGGTTATTCGGGATGAGGAGTTAAATGGGTAAAGAAGGTAGACGTATAAAACCCATCTGTTCAAAATGATGGTCAAATGCAAAAACCTCGGTAATGCCAAAATCCTTCATTACAACGTAAGAGGTGCAATCAGTAAATGACCATCGTTTGTCAACATTATACTGCTCAAAAACATCCCAGCTTTTTCTGGAAAGATTCTGATCGATCCAAATGACATCAAGAACATGTTCCGCTGTAAGTATATCAAGTTTTTCGGTTACTACCCAGGTAGATAGGCTGAAGGTAGAAGCCTGATAGGAATAAAACATGCGTGATCACACAAAACTCCGCGCTTTTGAGCTGGCTGATGAATTGGCATTATTGGTCTACAGGGTGTCCGGAAGTTTTCCCAGGGAAGAGCTGTATGGCCTGACTGCTCAAATGAGGCGGGCAGCAATTTCTGTCCCTTCGAACATTGTTGAAGGATGCGCACGGGATAGTCAGGCCGATTACCTACGTTTTCTTTACATAGCGTTCGGCTCATTGAGAGAACTTCATTATCAAATAAGTTTATCTCAACGTTTGGGCTTCTTGCTCAACGATGATTTTTCTCTCATTGAACCTGCGGTAATCGAAACGGAGAAAGTTTTGAATGGTTTGATTCAATCATTACGAGTTGGTTAAAACACTTCAGCCTTCAGTCTTCAACCTAAAAACCTGAATAGTTACGTTTTTCCTTATACTTAACGGTTGGTTGAAAACCTATATTCATCAAGAGCAGTGTATACAATTCATCCAAAATGTAATTAGATGTCACAAGTTTACGCTCACCGATAATTTCATCTCTGAATTGTAATGCTCTTGCA
>JAWOBA010000073.1:0-14757 GCA_046498285.1 Desulfatiglandales bacterium | reverse complement strand
CATAATTGACAATCAAAAGATCAGGATAAGAAAACTCGGGCCGGAGTCTTGAAGAGATGCTGTAGATATAGCCTCTGCCTTGTATCTATTTCAGGGTAATGTCAATGAGTAGGTGTGAAAGTGGGGACCTACTTGAATTCGTTGACTTATTCACTTTGTTTGAACCCCGGTTAAACCCCTGTCTTCGTCAGGGAACCCTGCGGTCTGTTTCACGGGGTAAACCCCGGTTAAATAGCCCTTCGGGATTTAAGTGGGTAAACCACGAAGGTACAAGGTACACAATGCGAGGACTGCCCCTGAGGCGAAAGTCTGTATGTCCGGCGTTTAACCCGCCGGACATACAGACTTTCCTTCGCCTCGCCCCGTGAAATTCATGGACATGACAGCGGAGCCTATTTCACTGGGAGCTTTGATCTTCTATGGTATCAGCTCATTCGCTTTTACCTTTGAGCTTTGAGCTTTGAGCTTCTCTGCTTTGTGGTTCAAAAAAAGGGAGAGCAAGAGCCAAACGGAGATTTAATTCCATCTTGAAAAAAGCCCATCGTCTTTAGATCAAGAGGGATTATGCAAAGGTTTCGACTATATAAACAAAGAGGGGGGCAAGCGAATAAAAATACTTGACAACTGCTTGATATTGGAGTAAATAATGCTATCGTGATCATACAATGAAAACGATGTATTATAAGTGGGTATATAATATACCTGTTCCCTGCCCTCAAAAATATCTCTTGACTTTTTCATATATACTTCCATACTACCCATATAAAGGGTTTGCCTCGCTTATAGTGCATATTTTAGGATTCATACCATGCATGCCACCATGCCAAAAACTCGTTCCAGAGGCATTAACCCCCTCAGCCAGTGTCCCCCGCTGCGGGAGGCAGGCCAGGCAGTTGGGTGGGGCGGTGTGCCCTGCGGAGCACTGATCATGGTGTGTATGGCATTCCAGGATTGGACACAATAGATGGCAAAACTCAATTTATATTAGGTTGTTATTATGAGACCTTTGAAAAACCCGGCGATTTTCATAATCCTCAAAAAGCCCATCGTCTTTTGATCAACAACGGTTATGCAAAGGTTTCATTGTAGTATCAAAAGGTTAACAAAGGAGGCATGACATGAATGGGATACTGAAGAACAAATTATTTGTGAGGGTTTTCATTACTATTATTGCAGTCACCTTCGCAGCCCCAGCTTTTGCTTTTGAATCGCATCCGTCAAGGATAATCCCTGCTGGCACTGTTTATGTGTATGAAGGGGATACAAAGGTTGGAGAGTTCACTGCCGAGTCACCGCTACCAGAGGGCTCTATGCTTAAATGCAATGGTAAATGCGGCGTAAAGATGGATAATACCTATATGGTGGCCACCGATAAGAGTGCATTCTCCATCAGCCATAAAGATGGAAAGAGGGAACTGCGGGTAAATAAAGGGACGATATATTTTGCCCTTTCTGCTTTGCCCCAGCCACTGCAGTTTCGAACACCGGCAGGCGTTATTGATGTTGAGCAACTCATTCTGAATGCAGCCTCTGATGGAGGTTTATTAAAGGGGTATATATCCGCGACTCCGGAAAGAACTGAAGTTGGTGTTTTTGAGGGAGGATCGATGCTGGTTCTGACACCCAAGGAAGAAACCTTGATTAAGAGCGGTAAAAGGATCATATTGGCCCAGCAAATTGAAGAGGAAGAGGATGATGATGATTCAGGCCTTTTCTGGATTCCTCTTGGAATGGCGGCCGGTATGGTTTTACTTGGAGCTTCATTGGATGATGACAAAAAAGCTGCAAGTCCTGCGGAATAGGGAGTATGCCGGGCAATTGATTCAGTGATTTCTCAGAGGGCTATAGTTCTGGTTGAAAGAGGCATATGTCGGCGGCTCGTGTATTCCGCGAGCCGCCTTTTTTGGCAATAACAAGAAGCCACACAAAGGAAGCAGATTATGTTTACACACGGTGTATCATATCGTACCTTCATACTGGTTTTCATGATGCTTGGGGGTATTTTATCCGGATGTGGAGGCAATGCCCAACATTCAGACACAACCCTTGTTGAAGAATACGTAGCAAAGGGGGACAAAGACGAGGAAATAGCCAAGATCAACCAGGAGGTGTTCGCCAGAGCGAACATGAATATTGATCCCAGTGATTATTTGTTAGGTTCCGGTGATCTATTGCAGGTGGAGGTATTCGAGGCCCAAAACCTTAATGCCAAGGTTCGTGTCAGTTCACGAGGCTATGTAACGCTCCCCCTCCTTGGGGAGGTTAAGGTCAAAGGCCTATCTGCCCGTGAGGCTGAGATAAAAATCGAAGAGCTATACCGTGCCAAGTATATTAAGGATCCCCATATCAGTATCTTTGTCGAGGAACACTTTAGCCAGCGGGTCACGGTGGTTGGCCAGGTGAAAGAGCCAGGTACCTACGATTATTTCTCCAAACAACGCCTCCTCGATGTCTTAGCCCTTGCCGGGGGATTAAATGATAGCTCCGGGCGGAGTGTTCAGATTCGCCGGATGGGAACCGCACCAGGTGAGAATAATGTAGTTATTGTTGACCTGGATAGGCTCATCAAGGAGGGAAGCACGCAGCTCAATATAGAAATAAATGGCGGAGATATTATTTTTGTGCCGGAGGCAGGTGTTTTTTTTGCGGATGGTGCTGTACGCAAACCAGGATCCTACCGACTTAAGCAAAAAACGTCCCTTAACGAGGCTATCATGGAAGCTGGGGGGTTTGCTCCGTATGCAACGAAGAACCAGGAGGTTACCCTGATCAGACGACTAGATACCGGCGAACGCGAGATCATTGAGCTTAATCTCGAAGAGCAGCCAGAGGGACAGGACATTGAAATCCAGGATAGAGATGTTATTATCGTGGAGGCGAGCGGCTGGGGAAAGTTCGTTCACGGCACAGGATTTAATCTTGGAATACCTGGTATTCTTGGTTTTGGGTATCGTAATCCAGAGCGGTAGGGGTGAAAAGGAAAAAGTACGAAGGTACAAGCTGAAAGCTCAAAGCTCCCCAGTGAAACCCCTGTCTTCGTCAGGGAGCCCTGCGGGCTGTTTCACGGGGCAAGCCTGCCCGCCATCGCGAGCCTGCGCTCCCTCAGGCGAGGCGGGCGGGCAAAGCTGAAAGCTTAAGGCTTAAAGCTTAAAGGGGTTGCCATTTTGAGAGGGAGTTGATAAGACCTTTGATCATAGAAGCTATCTCGATGCCTTCCTTCTCTAATTGGGTTAAACGCCGGACATACAATCTTTCCTTCGCCTTGCCCCGTGAAATTCATGTACATGACAGCGGAGCGTATTTCACTGGGGCCTCGCCCCGTTGAATTTTTATCCCGCCTGCCCCGTAGGTGGATGCCATCGTACTGGGGTTAAACCATATCGTTTAACTGGGACCGAAGGACAGGGAAGTTTACCCCGTAGCTTTGTAGTTCATTTTAAACAACGTGGAATTCTGAAAATCGCCAGGTTTTTCAAAGGTCTCCAGGAGACTCATCCCCATATTGAGATATTTTACGTACCTGAAATGCTTGCCCCTCCATAACCATGCAATGGATTTCAGGTAACTCGTTCAATTAATCAAATGACTGGATGCTCCTTACGCCTAAGGCCGCGTATTTCGCTCCATTATTTCTATCGCCTCGGCCTTTGCTTTTATGTCCCTGAGCATCTTATCAACGCTCTCCAAGGCCTCGCTTTTCTCGAATATTAAGGATGGCTTACAATGGAGCACCTCGGTTATAGCTGAAATCGCCTTGTCATAGGGCAAACCTGAAGACCTGTGGAACGCCTCAACCACCCCCTGTTTTTCATCTATTCTGAGTGGAGCCCCTTTAAGCTGCTCTGTTAGCTTATACATAGCCTCAAAAAGTGATTCTTCTGACATATTGTCCCTCTTTCGGTTAATGCTTTTCATTTTGTTATTAAAATGATGGCTTTGTGTATAGGGAAATACAATGGGGTAAAATGAGTATTTTGCTGAAAGAAATGTGGTAAAGATCTTTTGCATCCTGGCAACATTATCAATTGCTCCAGATTTAACCTGGTCTCATCCTCTCACAGTTTGGATAATGGAATCTTTGAGTAACGAGTTTCAATTCTTCCTTATTGAAAACCTATTTCGAATAACCCAGAACTTCTTGAACGTAACAATATTACCAGCAACAGGCCTGTCAACCTCGTACCAGAGACTCTTGTCTACCATTACTTTTATAGAATGATGGCATATGAAATTAGCGATCCAGCTAATTTTTAGGAGTTATGAGAGAGCATCATATGGGGAGAAGAAAATTTAGTGTACGGATGATGCCTTGTTCTGATGCCGACATATTCCATTAAAGCAACAATCTATCTTCAAGTGATTATTTCACCCTTCGAATTCGTTATTCAAAGTTTCCTCTATGGTATCTTCAGTTTCCTCCAATTCCACCTCCCAGGAGAGTAGATCGTCAATAACTTCCTCAAGCCCTCCCACATACCAGCTGGACTTTGTTTGTGGTTCATTGTAAACAACGTGGAATTCTGAAAATCGCCGGGTTGTTCAAAGGTCTACTGTATTATCGTTAACCTCTATCGCGTAAAGGGGAGCAGGGCGAACTGTAATAATAAATGCTGCAACAAATCAATTTACCATGAAAAATTCTCTTGTTCTTTTTCGTTCGGAGTTATCATTGAATTATCTGATCCATCGATCCATATTGCTTTTACACCAATAACCAAATGCTGCGTGTCATTGAATGAGTTTAAGGTTGTATATCCATCCAATAAAGAGAGTATTTTCGCAAACATCAATCAAAACTCCCCTCTTCCTACACAAGGAAAACTAAATTTCTAAAAGGTACAAGACACTGGTATGAATGTCGTTAAACCCGGGGGCGCACACTCCCAAAATTGCAGGTGGTCCTTCGACATTATTTCTTCTAAAGCCCCCCGGCATCACAAATATATCATTGGATTTATTTACAAGATGGGAATAATTACAAAAATTTGGATGTACAATACGAAGTAGAGCAAAAAAGGTGCTCCCTTACGGATTATGAATGAGATCATAAACTACGTGATCGAGTCAGAGGATAGTCAAATATGCAGGTGCAAGGATTTTCTCTTTGACAACCACCCCTGAGTCCTTCAGTACATGGCGGCTGATATGGGCAAATCCAGCTCTTTTGTCCCTTGCACCAGCATCATTAAATGTAACCAATTCCCAAGCACATAGAATTTACCCGGGATGTTTCGGTGGTGGACTTATATGACGCATCATATTTTTTCATTCCATAATTGGTTCAGATAGTATATCATAATAACTTTTAGTAAGATGAAATGGAAATACGATATTCCATTATCTCCTCCGGGGGCATAGCCCTATCCTTAAGTCTATAAGCCTTTCGGGCTGGAAGTAGGGCAGGAGGATAATTGTAAACCAGGGAAATATGGGAAACGCTAATCATACATTGTCCAAAACACCCAAACCGGGTAAAGAAACCCAAACATTTATGTTGGTGGTACTCTTTTTATCGCTCTTCCTGGCCCTGCTAATCCTCAGACCATTTCTTCATACGATCATATTCTCGGTAATCCTGGCCTCCCTGTTTCACCCTATTCAATTGCGTCTGGTGCGGTTCTATAAAGGAAGGAGAAACGCCGCAGCGTTAACGGTCTTGATGATAATTATCTTGCTGGTCATCATTCCCTTGTTTTTCTTCACTTCGGCACTTATAGCCCAAGGCCTGGATTCGATCAACCAAATCGATGAGTGGATCAGCGAAGGGAATATGCAAAAACTCCTGAAGCATCCAAAAATTGCAGACTTCGCAACCTGGATTCGAGAGCATCTAAATTTTTACGACTTCGCCGAGGTAAATCTAAAACAAAACCTCATGCAAGCAAGCAAACGGGTAGGTGAGTTCCTTCTGGGTCATGGCGTGGGACTAATGAGGGATGTGGCAAGTATGGTATTCCACTTCTTTGTCATGATCTTTCTCACCTTCTATCTTGTACGAGACGGGCAAGCGATGCTTGCGGGAATCAAGGATCTCTCGCCGCTCCGGGAGGATCAGGAAAACCGCATTATTGATAAGATAAGATCAGTTGCACGATCAGCCTTGCTGGCAAATTTCTTGACAGCCATATGCCAGGGTGCGGCTGGTGGATTAGGGCTCGCCATTGTAGGCATCCCAGCGCTCTTCTGGGGGGCCCTCATCGGTATTTCCTCGCTCATCCCCGTGGTGGGAACCGCGATCGTCTGGATTCCGGCCATAGGTTATTTGACGCTAGTGGGAAGGTGGAAGGCCGGAGTCTTCCTTCTCCTGTGGGCTATCTTCTTTGTAGGGACCATGGACAATTTTCTGAGGCCCTTTCTGATGAGGGGCAAGGAGAAGATGTCTCCCTTCTACCTCTTCCTGGCCATTATAGGCGGGGTAAGCTATTTCGGCTTGGTGGGCATATTGTACGGCCCACTTATTTTGGGATTTGCTGCTGTCATGCTATACATCTATCAGGTGGAGCACAGGAATGCGAGCGGCAAAAAAGATACAATCATAGAGGAGGAAGAAAATAAAAATTAGAGGGTCAAATTCATGACTTAAGTTCGATCAGCGGTAGGCAGCCATCCATGTAGAGAAGTTGTCCAGCCGTTTTCTTTCCTCCCTGAAGTGACGTTCTCATAATATAGCTTTTCAGATGGTTAATGATTTCACCAGCTCAATTATCTCGCCGGGGTTCGTCGCTTCTTTTGAGAGAAAGTACTCCGCCCCGCTCTGATGTGCGAACTCCCTGTATTCGGGTAAGTCATGGTTGGTAAAGATAATAATAATAATATCAGGATAGAGCGCTTTTATTTTCCTGGTGAGCACAAGTCCGCTCTCTCCCGGCAATCGAATGTCCATGAAAATGAGATTGGGGTGCACAAGGTTGATTTCCTTTAAGGCTTCTTTTCCCTCAGATGCTTGCTTAACCTCTATTGAGGGAAATCTCGAAAGCAATATTGATGTGAGCAACCTCCGAAATACAGCATCATCTTCAACTATCAGTACCTTGCCCATATAACCCTCATGATTGGTGTAACGGTCATTATCAATCCTTTACAATACAACTGAGTTATGGTATATGGGGCAAATGGAGTATTTTGTACTAAATTCCGTTTCATTTTCGTCCCCATAAACTTTATGAAAAATATAGATCTGCCCTTGTTTTTGAATCATAACACCGAGACAAAATATATCTAGATGGGATTAACAAAGAAAATCGTCATAGCGGAAGACCATACCATACTCAGGGATGGATTGCGCTCCCTTTTGAGCTCCGATGAGCAGTACAAGGTAGTGGGAGAGGCAGCGGATGGCCTCGAGGCTATCAGGTGCATCGAGCAGTGCAGCCCTGACCTTATACTCCTTGATCTCTCCATGCCTAGAATGAGCGGGGCATCGGTGATCAAAGAAGCTAAGACCCGGTTTCCAGAAGTTAAAGTATTGGCCCTCTCTGTGCACGATTCCGAGGAATATATCCTCGAGACCTTTCAATTGGGCGCGGACGGGTACTGCACCAAGGCAGCAAGCCATTCTGAACTGCTCATGGCAATAGGAAGCGTGCTGTCCGGAAAGCGATATATTAGTCCTGATATCTCTGAGAAAGTACTAGAGGGGTTTATCGAGGAGAGGAAGACACTAAAAACTGCATCTTCAGGTGAAACCCTCACACAAAGAGAGAGAGAAGTCCTCAAGATGGTGGGCGAGGGATACAAGAACAAGGAAATTTCTGATCTCCTCTGTATCAGCGTGAAAACCGTACAGAAACACAGGGCCAACATCATGAGAAAATTGAATCTCCACACCGCGTCGCTCCTGACCAGCTATGCCATTGAAAAAGGGCTGGTTGAGAAATCACCAAAGCGGCTATGACCCTGTTTATGCACAAAGAACGTGTTGAGGAAACCCAAAGGGTACATGCTTTTTACCGATCTGCCAATTTAATGACGCCCTTTAATACCCTACTAAAATAATTATACCTGCACCAATTAACAGCGCCTCAATCGGTTTTCAAAAATTATCTTTCCTCCTTGTTCGTTGGGGTGAAAAATAACGCGAAGTTTGTTGGAAAGGGATCGATTCATAAACTGGTTGAATTGTGGGTTGAAATGAAAAATCGGGGATTGAAAATTGGTGTAATCTTAGTACAGTTTACATTATTAATTCAGCTCATTCTGCCACCAAAATCCCCACACCTTAATTGATTCCGGCCTCAAAACCAAAACAGGTTAGGAGGCTGGTTCTGATAACTCCTATTCCCGGATCCCCTTTGTGGCTCCTGAGCTCAATAAACCTATGAAATCATCTCCCTCTGATACGGGAGAGCGGCATCAAAAATCCCATATCTTTTTGACATTTTAAATATTCTAAAACCTTTTAAGGCGCCCGCACATGGTGAATACCTCTGCTGCATGCGTCCAAAATGCCAATCAGCACATGGTTTTCAGAAAATGTTAAACACACAATGCTGCACTTTCTATAGATAAGGGCCATAAAAGGGCTTCCCTCGCGGGCTCAAGTAATAGCTTAAGCCCTTTATATGATTATCAAGTCCGACCAAATACCACTTCCCCGTGGTGATCTTGGATAGAATCTCCAGAAAAGGACAACCTGAAATTAAAAATTACTCTTTATGAGTGATAACCAGTTGATATCATTGAGCTCCAATTAAAAGATCGGATTATTTTGGATAGCAGTGATTCCATTAATTTCATAAACAGGGCCTCATGTGGATTACAAAAAAATCTTCTTTGGGTTACATGTGCGAGCTTACCGCGGGCTTCAATGAAGCAAAATGACCTTAATACAGGGTCATGGGTGGATATCAATAATATAAAGATTCATGAATAACACAGCGCCCATCTGCCTATTTATGAACCAGGCTTGGATGATGTGGTGAGAGGCCCGGAAACAAAACTTTTTTTCTTAACCGAAATAGAGAACAGCACCAGGGAGGCAGATATCATCCTTGTCTCCGTCACCACCCCGACCTGGTATTGATAGGATCTAAAGAGATCCCTGAAGACAAACAGGCTAGAAAAGAAATTGTTGAGATGAATACTTCTATTGGGTGGTGGAGCACCCGATTTTCGAATCCACTCTTTAAAGTTCCGAGCTTTCCAAGTTGATATCCAATGTCTTTCTCGCCCAGCCAATCTCCTCGATCAATTCCATGTTCACCCTATGTGAATAGACCGAGACAGATATCGATGAAATAGGCTATGGCATTGGCAAGGCCCCATTAAAATATCTCTAGGATTGTCACCGGCTTCCCTTTAGGTGGCTGTAGAAGCGAAGGGGCAAGATCAGCCCAAAAAAGGGGATCATATACATGGCTGCGAGGGTTGGTTCCAGGGGCCCGAAAAAGTGAGATGAAAACACGATGATCAGGACATTGTTCATGTTTGCAAGGCTAACCGCTGCTGCAAGCCGCGTCTCAAGGCTTCTCCTCTGATAAAAGATCATACCCGAAAGAACGTAAATACCCGAAAGAATGCAGGCAACCAGCGTCGCATCCAGGATTATTGCCGGGTTCCGCCGAAAAAGATCAGCGTATTGCGGAAAGACCCCCAGATTGATCAGTGCGAAGGCTACGAGGCTCAAAGGGAACTGCCTTTTCATGATCAGCAGATTAAGGCCGGGGGAAAGACGTCTGATCATTTGCACAGCCAGGAAGGGAACGAAGATGACCAGACAGAGCATCCTGATCATAGCGAAAAGGGAAATTCCGACGCTTTTCGCTAGGAAAAGTTTTACCAGAATTGGCAGGGTGAAGGGTGCCAAAATCGAGGAGACGACTACCATAACTAACACCAGCGAGCTGTTCGCCCGGAGGAGATTGGAGTTAAAAGGAGCTACTACACCCGTTGAAATTCCGGTAAGCAACAGGGACGCCACAGCATAGGGTGGACAGAAAATGTGAAACAGGACATAAACGGCGGCCGGGAGAATAATTAACTTGAAAAGTGTAAGGGTAAAGATGGTTTTGAAAGAATCCCTCACCGTGCGCCAGACGGTTTTCGTTTTAATTGGGAGGAGGCTTAAAAAGAGAAGCAACATCATGAGGTAAAGAGGGTAAGGTTGAAGGCAAGTAAAGGCGCGTGGCAGCATGATCCCGGTCAGCATGGACAAATAGATGACCAGAAGCAAAATGATATCTTTTAAACGGAACAAGGATTTCCCCCTCCTGCACAATCATCTCTCGCACCCGAAAGGGTATCCATAAGATCATAAACCTTTTAGAATGGCTCACTCTTTTTTAACGAGACGGAATTCATCGGGTCTCAGACGGGCGTAAATATCGGCCCCCGGCCAGGGACGAACCAACTTTTCGGGATTGTCCGAACGTCGGCAGAGTTGATGTTGATAAAAACTCTCTTTTTTGGGAGAAAAATATAGGGTGATATAGGCCTGTATGTCAAGAAACATATGATTGCTTTTGGTGATTCTATTATGTGTATGCCTGCTAATAATGCCAGAGTGACTGTTTTAACCGATTGATATTGCTGGCAGTTGCGCCTAATGGATAGCTTTAAACCCAGATTATGCAGTAGGCATCGTCACGAGGCTTGAAAAACCTCAGCGAAACGCGAAGTTGCAGCGATTTTGCGCCGAAGGCATATTTGTAAATATGTTGAGAAGCAAAATCGTGAAAGGAGCGTTGCAGCAAGGTTTTTCAGGCCGCAGTAGGTGGCTACTGCATAATCTGGGTTAAAATCAGGATGCGTAATTCTCAATGGGATAATCAGGATCTTTGTGGAGGTAATCCTGAGAAGATTGGATCTAAGAATCCCACATCACAGATCACACATCCCATCTTGATCTCACATAATTCATAATCCTTTTTGCTGATTCGCGGGGCTTTAGTCTGTCCGACGGAATAAGGATCTCCGGCTTGAGGGGTTCCTCATAAAGCGCAGAAATGCCGGGCAAATTTCCTGTCAGTTGACCGGATTTTGCCTTTTGGTAAAGATTTTTTTCAACAGTCTTGGCATTGCGCGAGGTCTCGCGGGACTGACATATCTTTAGGGGACATTTTATATAAACCTCGGCAAAATCAGGCATCCGCTGCCTGGCCAGTTTTCTGAACGCCCTAAGGTTGCCCGTGGCATCAATAATGACATTCTTCGAGCTGTGTTTCAACAGGAGCTGTGCCATCAGGACGAGACCCCGGTATACAATTCCCCTTTCTTCATCTGTATATTTCGGCTCTGGTGTCATGACCTTTCGGATCTGGTCGATGCCAAGTATTACAAAATCAAGTCCGGACTGTGAGAAAAACAGCTCAAGTTCCTTGACAATGGTGCTCTTTCCGGAACCAGGCAGTCCTGTTATCCACAAACAAAAGTTCACTGTCTCTCCATATATTCCGGGATTCCGTCCACTTGAAACCGATCCTTCTCCAGGATAGAGCGCCCGAAGTTAATGAGTTTTCTTTTGGTCACATCCGAGTCTTCCGGATAAAATCTCGGATTGGCAACAACTAGAATCCTGAAGGCAAAAAATGGTTGCACAACTTCAAAAAAACCGCTGTCTTTTGTCCTTTCCAGGTAGGAGTCCAGGAAGAGCCGGAAGAGTTCTGCAAACGGGCCTTCAAAGGTCCCCCGATCCTTGATTGCGTAGTGTATATAATTGACACTTAAACATGAGACATCATCGGCCGGTTCTCCCCAACTGCCCCTTGAACGGTCCAGCAGCACAAAATCGTCTCCTTGCAGCCGGATGTTGCCGGGATGGTAATCTCCATGTACACTACATAACCGTTCACTCCTGTCCCTTATTTTGCCCCACCACGGGAAACATTTACCAGCATACTCAAGGAGTTCATTTTCCGTAATAAAGTCCACAGGGGCATAGGCATCGATAATACCCATTATACATTCTCCGTGACCTATTAGATCTCGAATACGCCTTCTGTAAAGAATCCCCCCATCTTCCCCGGAATATTTGTTCCCATGGATATCGGCGAGAAAATAGGCGAGCATTTTGGCCCTGACCTTGTCCAACTCGTTGAGATACCCCCGCTGCAAAATTGTATCCAGGACCCTGAAGTAAGGTTCCCCCCCGGCCTCTTCCATAAAAATGTAAAATTCTCTTGCATCCTTCACCGATATGAGCCGGTCAGGGGATTCCCCCACCACATCTATAGCCTTTATGTGCTTTGGCAAATCATTGTAATTGGAATTGGCAAGGAGCAAGACCTGGGCCCTGTCCGAGTAATGGTCATGACCAAATCGGGAAGGGAAAAGGGTCTTCATGATCAAATGTTGCTCCCCCTGGGGCGTACTGAATTTTAACACGTAGGCAGCACCATGGACCCCTTCTCCAAGACGTTCCATATTTCTTAATCTGGCCCTGGCCCCGAAATGTTCCTTCAGGTAGTTTTCAACTTTTTCTTTAATGTTCATGTTCTCTTTTCCTGAAAGATTTATGAAGGTGATGAGACATGGGGATCCTTCCTGAATGTGAAATAAAAGATCGTCCCTTTCCCTTTTTCAGATTCCACCCAGACCCTTCCGCCATGACTGTTGACAATCCGTTTCACGATGGCAAGACCTAAACCTGTACCCTCCTCGTCTTCTTCCTCTTCCAGACGCTCAAACTTCTCGAATATTTTTTGCTGGTCCTGGGGGTCGATCCCGATTCCATTGTCCTTCACATAAAATTGATGGAATTCCTCTTTATCTTCATATCCGATCTCAATCCTTGGGCCCTCACTCGTCCGTGTAAACTTAATGGCGTTGACAATGAGATTCTGAAAGACCTGGTAGAGTCTTTCCCTGTCACATGAAATTTCCGGGAGATCGTCAGCTACATCCAGCTCCACGCCCTTTTTCTTTAATCTCGCGTGCAGGTCTGAAATCACGTCTTTCACGATATCCGAAGAAAAATGTCTTTCAATTTTAGGGACCATGTGGCCGATTTTTGAAAAAGTGAGAAGATCCGAGATGAGTGTTTCCATCCTGACGGCGCTCGACATAATGTGGTCCAGGTATTGTTTCCCTTTTTTATCCAATCTGTCCGAATAGTTTTTGAGTAGGCGGTTAGAGAAGCCGTAAATGGACATCACAGGGGTCTTCAAATCATGAGAAACCGCATGAACAAAGTCCTGGAGTTCCTCGTTTGTTCTCTGGAGTTGTTCTTCCGCACGCCTTTGTTCGGTCACATCCACAACGTTTCCAAGGATGGCGGGTTTCCCCTCATATTCGATATCTGTATTTCTCCTCCTGACCCAGATGGTCTTGCCCTCCCTGGTCAGCCCCCTGGCCTCATACTCAGACGGCACATCCTCTCCCCGCAGACGCTTTGCCCTAAACTCGTCGGTCAAGCGTCTATCCTCAGGGTGAACGAGCTTCCAGGTTTGCATGCCCATGAGTTCCTCACGAGGATAGGCGTAGATATCGGCAAACTGCTCGTTCAAGAATACGAGTTTTCCTCCCTGGTCGATATAGATGCCGGTGAGGGAGTTTTCCACCAGTTTTCTGTACTTCTCTTCGCTTTCCCGGAGCGCCTGATCTGCTCCTCTCAGCTTGGCAAGCTTATCGCTAAGTTCTCCGGCCATCTCTTTCAATACATCAACGGTTGATTTATCCCCCATAATGGCAACCTCCCGGTATCCTGTCCTTTATTCTTCTTGTGGAGCTGGCACCGTCATCACAGGACAGCTCGCCAACCTCACCACTCTATCCGCCACGGACCCGAATATGAGACGGCGCCAGCCAGTCCAGCCATGGGTTGCCGTAACGATGAGGTCCACTTTTTCCGATCTGGCTAAATCCACGATCTGATCCGCCGGGTTGCCCTGTAGAACAACCGTCTGGATTTGCAGTTTTGGCGAGACCCTGTTTTTCACTGCTTCGTCCAATGATTTCCGGGAGGCCTTGACCACGTCATCAATATATTTATCAAGACTAAGGCTCGCATCAGGAACTGGGTAGTAATACATATGAGGAACAACGTGAACGAGAATCAATTCGGCGGAAAAATGCACGGCGAGTTCATCTGCGCTTTTGAGTCCGGCATAAGAGGGTTCACTAAAGTCCGTAGAACAAAGTATCTTCTTGATTGGAATCATCTTCATCTCCTCCTTTCTTATTTATGCCTTTTTGAGGCATCCCTAGTTGATGTTAACTGGAAAATCTAAAACTGCTCCTCTACACCATTTATCGCCTGTCCGGGGTTGAATCCCTTCCTTTCCAAGGCTCGAATCCTTTCTAGAATACGTCTTTTTGATAATCCTTCTGGTTTGGTTCTCAAAAGATTTCAGGGTCAAGACTGTCAGTTTTCTATCATCGTCGGCAGAGTTGATGTTGATAAAAACTCTCTTTTTTGGAGAAAACTATAGGGTGATATAGGCCAGTATGTCAAGAAACATATGGTTGTTTTTAAAGTGATTTTATTACGTGTGTGCCTGGCAATGATGCCAGGTTGACTGTTTTAACCGATTGATATTGCTGGCAGTTGGGCCTAATGGATAGCTTTAAACCCAGATTATGCAGTAGGCATCGTCACGAGGCTTGAAAAACCTCAGCGAAACGCGAAGTTGCAGCGATTTTGCGCCGAAGGCATATTTGTAAATATGTTGAGAAGCAAAATCGTGAAAGGAGCGTTGCAGCAAGGTTTTTCAGGCCACAGTAGGTGGCTACTGCATAATCTGGGTTAAAATCAGGATGCGTAATTCTCAATGGGATAATCAGGATCTTTGTGGAGGTAATCCTGAGAAGATTGGAGCTAAG
>JAWOBA010000023.1:0-23461 GCA_046498285.1 Desulfatiglandales bacterium | reverse complement strand
GAATCAAACACACCTATTGAATTATTGGAATTATTTTGCATAGAGATAAACTACCTTGCCGCAGGGCAACAGGTTTCAATTGAAATATCCATAATGGACCCAGGAGATGAAAAAAACACTCCCCCGCCTCCGCCGGATACAATAAAAAGTAAGACTACACAGCTTCAAAGTTCCGGGATTCACAGTTCAGTGGCTATTTATTGGACGAGGGCCTTATCTTAAGATTTAACAGCGCCCTCGCATATGTGATACGTTTAACCTATAAACAAAAACACATATACACAAAAAGAGGACGCTATGAAAAAAGTAACAGAATTTAATCAAAAAGTAAAACGCCAAGGAGCAAATATTGTTTTGAATAAAGCTGCCTGAATTATTGGAATAGATATTGGTCAAAAGAGGCTGCATTGCCAGGACTTATAACTAATTAGTAACTTCAATAGTTGCCAAGGAAGCAGCGTCCCTGGCCCAGACCTGGCTTTAAGCCTGATCTATACTGACACAACTTCTAACATATTATAGGAACAATAGAATATTTCAGACAAATCGCGCCAGGGCGGGCTTAAACCTGACAACCTGAATAGTTAAAAAATACACGCATAATATTTGATAGAATGAAGTAATGAAAAAATTATGAAGATTGTAGAATGTCATCAATAATCAGTGTGTTAGATCTAACAATCAGACTTTGCTTTAAGGTAATTGATAATGTGCCCTTGAATGTTACCAAAGGCCCCATTGGACATTACAAGGATTACATCTCCTGGTTTACTATGGGCAATGAGTCCATTAATAAGGGTGTGGTTATCTGGAAAGTAGTGGGCCTCAATACCTCTCTTTTTTAGATCAGCCATCAGTTGGCGAGAAGAAAACCTTTCATTGAATGGAATTTTATCCATCATGGGAGGTTCTGGAATGATAACGACATCAGCGTCAGTAAAGGAATCGGCGTAAGCATTCTGGAAGATCTTTCTTCGACTTGAATTTGATCGCGGTTCAAAAACAGCAACAAGGCGTCGGTTTCCGTAATGGCTCTTTACTGCTTTTATTGTTTCTCTCACCGCCGTTGGATGGTGCGCAAAATCATCTATCACAGTTATTTTGTTATACTCCCCTAAAACCTCAAGCCTCCGCTTGACCCCTTGAAAGGTCTCAATAGCCCTAACAATGGTTTCATGGGGTATTCCGATTACAGAAGAGATTGCGGTTGCAGCAAGGATATTGGATATGTTGTAATCTCCGAAAAGATCAGTAGTCGCGCGTATAAACTCCTTGTCTTTTTTTACTATAGTAAACCTTGTTTTACCACCCTTAGATATCACGTCCCCACCAGTGAGATCCCCATCGCTTCGAGTTGCAAAACGCACAACGGGGCATCGCGATACTTTAATCAAATCTGCAGCGAGCAGATCATCATTGTTTACGCATATGGTTCCTTCTTTCGGTACTATCGCAATAAACCTTGCAAAGGAATCCTTTATCTCCTCAATCCCCTTATAGATGTCTGCGTGGTCAAATTCGATACTGGTGATAGCAGCCAGGTAAGGTTCATAATGCAGGAATTTAGGTCCTTTGTCAAAAAATGCCGTATCATATTCATCGCCCTCAATCACGAAGTATGGGCCGCGTGATAATTTAAAATTACCGTTAAAGTTTTTAGCAATACCTCCGATCATAAAAGATGGATTCAAGCCGGCTACATCTAGAATCCATGCGGTTAAAGCAGACACGGTTGTCTTCCCATGGGTTCCGGCAATCACAATAGATTTCTTCCCTTTCATGGCAAACTTCTTCAGTGCCTGCGGCATGGAGAGATATGGGATGTTGAGTTTAAGCAATTTTTCTGATTCAGGATTATTCCTGGTGATTGCATTTCCTACGATTACCAGATCTGGCTTAGGATAGAGGTTTTGAGGGGAATAACCTTTCTTTACTGGGATTGATAGCCGATCCAAGAAGGTACTTATTGGGGGATAGATATTATGATCGGATCCCGTAATGGCATATCCTTTCTCCTGGAGCATCCCTGCCAAGGATGACATTCCTACCCCGCAGATTCCCATTAAATGAATATGGGCATTTTGTGGCAGAGTAAGCTTATTATAATCCATACGCAATTCCCATAACTAAGACCGAGAGCAGTCAAGCATAAACCGAACCCCATGGTCTGACAATGCTATCTAATCATACCAAATCTCGCATAATAATGTTGTGAAGTTCAGGGCGAAAATGTTTTATCTTTTCATTTAATCTTGTTGGATGAATACGGTTTGTCAAAAATATTACTGTTATATGTTTTTCTAAATCTATCCATAGAGAAGTGCCTGTAAATCCAGTATGGCCGATACTGTTTGAGCTAAAATAGCTCCCTGAACTGGAATCCTGTTTTGATGGAGTATCCCATCCAAGTGCCCATGTAGAATCCGGGACAAGTTCTTGCCGGGAGAGAAATATTTTAAGAGTTCTAGTCTTAAGGAGGTCTGACTTGTAGCCATTATAAATATTTACTAATGCGGTGGTCAGGGCAAAAATATCCAGAGCTGTTCCAAAGAGCCCAGCATGACCAGAATATCCCCCAAGGGCACTGGCATTTTCATCATGGACATGACCTTGAACGATTTCTTTTCTCCATAGGCAATGCTCTGTAGCAGCGTATAACTCTTTTTTTTGTCCCGCATCACTATTTATTTGATCAAGATAAAGGGTTTTTAGGCCCAAGGGTTGGTAAAAGGCTGCTTCTATAAATGAGGACAAATCCTGACCGGAAACTATTTCTATGATCCACTCTAAGATCATAAACCCCAGGTCACTATAAATGGACATGGTCTTCGGGTTCTCGTATAAAGCCTCTTCCATGATCATACGCCTTACCATTGGCTTTCTCTCTTGTATTGGTATTTTTATCAGGTCAAAATAATAGGGTTTCCAGCCAGGTAGTCCCGAACAATGATTTAATAGGAGGCGGGGGGTTATGTCAATCTTGTCTTTCCAGGGAAAAGGCTTTATTAGGGACGAAATAGGTTCATCCAGATCGAGAAGATTCTCTTCTGTAAGTTTCATGAGAGCAAGTGTTGTTGCTAATGGTTTTGACAAAGAGGCTAAATCAAATATCGTTTTATTGTCCATGGGAAGGGATGGAGGCTTTAATGATCTCTTTCCCAGGCTGTGAAAAAAAACGATGTCTTTACCACGTGCAACCATAAGAACAGCACCCGGGTAAACTTTTTCCTTTAATCCTCTCTTTAGAATTTCGGTTAGTTTATTTGTCATTTCCTAATACATGCACATAATAGCTGGCACATGCAACGAAGCTAACACTCTATTAAAATCCTTAATTATTCACCACCGGTCACCTTCGCTTGAGCTCAGCGTCTTGAACAATCGTAGTGATTGAGTGGTGAACATCCTGCTTTTTATCCATACAGGTGATTTCACGGTTCTAAATATGGTGTAAATCATCTTATATCCTGCGCAATAACCCAACAAACTCTATGATACCGCTGTTTCGTCTATTGTGAGAAGCATTCTTTCAGTATCAAGCACAGCAGGCAGACCAAGAGGCAACGATATGTTTTCATTTCCATGCCCAACAGGCAAACCTTTTACCACTGGCATTTTGAGGCCACCAAGTCGTTCACTAAGTAGTCTACAAATAATATTTTGTTCCCCACAATTTTCAATTTGACCGATAATTAGAGCCGATAAGGCATTTAGGCGACCGCTAAGCAGAAGCTGGGTTAGCATTCGATCCAGCCTATAGGGAGATTCTCCCTTCTCTTCCAAAAAAAGGATTGCGTTCTCAAAGGAGGGGAGAAAGGGCGTATCCAGAAGAGCACAAATTGTTGAAAGATTCCCGCCCAAAAGAATACCTTTTGCAGTCCCTTTATGCATTTCTTTTCCCTGTTTAAAATAAACCTGGGGCTTATATAGTGTAGCAATCAGCCTTGATAAATGCTCCCAGTTTATGCCTTTTGGAAGATCCGACAAGGTGGGGCCATGAATAGTGATTAAACCAGTTTCTTTATATATCGCGAGCAAAAGCGCTGTTAGATCACTGAAACCGACCATTATCTTTGGGTTTTTTTGTATCAGGTCAAAATCGATCTTTTCGAGAAGCCTTGCTGATCCATATCCTCCTCGAGCACAAAAAATCGCTACTACCTCAGGATTGGAAAACATTTCATGAAGATCGGATACCCTATCATAATCAGAGCCGGCCAGATAATTTAGATGATCAAAGAGATGTTTGCCTTGTTTTATTTTTAATGGAAAAGATTCTAAAAGCTGTAAGCCTTTTGATATCTCAGACTCTTGTACAGGACTTGCCGGTGCAATGATCCCAACTGACTGATTAGGCAGCAGACATTGTCCTTTTATGATAGGTGAAGCAGTCATAGCCTTTTTTACATACTACTTTACAAGAAACGAAGCAATTTAAAATAAAGAGGCCTTTTGATGTAAAAATAATCTTCATGGGAAGCAGTTAAATAGTACATGGCTCCACGTTGCTTTTTGCCAGCACTAAAATAAATTCATTCAGAAAAAGGTTATATCAGATCAAATTCTGCGAGATACAGGCCACATCCCAAATCTCTGCTCTTTCATCAATCTTTGAAATCACATAGGAGAGCCTGGTCAGATAAGAAGCGTATCAGGGAACCTGCTGGAAATATATTGAAAAATATATTCTATGTGGTCCGAGTAATAAGACTTCTCGTGGAATTAAGCACGTGCGCTGTAGATTGTTAAAATTATCGCTAAAATAACCAGATAATAGCAGTGAAAAAGACAGGTACAAAGTGCACTGCCGGCAATCAATAACGCTGAATACATAAAATCATACCATTATCCCTTAAATCAAATGAGTACCCTCATACAACCTACGGTTTCAGCCATATATTTACCCTTCCCCCACAATATCATGAGATTTATTTTGGTTTGACACCCAAGGCCGTATCCCGTATAGTCGGAGTCCAAAAAAAAGAAGATCTATCTACTACCGAGATGCCGGGCCGGCGATGTCTTCCGCACTTCAGGTAGCCAGGTTTTATCGGACAGCGAAAAGGAGTCATCACTTTGACAGGAACACTGGTCAACACAGGAGTCATTATTGCGGGAGGTCTGATAGGCGTGACCATAAGAAAACGACTTCCCGAAAGAATCAAGACGATCATGATACAGGCACTCGGCCTTTCCGTCGTGCTTGTTGGCATTCAAATGGCCCTGGCCGTCACCGATCTTATCGTGACCATGGGCTGCATGCTAGTCGGTGCAATAACCGGGGAGTTGATCAGGATAGAGCACTGGATCGTGCGTCTCGGTGAATGGCTTAAGGAACATGCCCGTTCTAACTCGTCGACCTTCGCGGAGGGGTTTATGTCCGCCTCTGTTCTCTACCTGACAGGAGCGATGATGATCGTGGGCTCCATACAGGACGGCACCGCCGGCGATCCAACAACGCTTTATGTCAAGTCCCTCCTCGATGGAGTGGTAGCGATTCCCCTCGCGTCGGGCCTGGGGATCGGTGTTGCCTTCTCCGCGCTCCCCGTTTTTGGTATCCAGGGGGGTCTCACACTCCTTGCATCACGTCTTCTCTTCATGCAGGATCCGGCCGTCCTAAACGGCGTTACAGTCACCGGTGGTTTGCTTATTATCGGGATTGGCATGAACCTCTTGAAAGTAACAAATATCCCGATAGGGAACTTTCTGCCCGCGATCCTGTATGCCATCGTCTGGGCCGTATGGATGTGAAAAGGGAGAACGGATGGAGATAGGACTGATTGGCCTGCCCAACTCAGGCAAAACAACGATCTTCAATGCGCTGACTGGACTTACGGCAGAGGTCATGACATATACTGACGTGACATCCAAGCCAAATATCGCCGTCGTCAACGTAATCGACGAACGGATCACCCATCTCTCCGAGATGTACCGGCCCCGAAAGACCATATATGCTACAGTGCACGTTGTCGATTTTGCGGGACTCGCCCGTGATTCGGAAGGAATGACATCCTTTCCGGACACCTCGATCGGATTGATGCGAGGCGTGGACACGCTTGCGCTGGTGGTTAGAAACTTCCCGAATGTCCTGGGGGAGGCCCCCTCGCCGCTGGACGATATCGAGCAGTTGGAGACGGAACTGCTGATTTCGGACCTGATAGTCTGTGAACGACGGCTAGAGAAAATCGCCCTGAACCACGGACGGGGTCAGAAGGCACCGCTCTCCCAGCTTGAAGAAACAATTCTCCGAAAGATCCAAAATTCTCTGAACAGGGGCGCAGGCATTGCCCGAATCGGGCTTAACAGGGATGAACGGAAGGTTGTGAGCGGTTTTCAGTTCCTAACCGAGAAGCCCCTCCTGGTCATACTAAATTCGAGTGAGGATATCTTCGGAAAGGAGCCGCAGCTGTTGGAAGAAATTGGAAAGGATCGCGCCGTGGTGGAATTCGCTGGGACCTTTGAAATGGAACTGTCCTGTCTAGATGATGAGGAAAGACGGCTTTTCATGGAGGACATGGGAATACAGGAATCTGCCAGGGACCGCCTGACGAACTCGGCCTACGAAATCTCCAATTCCATCAGTTTTTTTACCGTGGGGAAGGATGAGGTGCGGGCCTGGGATATCCGCAAGGGACAGACCGCCGTGGAGGCTGCAGGGATCATCCACTCGGACCTTGCCCGGGGATTCATCCGAGCGGAGTGCTTTTCATATAGTGACCTGATCGCCTGCAAATCCGAAAGAGGGGTCCACGAAAAGGGACTTTTCCGCCTCGAGGGGAAGGACTACATCGTCAAGGACGGAGATATCCTTTCCATTCGTTTCAGTGTGTGATCTTCCTGGCCCTGTATTTCGTGAGGATTGACGTTTTTTCTTGCGGCCGTAAGATGTGCTGGGTAAAGTTATGAGAAGGCAGTTCAGAAAAGTATGGCAGATAATTCTCTTGTTCCCTTGGTCTTCAATCCTGGCTTACTATGGTCGCATTCTGAAGTAGAATTCAATTCTTATCTTCATGTTCCTGGCAGAGGTGGCTTTTTTGATAGAAAGGATATACTGAGACCTGGGCCATGGATAGAAGCTCATTTTCATACAAAACGAGCAGAAGAAATCTTTCTGCATAAGACCTTTAAGATCCTCCTTTCCAAGTGAAAGATCACCCAAAATCTGGTCAGCATGCCTCTATCATGCCGTTATTCAGGATTTGCCATCTTGTGTTGCCCAAGGCTGCAAACCAGAGATGGGCAAACCATGGCATGTCAATCATGCTTCTATGCATCTATGATTCAGACACTCCATCTCCCTGGTGATGAACGCCCTCTTTATTTCACCGCAGAGGCGCAGAGGACGATGAGAGAAATCTTTTTTCACGTGCCGTTGAGAGGACGGCACGTGAAAAGAATCCCAGCTTTCCGGCACCGACAGCAGCAATCTATAAGCCTCTCTCTCCACGTAGTATCTCCTCGTGCCATAGAACGATTCCTTTTAGCCTTCCGCCCTCTCAGCGGAAGGCTAAAAAACTATCTTTGCGTTCTTTGCGGCTCTGCGGTGAAGAGGTCTTGCAGCTGTTCCCGGTATTCCAGTGTCTGAATTGCAATCTATGCATCATGCTTCTTGACAATAAAAAAAAAGATAGATAGCCTACAGTAAATTATAAATTACATTTTGAAAGGAGGTAAAGAAATGAGAAAAAAAGTCACTGTTATAGGGGCCGGAAATGTAGGTGCAACTGTTGCTATGAGAATTGCTGAAAAAGAACTCGCCGATGTTGTATTGATTGATATCTTGGAAGGTGTGCCTGCTGGAAAGGCGCTTGATCTTGTTGAGGCTGCTCCAATTGAGGTGCACGATTCAAAGATTATTGGCGCAACCAATGAATATTCTCTTGCAGAGGGCTCAGACATAGTCATTGTAACAGCAGGTATTCCCAGAAAACCAGGAATGAGCAGAGATGATCTGCTCACAACCAATGCAGGTATTATGAGCTCAGTTATAAAGGAGATCGCAGCTGCTGCCCCTGATACTATTCTAATTATTGTAAGTAATCCTTTAGATGCAATGTGCCATGTAGCATTTGATACCAGTGGTTTTGACAAAAAAAGGGTTATCGGCATGGCAGGAGTACTGGATTCTGCGAGGTTTAGATCATTTATTGCCATGGAGTTAAATGTTTCGGTTGAAAATACACATGCCTTTGTACTCGGTGCCCATGGGGATACTATGGTTCCTCTTCCAAGGTATTCTACAGTGGCAGGCATACCTATCACTGAGCTTATCTCCAGTGAAAGGATTGAAGCCATTATTGAAAGGACAAGAAATGGTGGAGGTGAGATTGTTAGTTTATTAAAAACAGGAAGCGCTTTTTATGCCCCTGCATCTGCAGCTACGGAGATGGCTGAGGCAATTTTAAAGGATAAAAAAAAGATACTTCCCTGTGTTTCCTATCTACAAGGTGAATATGGGATACATAATTTATTTATAGGAGTGCCGGTAAAACTTGGTTCAGCAGGGGCAGAGGAGATAATAGAGATAAAACTTACAGATGAGGAGAATGATGGACTTCAGAGGTCGGCACAGGCTGTTCAGACCCTTGTAGATGATTTAAAGAGACTTGGCTAATTCTTCTTAATTGGAAGTTAAGGCACACACTCTGTGTCCCGGCGCGATGTGATGAGCTATTACATAAGGACCTTACATAAGGGCTATTAGCTTTTCCAAGAAGTCAATCATGAACAACAAATTTCCAGTACCAGGTCTGCCCGCACCGATAATATCGGGGCAGTTGGGTTTAGAGCAAAAGTACCATGCTAGTAAGTATAACAAGTCTCTACAAGGCAGAATGTGCGTAAATTATACTACGAAAATTAGAGTCCAGAAATAAACCAGGCCTTTTAACCCAGATTATGCAGTAGGTATCGTCACGAGGGTTGAAAAACCTCAGCGAAACGCGAAGTTGCAGCGATTTTGCGCCGAAGGCATATTTGTAAATATGTTGAGAAGCAAAATCGTGAAACGATCGTTGCAGCAAGGTTTTTCACGCCGCAGTAGGTGGCTACTGCATAATCTGGGTTCAATACCTGCAACGCCTCATGTTGACTTTTCAGTGATAAGCCAAAGAGATTCAACAATAAATCACCCGGTAGAAGAAGCCAGGCCAGGGTACTGACTGGTCAAAAAACTTATGCACCTGAGACATGTTTAGCCTACACTGGGCACTTATTTCTTTCTTTGTACAATAAAATGAATATCATCAGAGAAAGTCTGATTGAAGGTTCTAAGAGGGCTCAAGGACTTACCATTATTGTAGATGTGTTTAGGGCATTTACAGTAACTCCCCTTTTTTTTCATTATGGTGCTAAAAAGGTAATCTTTGTTAGCAATCCTGAAGAGGCATTTTTACTTAAAACAAAACGCGATGATATAATCTTAGCAGGTGAGGTTAACGAGCAGTTGATCCCTGGTTTTGATCTTGGAAATTCTCCATCTGAGCTCATCGAAAAACCCAAAGGATTTCTCAAGGGAAAGGTGGTAGTTCAAAGGACAACAGCTGGTGTTACCGGGGTGATAAGCAGACTTGCTCAAGCCAGGATGGTCATTCCTGGCAGTTATGTTATGGCAAAGGCCATATCCAGATATATTCTTTCTCAAGATCCACTTCCAGAGATTGTAACAATCGTAGCCATGGGAAGAAGAGGTGTTGCCAAGTCCCCAGAGGATGAAGGATGCGCTGATTATTTAGAACATCTTCTTAAAGGATCTCATTATAATCATCTTGAAACCTTGAAGAAGATTATATTTCATGAAGCTGCACAAAAATTTATAAGGGGAACTAAACCCTATCTTCCAAGAGAAGATCCTCTTTTTTGTCTGCAAAATGATATGTTTGATTTTGTATTGTTAGCAAGAGAAGAAGATGGCCTTGTCACAGTAAAATATAAAACAATATAAGGGCCCCCCATGGCCTATGGTGGACAAAAAAAGTCAAAAGTTGTCTCAATTTAACTTGCATTAACCATCAGCATGATTAGCATTATACATTCAGGCATTTTCAAAGAAAGGACATAATTAATGGATCAAGATTCAATAAATAAGGCGGATGTTTATGATGTTATTATTATAGGTGGGGGACCTGCTGGCTTAACAGCAGCAATTTATACAACAAGGGCAAGACTATCCACTATATTGATTGAAAAATTAGGTATTGGTGGGCAAGCCTCTTTGACTGATAAGATAGAGAATTATCCTGGTTTCATCAAAGGAATTTCAGGCGCAGAGCTCGTTCATAATATGGAAGAACAAGCCAAATCCTTTGGCACAAGGATCACAAATGGCGAAATAAACCGTATAGAATTTAGTGAAAACAGCAATATTAAGAAAATCTTTGTAGATAATGACCCTGTACCATATCAATGTCTGTCCATAATTGTTGCTGCAGGCGAGGAGCAGAGGAAACTGGGTGTCCCGGGCGAGGTGGAGTTTACCGGTAAAGGTGTTTCCTATTGCGCTACCTGTGATGGTGCCTTTTTTCGTAACCTTACCGTGGCAGTAGTGGGTGGTGGAGATGTAGCACTGGAAGATGCCCTGTTTCTTACCAGATTTGCACAAAAGGTTTATATTATCCATAGAAGAGATAGATTTCGGGGAACAAAAATACTCCAGGAAAAGGTGTTCAACAACACCAGAATAGAGGTCATCTTTGATTCTGTCGTGGATGAAATATTTGGCCAGACACTGGTAGAAGGAGTAAAGCTTAGAAATGTCAAGAATGGTGAAATGAGAGATCTCCATGTAAGCGGTGTCTTTGTCTTTGTTGGCTATGTACCGAACCTGGGCTTCCTTGGCAATATGGTTAAAAAAAGTGATGATGACTACATCATAGTGAATAGAGAGATGCATACATCAGCAGAGGGCATATTTGCCTGCGGTGACTGTTGCCAAAAAAAACTTAAACAGGTTATCACTGCTTGCGGCGATGGCGCTACAGCAGCATTCTCTGCACAGCATTATGTGGACAAGATAAAAGGGGAAGAATATATCTGAAAAAAAGGACAGAAAGTGCGCCAAATGTTTAAAAAGGGACTTTTAAGTGGTGGAGCTGAGGGGTCTCGAACCCCTGACCTCATGACTGCCAGACAGAATTGGGCATTCTGCTAAGATTATGAAATAACTTAACTATTTGATTTTTATTTACGTTTGAGGTATAAACAATAGAAACACAATAAGCTAAAAAATCAATTATTGTCACATTTTGTCACATCATGACCCGCCATTGATGGAAACAAAAATTAGGTGGAGTTTTAGAAAGAGGATTCAATTTGAATCCTCTTTTTTTAGCTCCTTGAAATAGTAAGGTTCTAATTCTAATGAACCTCCAAAATTGATATTGCTTTCCGATGCTATTTTGTCTGGATTGTGAGCATGAAATTATGATCAGTGACGATTTGCGTTTCAAATATGGTAAAGTCGGGTATTATGCGGAATTGTCTATTTCAGTTAGATATACGTAAGATATTTCAATTTATTAAGGATTTAGTGTAGTGGCAAGAGATCGCAGGTTCAGCTTTTAAGATCGCAAGCCTCGATTTCTTGTCGTAAGTTTTTGTGGACCCTACCTTCCCTCTGAATATTTTGCTTTTATATGGCAAAGGTTTGACATTCTCCAATTTTTGGCATAGATTATCTAATAACTATCTTAGCTTTTGAATGGCAAAGATTGGATATCTTCCAATGAATACAAAGCAAAAACTAAAGAAGACTCAGATAGGCATAGCACTTATACGTGGAATCGCAGCCGAAGGGGACCGAGTCTTTTCTACGGAGCGGGCCCGGAGGCTAGCCCCTGAGGTAGGCCTAAAGAAGTCCTACCTTCTCGAAGCGCTCTACCACCTCCATAGAAATGGGTGGATCGTCTCCTTGCGTCGGGGGCTTTACGCCCTAGCTACCTCTATTCCGGGGGTGACCCCAGCCCATGAGTTTGAGATCGCCATGGCCTTGATCAGTCCGGCAGCCATCAGCCACTGGTCTGCCCTGCACCATCATGGTCTGACAGAGCAAGCCCCCAGGAAGGTATTCGTACTTACAACTACAGACGCCTCTGTGCCCAGGGTCCGCAGTGCCATGGCAAAGCGAATACGCAACGGATACCCGGTTGGAGATACGATCTACCAATTTGTCCAGGTGAAGCCCGAGAGATATTTCGGCGTAGAGAATACATGGCTTGGTGAAGCACGTGTTAGAGTCACCGATCCGGAAAGAACACTGCTTGACGGTCTTTCTATGCCCCAATACTACGGGGACTTTGCGGAGGTCCTTCATGCATTTAAAGTAAGAGGCAATGAGCTCGATGTAAAGCGGATTGTCGACTACGCGTGCAGGCTTGATACCGCGACCGCCAAGCGTCTTGGTTGGGTACTCGAATCTCAGGGTGTTGATCCGGCCTCTCTAGAACCTCTTTCGAGGCTTCCCATTAAGGGTTATAGAAAGCTCGATCCAACCGGTCCCCGAAAGGGTCCATGCAACCCTCGCTGGATGATTCAGGAAAACCTTCCCGGAAAGGTTACGGCATGAAGCCGCTCCGTAACCGCTTGCAGGAGGCACGGAAACGTTTAGGGCTTCCGTGGGAAATTCTTGAGCGAGATTACGTCCTCTCGTGGATTCTCGCCGGCATAAGTGATGTTGAACCGCTCCGGGAGACTCTTGTCTTTAAAGGCGGCACCGCATTGAAAAAGTGCTTCTTTGGAGACTACCGCTTCTCCGAGGATCTTGACTTCTCAGGGATGGGAAATGTTCCAACCGGTGAAAAAATGGAAGCGGCTATTAGAGAAGCCTGTGAGCGGGCGGTGAGCTTGCTCGAAGAGTACGCACCTGTTGAGATCGTTTGCGAGCGATACACAGAGCGTGAGCCGCATCCAGGGGGACAAGAGGCGTTTACGATTCGAGTTCAACTCCCCTGGCAGCGTACACCACAAACTCGGGTTATGATTGAAACGGCAGTGGACGAAAAAGTCCTCAAACCAGTTCAGATACGATCGATCATTCATGGGTATGGCGAACCGATGGAAGCACAGGTCAAGGTATACGCTCTGGAAGAGATCGTGGCAGAAAAACTACGCGCGATTTTGCAGCACGTAGAAGAACTTCATGATCGGGGCTGGAGTCGATCCAGGGCACGCGACTACTATGACCTTTGGCGTGTTCTCAGTGCGTATCAAAATCAATTAGACCTTTCCGACTTCTCCTCTTTTCTGAGTTCCAAGTGCACCATCCGACATGTGGCATTTAATGGCCCTAATGATTTCTTTGAGAACACCATGCTTGCTTACATAGAAAAGACTTGGGAACAGTGGCTCGGTCATCTGGTTCCAGATCTTCCTGATTTCAGCATCGTGATTGAGGAACTTCGGCCAATGATTACATTGCTCGTTTCTTGAGCGAATACGATGGAAAACATCACTGAAATAGAGCGAAAGATTATCAGTGCTCAAAAAGAGCTGGACGAATTAGATGCCAGAAGATCGGCAGTGCTTGAAAGGATCAAGCAATTAAAGGAAGAAAGGGATTTTATTACAAAGGCTTCGGCCCCTTCATCTCACAGGAAGATCCGCGTAACAAACCAATCATCTGAAGCTGAAAAGATTTCTCTTTTCCGAAGCCTTTTCAGAGGAAGAGAGGACGTGTACCCGCGAAGATTTGAAAGCCGCAGAACAGGTAAGACCGGCTACCAGCCTGCCTGTGGAAATGAATGGATAAAAGGGATATGTAAAAAGCCTAAGATTAAATGCAGCGACTGTGATAATCGAGAGCTTCTTCCCTTAACAGATGAGGTAATACGAAATCACCTCCTTGGTATGGAGCCTGAAAGAAGATCAAAGGATGCCTTCACGATCGGAATCTATCCACTGTTGGCTGATGAAACCTGTTGGTTCATTGCTATTGATTTTGACAAAAGATCATGGATGGATGATTCGAGGGCATTTCTTGAAACTTGCAAAGCACATAATGTGCCTTCTTACCTTGAACGTTCGCGGTCCGGTAACGGCGGACATGTATGGATTTTCTTCTCAAAACCTTTGGAAGCTGCGTTGGCTCGCAAAATGACCTCCTTTCTCTTGACTGAAACTATGGAGAGGCGTCCTGAAATAGGTCTCGATTCTTACGATCGGCTATTCCCCAACCAAGATAGGATGCCCAAGGGAGGATTTGGAAACTTGATTGCGCTTCCGCTTCAAAAGAGGCCAAGGGAGAGAGGAAATAGCGTCTTTCTGAATAAGGATCTCGCTCCTTACCTTGATCAGTGGGCTTTCCTATCCCAGGTCCGTAGGATGAATCGGAATGAAGTCGAAGCCATTGTCTGCAAGGCCGAGCGTCAAGGCCGAGTCATTGGTGTTAGAGAGACTACTGCTGACGAAGCCTGTAACGAACCTTGGACTATGCCACCTTCCGGAAGAAGAAAAGAGCCTCCCATTGTTGGCCCAATGCCAGATCACATTGAACTGGTTTTGGGAAATCAGATCTATATTGAAAAGAGAGGGCTTCCACCGGCTCTATTGAACCGTTTCGTACGATTGGCCGCCTTTCAAAACCCGGAATTCTACAAGTCACAAGCTATGCGACTCTCCACCTATAATAAACCACGAATCATTAGCTGTTGTGAGGATTTCCCGAACCATATTGGTTTGCCGAGGGGATGCTTGGATGGAATTCTCGATCTGCTCAACGACGTAAGGATCGATCCTATTATCATTGATAAACGAATACCCGGCAATCCCATATCACTGGATTTCCAAGGGATATTACGACCGGAGCAAAAAGAAGCCGCGATATCAATGCTCAGTCACGATATTGGGGTACTGTCAGCCACCACCGCCTTTGGGAAAACCGTAGCTGCCGCTTACCTAATTGCGGAGCGCGGGGTGAATACCCTCATATTGGTTCACCGAAGGCAGCTACTCGATCAATGGGTTAATCACTTGAATACCTTTTTAGGGCTTGATCCAAAGGATATAGGCCAAATCGGTGGAGGGAAGCGTAAGCCTTCAGGCATCGTTGATGTGGCCTTGATTCAAAGCCTCAACAGAAAGGGGGAGGTGGATGATATCGTTGGAATGTATGGCCACCTTGTCGTGGATGAGTGTCACCACATATCAGCAAGAAGCTTTGAAATGGTAGCCAGGCAATGCAAGGCGAAATACATAACCGGCCTTTCAGCTACGGTGATTCGAAAAGACGGCCATCATCCGATTATCTTTATGCAATGCGGGCCGGTCAGACACAGAGTGGATGAGCGAAAACAGGCGGCAGCCAGACCATTCGAGCACAAAGTCATTGTGCGCAAAACCGGTTTTACATTTGATAAGGATACTGATTTTGATAATCTTCCGATCCATAAGGTTTATGCAGCATTAGCCAATGACGACAATCGCAATAATATGATCATTGATGATGTAATAAGCGCCCTAGAAAGAAAACGGTCTCCCATTGTATTAACGGAAAGAAAAGAACATCTTGTGCTTCTGAAGGAACGTCTTTCACATTTTGTAAAACACCTGATTGTTCTAAAGGGAGGTATAAGGCAAAAGGAAAGACAACAAATCGCAGAAGAAATGAAAAGCATTCCAGAGGACGAGGAAAGGTTAATCATTGCCACAGGAAGATATCTTGGTGAAGGGTTTGATGATGCACGGCTGGATACTCTATTTATCGCACTGCCGGTCTCATGGCGAGGTACCCTTGCTCAATATGCAGGGAGGCTTAATCGCCTGCATGACATGAAAAAAGAAGTTGTAATATATGACTATGTTGATCCCAAAGTACCAGTGCTTGCTAAAATGTATAAAAGGCGGCTCGCAGGCTACAAAGCCATCGGATATGAAATCAAAGAATAGCCTTAACTAATTGATAATTTGAGGAGTTTTAAGGAGCGGGATCTCTCAATGTCATGCAGCTTGGAGAACTACTCCGGTTTTTGTCTTTCATAAGACTCCGTGGATTAATCCCTTCGGGGTCTTTTCGTTACTACATCGACCAGACCCGATTGCGATGATCTAAATGGCCGTCCTGATTCTCCGTTTATTTGGGGATTAAGGCAGATTATCCTATTTGCGGATTGCGACCACCTTTCATTTGATCAACCTTATTAGAATTAGTCATTAGCGAAACTGTTACATCTTGTATAAGTCATATAGCGGCAAAAAACTGCGATCACTTCTATATCTGAAAACCTAAGGCTCTGCCAAACATGTTCTGATATCCTTTACATATTCCAAAACAATTTACATACTACTTTCACTTGCTCAACTTGGTTTTGACCTGTTTTTCTCCTACTTGCTATTGTTTGATACAAGATGATATCCAGCATGTTGAGGGTCCCTTCATTTTGATTATTGGCGACTGGACTATGTGCCATGAAGAAGTGGGCAGAAGTATTTGTTCTGACTTGTGCATGTTTCAACCGCCATTCACTACAGTCAGCGAGGTGGAAAGATAGGAGGATTCAGTTAGAAGTAGGCGCCCTGCCCCTGTTGATGGTATCTATAGTGATGGTAAAGATGAAGCTTATAGCGAATTGTATATCTATAATACTATTAAAATCCTGACCTATTTTAACCCAGATTATGCAGTAGACACCTACTGCGACCTGCAAAACCTTGCTGTCCAGCCTTGGCGGGATTTCACGATGTTGCTTCTCAACATATTGATGCCTTCGGTGCAAAATGGCACCACCTTCTCGTTTCGCTGAGGTTTTTCAATCCTCGTGACGATGCCCACTGCATCATAATCTGGGTTGAATTAGTTAAAAATCTCCCCCTTTTCACAGGAATTTGCTTCATTAATCCTTGACTGTCCTGAGAGGAATGCAAACCAACCATTATCCGTGACTCCGGCAAAGCCGTTCATCTTTGGCTTATACCCATGGGCTTAGGAACCTCCTCAAGCAAGATTTCTCCCGGATGAACCGGAGCTATTTTTTTATTTCCCATCACGTTCCTCTTTTTAGTGATAATCCACCATTTCGACATCATATGTGTCATTGTTTTCCCATCTAAAACAAATTCAATATTGTTCGGTGATGCGTATACTCCATTGACCCTCTCGTTCTCCATGAAGTTTTTCCAGTCGATTTGCCGGAGGTACCCGTAAATCATTCAGTGAAACCGACCGGTGGAGTATGCGAAGCTTCCGAAAGGCAATGTGTTGGATATCCTGCAGCATCTTCGTCGAGAATTCACGGTTGAATATTGTTTTCGCTTCAGCACACTTGAAAGACTCGATCGCAATGGGCAGGGTGAGACCTTTGCATAACCCCTCTTGATCTAAAGACGATGGGCTTTTTTTCAGTTCCCAAACTCCCGGGTTGGTCTTTTCAGCACCCTTCTCTCCGAGCGGGAGGCTCTACGAGCCGGAGGCCACCAGTCACTTCAAAAAGTCCATCGTCTTTTTGGTGATGGTGAAAATCGCCAGGTTTTTCAAAGATCTCAGGGTATAATGTTATGCACTAAAGGTAAAGGGGGGTTATTTTTGGATACTGAATGAACCGCCTGTTTATTTCTGGTAAAAGTTTCGTATTGGTTGCTTTGAGTTTTGAGCCCATTTTTGTACTGGCACAAGGAACGTTATGCACGTTCTGCACGAATGTTTCTTTTCACATCTTGCTATTTTTTTTAGTTTCTTTATTGGAGATGGCGGAAAACTCTCGCCTTTAGGCGAAGAAAAGTTTATATATTGACGCCATAGGATTTCATGAGCTTGCAGTTCGCACAAAAACGGACCTGAAAACCCATGGTGTGGATTCTAAGATACACACAGCCCGTGATGACAACAGTCGATTTCAAATCGAGTCCTCTTCAGTACCTCGTCTTACGGGCAAGGCTCAGCGCCAGGGAATGTTCTGATAATCGGAAAGATAGGTTGGGGATGAACCCCTGAAAGAAAAGCATAATAAAATTAGAAGCCTGGAATGAATGAGAAACAAAACACCTTTAATGAGTTAAGCACCTCGGTTTCAAAACATAATTATTACTCATTTTTACTGCATGCCATCTTTTTAGCCCTGGCCAAGAATTTTATGGATGTTGACACTATCATTCCATCAATGTTGATTGAGTCAGGCGGCAGCTCAGTGCATATAGGTTTATTGACAGCTATTATGCTGGGGGGATCGAGTTTTACCCAGCTATTTTTCTCGCCCTATCTGCAAAATAAAAGTTTTAAAAAGAAGTACCTTTTGCTCGGAATTAATTCGAGAATCATGTCGCTTGCAGGTTTGTCTTTGCTGTTCTTCGTCTTTATGTCATTCAGCAGAAATGCATGTATTTTGTTTATCTTTATCCTTATCACCATTTTTTCCTTTAGCGGGGCATTCGCAAATATTAGCTACACTGACATCTTGGGCAAGTCGGTTTTGCCTGATTCCAGAAAATCGTTTTTTTCGATACAGCAGGCAGTAACTGGCTCCGGAGTCTTAATTTCATCCTTTTTTGCCCGCAAAGTATTAATTTCTCGGCAGTTTCCAGAAAATTATGCATTTATGTTGCTTATTGCCGCACTTTTTCTCGGTGTTGCGTCCATTGGTTTTTGGCGGATTAAAGAAACAGTGGCATCGTATTATAAAATGAAGGGACTGAAGTCTTTTCTACATTCTATTAGCTGGGAGATCAGGTCAAATTCAAGTTTCAGATATTATCTTGGTTTTGTTAATACCCTCGGTATAAGCGTTGCCATATTTCCGTTTCTCATATTGTATGCCAAAGAAAATTTGCAAGTCGGCAGCTCCGAGATAGGAAGGTTTTTAATATTTAAGGTCACTGGAGTTGTAATAACAGGCACATTGCTGTTTCTTTTTTCACGTAAAATTAGATATAGATATTTATTGTACAGCTGTGTGGTCTTGACATTATCCATTCCTTTGTCTGTGATGGTGTTACATGATTCTTCACATTTTGTTTGGATTTTTATGATTGGAGGGATTGTTTATTCTCTTTATACGATTTCAACAAATGGTATTTTGCTTGAAGTTTCGGACAACCAAAACAGAGCGCTTTACACGGGAATCGCCGGTGCAGGAAATATTATACCCACATTATTTCCGATTTCAGCAGGTTGGATTATACAAGGTTATGGATTTAATATCTTCTTTATTATCTTTATGGCATTTGTTGCGTTTTCGTCATTTTTTATCTCCAAAATACATTGTACTCAATGAATAGATTAGAAACAAAATGATAAAACGAGCTTGATTGATGGAAAAAAGAGATGCAATGCTGGAGTCCATCTCGAATAATTTACCCATGTGCAGTTTCAGGATTTGCCTCTCCCCAATGAGATCTGATCGCCTTAAGTCGTAAGCCCTGCACCAGAGGCCATTGCGGCTCCACTCATTCAGACCTTTGAAAAACCGGGCGATTTTCAGAATTCCACGTTGTTTAAAATAAACCACAAGGTACACAAAGCAAGGACTGTCCCTTAGGCGAAACTATGTATGTCCGGCGTTTAACCCGCCGGACATACAATCTTTCCTTCGCCCCGTGAAATTCATGTACATGACAGCGGGGCGTATTTCACTGGGGCCTCGCCCCGTTGAATTTGTATCCCGCCTGCCCCGGTGTGCCCCGTTAAACCGGGTTTACCCCGTGAAATGCCTTTTTCTTACCTATTTCACTGGGGTCCCTTTAGGGTGTTCAACTGGGGTTAATTGCACAGTTTGTTTAACTAAGCTTTGACCCCTTTCCCGACAGAGGGAAGCGGCGCTCGATGGCAGCTACCACCTCTCGCGCTCGAGTCATCGTAGGGACATGCCCGACGCCTTCAAGAATCAGCAATTCTGCATCGGGAATAACGGTTGCTAGATGCTTGCCCACATCCATTGGTATAATAACATCCTTACTCCCGTGAATTACAAGTGTCGGAACGGTTATATCAGTGAGGGTGAGGGTGAACACCCGCTCGTAGGCGCTCTCGAGTAGGCGAGCCGCTGCTTCAGGCTCGGCCCGAAGAAGGATGTCACGCCCCCAGCGTCGGATGTGCTCACTGTCAGGCTCGGGCACACAGGCATCTGCGAAGGCCTTGACGGTTGCGGGATAGTCTGTACGACAACCATCCACGAGTGGTTTAGCTGTCTCAGCGGTTATGACCGAGGTAGCGCCGATGAGCACAAGCCCCTCAAATCGATTGGGTTGGCGCAGAGCAGCCATGAGAGCAATGGAACCACCAGCTGATTCTCCTCCCAAGACACAGCGCTCGATCTCAAGTGCATCCATAACGGCAAATAGGTCGTCGACAAGTGCCTCGGGGGTAATGGTTTCGAGCGGTACCGGACTCTCACCTGCCCCTCGATGGTCATAGCCTACACAACGCCAGGATTCGCTCATAAGTTCGAAAAGCTGTTCCCAAACCTCCCAATTGCCTGCCCATCCGCCATGGGTCAGGAATGTTCGCCGACCCTTTCCAAAAGAGACGGTATGGAGCCTCGTGTTGTTGACCTCGATAAACATGGTGCTTCCCCTTTTTTATTCGAACATAATAGAACCGTAGATATATCTCTTGAATTCAGGATTCACTCTCTTTTTCCCTGTTACATATAAAATAATAAACAGTGCTTATGGAATGCTTTTTAGATAGCAGTAATTATTAATTTTCAAAGCTAAAGCTCATTGGCTATGAACTCCTGTTACGGGTTCACATGAGCCGCAGGATGTGCGTTGTATTGCAAAAAAAGATTATTCTTAACCAAAAAATGTTGAACTCAAAAAAGCATATGATGATCAATTCCACGGTATTACATCTAAAACACGAGTCACTATCTCAGTATAACGATTGTCCTAACACGCACGGTTTACCGAATCGCTGCCAAAAGCTCTTTTTTGGCAAAACCCAATGGCATATTCATGCCTATCATTAAGCGCCGAGCAATGTCTTAACGTGCGACTCAACGGCCAGAGCCAATCCCATCGTGTTGTATCCCCCCTCCAGTAAAGACACGATACGTGAGCGGGAATAGGTTGCAGCAATAGACATCACCAGTTTCGTAAGTTCAGCGAATCCTTGATCGGTGACGGCGAAATCACCAAGCAAATCGTCCTTTCGGCTATCAAAGCCGGCAGATATTAATACAAGATCAGGTCGAAACGTGTTTGCAGCCGGAACGAGACGCTCAGTGAAAGCGTTGAGAATCCTTTTGTCATCGGCGCCGTGCGGCAGAGGCACGTTGATGTTCAGGCCCTTTCCCTTGCCTTTGCCGATCTTGTCCGGGGCTCCGGTGCCAGGGAAGGCATACAAAGCGTGTGTGGAGAAGAACAGCACCGTTGGATCATCATAGAATGCCCATTCAGTGCCGTTGCCGTGATGGTAGTCCCAATCCACGATCAGGATTCTGGTCAGCTTGTGTTTCTTCTGGGCATAGCGCGCGGCTATGGCAACGTTATTGTAGAAGCAGAATCCATGCTCCCCTTTATCTGAGGCATGATGTCCCGGTGGCCGAAGGGCGCAGAAGGCATTCGTAACTTCACCGGTGCACACCGCATCTACTGCGGCAAGAGCGCCAGAAACTGCCAATCGACATATTGATTCGTGAGGCGCCTGGTTTGCAATACGGTTGACATGCGACTCAGGGTGAACGGTACGTATGTATGAAAGGGGATCCACAGATGGTGAGATGGGCCTGGCAGCTTTTTGCAGCCCCGAGCATTTCAGTTTTTGGTGAATGGCCTTCAATCGTTCAGGTGACTCGGGGTGTCCCCTTCCCATGGTATGAAGAAGATAGCGATCATCGATAACCAATCCCGTGGTGGTCGATTCTGTGCGTTTTTCTCCCTTTTCTTTCGTGTCTTTCCCCTCGCAAGCGGACAAGGAGGAAAGACCTGCCAATAGAGGAGCGACGTACAGACCAAGGGCCGCACATGACGTGGTGGCCAGGAAGTCTCGTCGTGAAAATCGGCTGCGCGTCCCCTGGGTTTGTGAAGGGCGAACCATCTTTACCTCGCTTCACGGTACTTGACAACAGTATATATTGAACAGACTCTTCTTTTTGATCTTATTATGGATAGTATATAGAGATTGTATACTATTCAAATTTGACAAACTCGTAAAAAGTCTTTTGCGAGCGATTTTGGCCACGTTTGGAAATAGATTCAGGAAATGCTGAGCGTTAATCCCGCTGCAAGCGGGACAAATTGCCCGCCCGCCTCGCCTGAGCGGGTGCGATGGCGGGCGGGTTTGAGGCCTTTAGGCCGAGTTTTTGGAATTTAGCGAAGCATTTGATGAATCCCAAAATGGGCATCATGAGCGAGTAAAATGACTTTTTACGAAACCATCAAATTTTATTATTTCAAAAGAATTAGGCTATGCAAAAAAAGGCGTTTATGAGATTTGTGCATGTAAGGTTTTGTGCCGTATACAAAACCTATGGTCATCAGTGCTTTATGAAAGAGGCGATGTGGTAGGCCTGCTCTGTGAAGGCAATTTGCCATCTGGTCTCTCACACTTATAAGCACAGGAACTAAACCGGCTTTCCAAAACCACCCACAAGAGAAAATAATAACGCAAGGATCAACGCTTGAAAGACCCAGCCGATGATGCACACAACTACCGCCCGTACGGTGCTCTGATAATCAAGAGCCTGTCTTACTGCAATAACCATTGCGGCTAACATCCAAATCGAGGCAGCCAGAAAAACAAACCATCTCACCCCGGGGATGATACCTGCTATTCGTATCAAGCCCGGGGAGCTAGAGAAGCCGATCGTTCGCAGCAACTCACCGTGATTGGCATTGGTCCGTGGCTCCTGAAGGACTTTCGTCCCAATAAAATAGATAACATAGGCCCAGACATACCAGCTTATAAGGGCTATAATAGTCCCTATAACGATCCCGCTCAACCCTGTTTTTCCAATCCCTGCTAATCCTGCTGCAATACTTGAAAGAACAACAACTAGCATGGCCTGAGGCAGTGCCCCTTTATCATCCTCAACCTCCTCGTATACCGTAACATCGAGCTTGGCAGCACGAATGATACGATCCGTAAAACTCGTCATATGATCCTCCTCCATTATTCAAACGTTCACAACAAGGCTCTCCCCTTTGAGCTGTTTATAAACCGTTTTTAAATATGATTGTACAAGGTGAAGGATAATTAGTCAACGACTAGAATGCCTGGCTCTGAACTTGTGCAGGTAAAGAAAATAAGCAAAACGGACAACATGCCTCCCAATGGAGAGATTCTATGATAAGATACATACCTTTAGACTGTATAGTTCAAGGTGGAATACATAATGAGACCTTTGCATAACCCCTCTTGATCTAAAGACGATGGGCCTTTTTTCAGTTCCGAGGCTCCCGGGCTGGTCTTTTCAGCAACGTATCCATGGGGGAGTTTTGCCCCCTCCGCATTGCCCCGATAAATCGGGGCCTGCGGGTTCCCCCACTGATACGTTACGAAAAGACAGCACCCTTCCACCAGTCACTTCAAAAAAGT
>JAWOBA010000233.1:0-5272 GCA_046498285.1 Desulfatiglandales bacterium | reverse complement strand
AAAGAACTTATTAATTTGATTGTGGAACTTACCGCTTTCAATGGTAGGATTATCTGGGATACATCAAAACCAGATGGTCAACCGAGAAGGATTCTTGACACCTCAATGGCTGAAAAGGAATTTGGCTTTAAGGCCAAAAAAGATTTAAGAGAGGGATTGAGGCAAACCATTGAATGGTATAAGAATTCTTTTAAGCATTCAACGAAGGTTCTTTGAAATCTATCAAAAAGCAAGGTATTTTTCCCTCTTATTTAAAAACAAGAATAGAACAGCAAGAATTTTTTCAATGATGTAGATTTTTCTGGACGCTACATGACCTAAAAAAGAGATAAAATATCTTGGGGTGGATTTGAGATCAGAAAATCAATAGAAGATCTCAACAGTGAACCCAAAGGCTATGCAAAGGGGTCGAAATATTTGATACATGATGACATTCAGAAAAAACAGAAACGCGTAATACGAACGCATTCCTTTAACAATGATCTTCGAACTGGATGTGAGTATAACTAAATATTTTGTGCCGATTTTTTTGTGTAATATTCCGTACTCATATTATTTTCCCACTGAAATCATCGTGAATATCTTCGCATAGAGACCTTTGAAAAACCCGGCGATTTTCATCATCCCCAAAAAGATGATGGACTTTTTTGAAGTGACTGGTGGAAGGGTGCTGTCTTTTCGTAACGTATCAGTGGGGGAACCCGCAGGCACCGATTTATCGGGGCAATGCGGAGGGGGCAAAACTCCCCCATGGATACGTTGCTGAAAAGACCAACCCGAGAGCCTCGGAACTGAAAAAAAGCCCATCGTCTTTAGATCAAGAGAGGTTATGCAAAGGTCTCAATACACGTTAATCCAGGCATTAAATAAGCCTTTTAAAGGACTTTTAGAGATTCAAATATAGTGCCCTTTGAAAAACCTGGCGATTTTCATCATCCTCAAAAAGACGATGGACTTTTTTGAAGTGACTGGTGGCTTCCGGCTCGCAGAGCCTCCCGCTTGGAGAGAAGGGTGCTGAAAAGACCAACCCGGGAGCCTCGGCCTCCGGCCCGACTCCGTCCTGGAGGGGACTCCGTCCCGGAAGGGAGGGCCTACGCCCCGGAGGGAACTGAAAAAAAGCCCATCGTCTTTAGATCAAGAGGGGTTATGCAAAGGTCTCAGTCATTATCCTTTTCGCTAATCTATGTCTCAACTTTTGAACATTGCTAAAACACTACGTATTATGGTTTTATATAAACGGATATATAAGACAATATTCGTGGTAAATAACAGTTTCATAATGATCTTTAAAAAAGCTACTTTTAAGGCTTGACGATTTATTGTCATGTGCTATAACAACCAAAAGAAGGCATGTAGTAGTAAGCAATAAATTTAATAATAATAGATAGTTATATGGATTTTTATAAAGTTTCCTCCCTATATCATCTGTAAAAGAACGTTCATACTGCCCCAAAAAATTTGGTTTTTATGCAGACTGTAATATTTCAGACCTTAGGCGGACTTGGCCTGTTTATATTTGGCATGAGGATGATGTCTGACGGGCTCAAGAAGGTTGCGGGTAATAAACTGCGCGCTGTCTTAAGTGCCGTTTCCTCAAATAGGGTAATCGCATGCGTAACCGGTGCAGTACTTACCAGCCTAATTCAAAGTTCGAGCGCTACTAGTGTGATGCTGGTTGGTTTTGTTGATGCTGGTCTCATGACCCTCAATCAGGCGATTGCAGTTGTTCTGGGGGCCAATATAGGCACCACCGTCACTGCCCAGATAATAGCATTTAAAATAGGTACCTATGCCTTGCCAGCAATTGCACTGGGCGTCCTTTTCAAATTCTTTTTGACATCAAAAAAATGGAAACAATGGGGAGACGTCATTCTTGGTTTCGGTATGCTTTTTTATGGTTTGGCTACCATGAAGGCTGGGCTTGCCCCTCTAAAATATGAACCTGCATTTATTGATTTTCTAACACGATTTCAGGCCCAAAACCTTAGTGAAATTCTTCTCTGTGTCTTGGTTGGTACAGCTCTGACCATGGCTGTACAGAGTTCAAGCGCCACGGTTGGCATAACCATGGCACTTGCCAGTCAGGGATTACTAACTTTTGAAGGAAGTGTGGCGTTGATTTTAGGTGATAATATTGGCACAACCATTACGGCTGAGTTGGCCAGTATTGGCTCCAATGTTTACGCCCATCAAACGGCAAGGGCTCATACCCTTTTTAATGTTATTGGTGTCATCTTAATTCTCTTTGTGTTTCCCTATTTTGTAAATACTGTGATATATCTTACTACCCATGTTCTCTCTATCGGGGATCCCGACCTCATTATAGAAGGAGAGAAGCCGTTTATTAGCAGACATATTGCCAATGCTCATACCCTTTTTAATGTAATAAATGCCATTTTCTTTCTGCTCATTCTTCCTTATCTGATTAAAGTGGCGATTTTTTTAACCCCTCGCGGAAAACCAGAGGAAATTGAGGAAATATATCATATCAAATATCTGGATAGACGCTACCTTGATTCTCCTGAATTAGCATTGGTACAGGCGCGGCAGGAGATCATCAGGATGGGACAAGAGGCTCAAAAAATGTTTGATGAGGTAACCGGGGCTTTAAAGATGAGGAGTTCAAAGAAATTGGCCAAATGGAAGGCGAGGGAAGAGGTGCTGGATAATCTTCAAAAGGAAATTATCGATTTTCTTGTCAAGGTTATGCAACAAACTATTCGTGTTGAACAATCCAGGGAAATAACGAGCCTTATGAGGATGACCAATAATATTGAGAGGATTGGTGACGAAATAGAAGATATCGCTGAGGCTCTTGATCGAATAGTTGAAGACAAACTCTATTTCTCGGAGAAGGCATTTCATGATTATGTGGCCATATCGTTAGAGTCTGGAAAGTTTCTTGCCCTTGTTCTTGAAGGTATTAAGAAAGAAAATAGGCAGATCATGCCAGAGGCGGTAAAACTGGTAAACAGTGTAAACAAGATGGCCGAGGAGATGAGACTCAACCATCATGATCGATTATTTGAAGGGGAGTGTGAGATAGATAGGGGCATGCTCTTTGTTGATATCCTTAATGCCTTTGAGAAGATGGGAGGTTGCTGTTACAATGTGGCGCAGGCAATAGCAGGTGTTAAATAATAGTAGAGATAGGATCTGGCAACTTAAGGATGATTCCTGTTCTGTATCTTCCCTTGCAAAAAAGTTGGGCGTATCAGAACTTCTTGCCTCACTCCTAATACATAGAAATATTACCTCAGCAGATTCAGCTAAATCCTTTCTTTTTCCAAAACTTGTTGCCCTAAGAGACCCATTCCTCTTCAAGGATATGGACAGGGCATGTGAGCTGATAAGGCATGTTATTATAAAGAAGAGAAAGATAACAATTTACGGTGACTACGACGCAGATGGAATAACTGCTACATCTCTTCTGTTTGATTTTTTTTCCAAATTGGAAACCCCGGTTTCTTTTTATATTCCACACCGGATCGAAGAGGGCTACAGCCTTAATGAAAAGGCAATTAGAGAGATTGCCAAGGGTAATACTGAGCTTATCATTACTGTTGACTGTGGCATCAGTTCTTTTTCAGAGATTGTTTTGGCTCATAAACTTGGGATGGAGATCATTGTAACAGACCACCATCAAGTTCCTTCAGGTTTTGAACCCATCTGCCCCACAATTAATCCACTAAGGCCTGATTCCTCTTTCCCCTTTAGGGAACTTTCCGGGGTCGGACTAGCCTTCTATTTAGCGATAGCCATACGGTCAAATTTGCGGGAGATAGGTTTCTTTCAAAACAAAAATGAGCCCGATTTGAGGTTCTACCTTGATCTTGTTGCTATTGGTACGGTTGCTGACATAGTATCCTTACTAGAAGAAAATAGAATTTTTGTAAAGCATGGTCTTACTGTCTTGGCGGAAGCCCAAAAACCCGGAATCAGGGAGTTATTACGGGTGTCAGGGATAAAAAATAATCAATCCATATCTACGCATGATATAGCCTTTAAATTAGCCCCACGACTTAATGCCATGGGGCGATTAGGGTCAGCAATAAGAGCGGTTCAACTTCTTACCACAGATGACGAGGCGGAAGCATCTTTAATTGCCATTCAGATGGATTCTCTTAATACTCAAAGGCAGAAGATACAAAATAGCATTGTTTCGGAGTGCAGGCAAAGGATCGATAGCATGGAAGATTTAGAGAGACATCAAACAATAGTCCTCTCTAATCCTCAATGGCACTGTGGCGTGGTAGGTATAGCGGCTTCAAAGATTGTAGAGGAATATTATCGCCCTACTTTGATATTTACTACTGAGGGGGATTTGCTGAAAGGGTCAGGAAGAAGTATTGATGGGTTTGATCTGTATAAAGCACTCTCTGATCTTAGTGGGCTATTAACACGATTTGGTGGACACGAATATGCAGCAGGAATTACCCTTGAAACGCAACATTTTGATGAGTTTTGTGATAGGTTCGAGAAGCTCGCCGGCACGTGTATAGATACAAACAAGATGAATCCGAGAATAGAGGTCGATACCAGATTAGGGCTGGAATATATCAACCCGCAGACAGTAAAAGATATTGACATGCTGGTGCCCTTTGGCCACAAGAATCCTCAACCTATATTCTGGGCGGGTCCTCTAATGGTTGTTTCTTCCACAGTAGTTGGAAGCAATCATTTGAAACTTACAGTAAAGGAAAAGAATACCGTCTTTGACTGCATTGCATTTGGCAGGGCTGCCTTACATCCTCTGGAGGGAAAAGTAGTGGATATTCTTTTTAACATAGAGGTTAATACATGGCAGGGGTTAGAGTCAATTCAATTGGTGATAGTTGATATACGGAGACCTTTGCATAACCCCTATTGATCTAAAGACGATGGGCTTTTTTTCAGTTCCGAGGCTCCCGGGTTGGTCTTTTCAGCAACGTATCCATGGGGGAGTTTTGCCCCCTCCGCATTGCCCCGATAAATCGGGGCCTGCGGGTTCCCCCACTGATACGTTACGAAAAGACAGCACCCTTTCACCAGTCACTTCAAAAAAGTCCATTGTCTTTTTGGGGATGGTGAAAATCACCAGGTTTTTCAAAGGTCTCGAGAATATACCTATTACCATAATTTCATATTATACATAATCCCCTACCATTATCAAGTTATCAAATCGGATTTGTCATGTACGAATTAAAAGTGGACTGCCCGAAAGCGTAGTGAGTTTGAGTAAGAGTAGAAGATATGGGAATATGGGAAAGTGAAAAAGTTTTCCACATTCCCA
>JAWOBA010000179.1:0-5056 GCA_046498285.1 Desulfatiglandales bacterium | reverse complement strand
TGGCTGCTCCCTTCTCCCATGCAGAAAGGAGTATCTCTGTCGCTGTCAGGGTCATGGTATTAGTAATGTTGATCGTGTTTTCAAATCGAGAAAAATGACCCTGTACCCACGCATGGCTATGACAGGAAAGGCAAACCTTTTGCATTGTCTTTCGTCTCTTACCCTGCTCCTCTGTATCGATCAGATATTTAGCCACTGGTTCTCCGGTCAACTCGGTAGGCAACGGCAATCCGGCCTTATTTTTCATGATGGTGGTCAGCGGAGATTTCGGATGGGCATGGGCATAAATCAGACCGAATATCCTCCAGGATAACCGATCATTCATCTGATGGGTTCGTTCTGCCACAACTTCACCGTCTTCAGTGGTTACAAGGCTGACATGACAGGTCGCACAGGTAGGGGCTGTAAAATCTTTCCCTATAATCCAGGGAACGGAATCAAATTTCCACTCCTTGCCGAGAGATGAGTAAATATTCCCATGTTTACTGACTTGATACACCTTATACGCAGGTACATCAGGGCCTTTGTGGCATTCGGAGCAGGTGTGGGGTTTTCTCGCCATTTCAATAGAAAAATGATGGCGGGTGTGACAGGCAGAACAGGATCCTAAGCTTTCGTCAGGATTGATCCTGCCCACACCATGGTTGGGCCACCCCGTGAGTACCGGAAACTCCAACTCTCCAAAATCTGTATCTCTGTGCTCTACACCCTGAACCTCTACCTTTGTTCCATGGCAATAATTACAGGAATCCGCGTTCATCTTCGCATCAGGCTTTTTGTATGTGGTTTTCCCACCTTCAAAGTCCTGCTCCCCATTGATAGTTTCAATAAGGTCGAGATACACAGGATTATTATTCAAGTTTAGATGGGCATGGGACATAATGTTTTGACCGAATTGACCGACCTCAACAGGATGACAGGCTGCACAATCTTGTGGTGTTACTACGGTGTGTACCTGGTAGCCTTCGTGATCAAAGGTATCCTGATGTTTTTCAGGGTTCATGGTGTGACATTCGGCACAACCGACAACTTGGCCGGCTAATTCATCGGGCAGATTTTTCACCGAGATCCTTCTCTCATGTTCTGCCTTTTTCAAGGCCTCAGCAGGGGTAATGCTGCTCATCCGGCTTTTCTCCCAGTCAGCTACAATCCCAGGATGCAGAGAGGCATGGCAATCAAGACACATTTCGGTATCTTCACTCATGGTGCTGCCTGCCCAAAGGGCTCCGGGCGTAGAAAAAAATACCATCAGTAGTAAAAAAATGAACCTTTTCATGGCATATCCCTCCCAGCATATCTTGTTTTTTTCTTGACTATGCATATCCTTCCATTATCCCTTTACGGATCGATCGTTTGGCGTTGCGCCTAACCAAAGTACCCTGGATGGTATCTGCCCTACTGTTAGTAATCCCTGACCAGCCTCTCCACCAATGAATATATTACAGGCAGCATCTTTTATCTGCAAATACCTTCGAGTTTTACCAAACCTGACTATTTTTTTTACTTCGAATAGAGATGGTAGACTTTTCTGAAGTGACTGGTGGCCTCCGGCTCGTAGAGCCTCCCGCTCGGAGAATATGATGCTGTCTTTTCGCAACGTATCAGTGTGGGAAACCGCGGGCCCCGATTTATTGGGGCAATACGGAGGGAGCAAAGCTTCCCCATAGATACGTTGCTGAAAAGACCAACCCGGGAGCCTTGGCCTCCGGCCCGACTCCGTCCTGGAGGGGACTCCGCCCCGGAAGGGGGGGCCTAAGCCCCGGAGGGAACTGAAGAAGTGTTGACCCTCTTTAGGAAAATATGAGTTCTGCAAAGCTCTCATCTATCCTGACCATTTACCATATTGATCCTTCTTTCTCTTGATTTTAAAAGTGAAAAAATCGTAAACAGTCTTTTACGAGCGATTTTGGCCACTTTTGGAAATAGATTCCTGAAATGCTAAACGTTAAAATCGCTACCTGCCCGCCCGCCTCGCCTGAATGAGAGCTATGGCGGGCAGGTTTGGGGCCTTTAGTCCGAGTTTTTGGCGATTAGCAACGTACCTCATGAATCCCAAAATAGGCATCATGAATGAGTAAAATGACTTTTCCGAAAGCATCAAGAGTGATCCTCCATTATTTGAAAGACCACCCGCTGCTTCACGCTTTAATATAATAGATTTTATGCCTTCCACAAGCCGTGCACATTACAATACTCACGGACAGTAACTTGTTGGGCATCTATATCAAATGTGGCTTCTGGTGCATCTCCAGGCTTTAAAAATTCTCTATAGGCCTTTCCGTCAGATATAAGTTCGATCCACTCGATATAGTGTTTCTCTTCCATGGGATGGGCAACGCTTCCCACTTTCACCTTGAAACCTTCTGCAGTTTTTTCTACAACAGGCACATGTTTTTCTTTAGCTGCATCTACGGTATTTTCAGTAACAAGCTTCATAGGTTCTCCACAGCATACGAGTTCTCCTTTCCCCTCGTGAAGTACCTCTACTATGTTTCCGCAAATCTCACATTTGTAAACCTGTAACCTCTCTGTCATTTCTCTACCTCCTTTTTTGTTTCCCGTTCGTCTTCACCTGAAGACATTGCTGTTGTAATGTTTCCTTGAACCTCATATCATTTCCTATTGCTCTAATCTAGCTCTCACTCTCTACTTTATTGTTATCTTCCACGGTATTAACAAGGCTCGATCCTGATCTCATTATACAATGCTAACCATATATACATTCCCTTTATTTCAGCGGGCAATGACGGCTAACGTACCCCTTGCCTTAGATAATGAATTAATGATATAACGCCCAGAAGGAGAAACCCTGCATTTATAAATCCCTTCTATTTATGGGGCTCGGGAATCAGGTCAGAAGCGCCGATATAGAGAAAGGATCCCCCAGCCATTGCCAACAACAAACCTACCATGGATTCCGATAGACCACCGAAAAAACTGAGTGAAATCAGAGCACCAAATGAAATACCCAGTGCCGCTGCAATAGATAGCTTGAGAGTGGCTTTTCTTTTTATCCAGTTAATCAGAAGGGTAAATGTCGCAGTATCTTCAGGACGCTTATGGAAGATAACACCCAGTGAGATTACTAGACCAACTTTGGGGTCGAACTCGAAACCCACCCCAATAATACTACCAGCAAGAAAAGAGCGAAAAAAGAGGCCCCAGAACATAACCATGCCCTTCTTATGATGAGGATTGCTTTTTGAGGTAAAATGAATTTCAGATTCTACATCAAAAATAATACCATTTTCCAACAAGTAAAAAAAGAGAAAACCAATAACAATAAAGAGAATGATATTTTCAGACAATTCCACTGACTCTGGAAAAAAATGAAACAAGGAAATCCCCAGGATTAATCCAGCAGCACTCAATGTAGAAGCATATGACCAGTCATCCAATTGTATTGACTGATGAAAAGCGTGGGTCGACATTGAATATCCACTCCTCAATGAATTACTCAGGATGTGTGCTTTCTAAATTTCTCTTCTTTTCTGATTTTTACTTTTATTTGATTTTGGAGCGGGTGCGAGTTGATGGACCATGGTCAATACCTCGTCAGGATTAAAGGGCTTGCCTATACATCCATAGACACCAGCTTCCATAGCCTCCTTTATAAGGCCATCCCCACGCTTTGAGGCGATAAGAATAATGTATGAGTGAGGGCATTCTTTTCTAATCTCGGCAAATAAATTTTTATCTCGTACGCCTCCTGTTTCGCTATCCAAGAAGATAATATCAAAACTTGCACTCTCAAACACACCACCTATCTGGTAGCCATCTTCTAATTCCATTACAACATAACCCTTTCTCTCCAGGAGAACTCTCAAGATCTCCCTATAGTTAGGGTTTTGATCTACTATCAGAATTGTTCCTGCCACGTTTTTTGATCCTCGCCTTAGATATTAGGAAGAAATTGAGAGATTATTGGTCCATCATCAATGGCATCCATAATGAATCCTTGGTCAGTTTTTGCCTTTATTTTCTGTCAATCTATCTGTATGTCTCACTTTACCCTTTGCTATTTTTTAGTTATTCTTCTCTTATACGCCAATGACCTCCTTCACCTCTGGCACCTCCTGTTTTAGAGCCTTCTCTATGCCCATCTTGAGGGTCATCTGACTCATGGCACATCCTGCACAGGCACCTGTTAGTTTTACCTTTACCACTCCATCGGGGCTGACCTCTACGAGCTCTACATCTCCGCCATCTGCTTGAAGAGATGGTCTTATTCTCGCTATAGTAGCTTCTACTTTCTCTTTCATTTTTCCTCCTTTTCTATAAGGTTCTCATTCTTGTTTTTCAAAAAAATAAAACTTTTATATTGTATTGAGCAATTTCAATGCCAGATCAAGTCATACAATCTGATCACAGAGGAGCAATACATAAAAATCTTAATAAAGAAAACTACTTAGGGATTTCTCTCGCATGGTTTACAAACTAACTCTAGCTTATTTGTTGTCCCCGTATGTATGAACAGGAAAAGATATTGTCTAAGTTTCGACACATAAAATGAGATATAAAGATAAATTATTCAATGGTTTCATAGGATTAGCTTATAGTCTGATTTTGGACTCATCTGTATTATTCTTGGGCATATCGAATCCGCCCTTGGATGACACTCCGAGCTCCTGCTTTCTTAATTTTTCATAGCGGGTGCTACGAGTGATTTCTATTTTCTTTGAACCTGGTACTTCTTCCCTTCTGTCTTCATTAACACTTTGAGGATATCGTAACAGAAGTTGTAGAGCCGGTGAATTCAGGGGAAATCTGGCCACCCGTTCCGATTGGCTCAGAATAATTAGAGCTTTGGAAAACCTGACCATTTTTTTACTCCGAATAGAGAGGTTGGACTTTCGTGAAGTGAATGGTGGCCTCCGGCTCGTAGAGCCTCCCGCTCGGAGAGAAGGGTGCTGAAAAGACCAGCCCGGGAGCCTTGGAACTGGAAAAAAGCCCATCGTCTTTAGATAAATAGGGGTTATGCAAAGGTCTCGACACAACATTAGTAGCAAAGAACATGGTACCTGGTGATACTACTCTGGCCGCCATCAAGCTGCAC
>JAWOBA010000122.1:0-3114 GCA_046498285.1 Desulfatiglandales bacterium | reverse complement strand
TAGGTAACATTTTGATTCAGGACATAGGTTACACTTTGCATGGAAGAAAACCAATATTCTAATCTTCCAGTATTCATTCCTTATACACGATATACCTGATGATGTTCTTTACTAAAAACAATAAACCAAAAACATTTTTCTGAACATTTCCCTCTCCCCTCGGAGGGAGAGGGTCAGGGTGAGGGGGATTGTAGGTTTTAGTATAAATAATTATTTAAAAACTGAGATACACTTAGAATCTTGATGCCTCGGTAGGTTTTTAAAGGTAGTATATGATGTTTGTCACCAGAAATAATATAATTTGCTTTTGCTTCAATAGCACATTCTAAGATATTATTATCTGATTGATGAGCCTTTATTATATCTATCTTTTCTGTGGGAACAACAAAGTGTGTGACCTTATTAACTGATTCATTCAAAAAAAATACTTGCTCATTACTCCATCCAAATTTATATTTAAAAATTCTGTACAATTCATTTAATATTTTATCAGAAATAAAGATATCAATAGCCTTTTCCCTGGCTAAACTAATTAATGATTCAGGTTTCCCTCCAAATAATATTGCAGATATGTATATATTGGTATCTAACACTAATTTTATTTTAGACATTGCTTAGCTTGTGCTATCACTTTCATATTCTTCCCTTATTTTTTCAATATCGTCCTCAGATTTGATATTGTATCTATTTGCAGTTATTTCGCCCCATTTTCTTATTTCTTTCCAGCGGTTTATTTCGTCAAGATATGATATAAGGGATTCCTTAAATATTTGGCTTCTGGAAGTTTTTCTTTCTTTTGCAAGATTATCAACTTCCTTATATAAATCTTCGTTTAAAGACATGTTGATAATTTTGGTCTTTCTCATATTTATCACTCCAATAGTAATGATATTTCTTTACTATAGAATATAATAAATTAATATTCCTGTCAATTACTTACTAGCATTTTACAAGTTTGCCGGTTGTCGAGTAGATGAGCCCCTCTCAACTTTAGGAACTGCTTTGTATTCCCTGTTTACTTCCCGTTTCCTAATAGAAGTGTCACAATATTCGTTCCATAGCCAATTGTTGGCTCACCCCTCCAAGAACCGTGCTGGCACAATTAATGCACACGGCTCCTCATATCATCTTACCATAAAAGCTAAGCTCAGGAGAATAGTCATAAATATGGACATAGATTTTCGGGTTGGGTAAGGGATAGCGTTTCAGGAATAGATTAAACTTCTCCCAATCAAAACTCTTCCTCTGACTCCTTCTATTCATCCATTTAAATAACAGTTTTCCAACCTCACTTCTGAACTTGACCAGGGCTTTGGTATTGTCGGTTATTCCGTAATACCGATAATATCCCAACAGCTTTATGGCCAATTTTGCCATAACTGACTTTATCTCCTTATTCCTGCTCACCTTTAACCACCCCTTACAGCGCCTCAGGCTGGCTGAGAATTTCTTGCTGGCCGTCTTTCTCTTGATGCGGAAATGTCCTTTCTTGCTTTGCCCCACATAATGGGTGAAACCCAGGAAGTCAAAGGTGGGTTGTTTCGCTTTAGCTAGACTATCTCTTCCGAAAGGAATGACTCTGCTTTTCTCTTCGGCCAGTACCAGATTAAATTCTTTCAGTCTTTGTACTAGGTCCTGATAAAACTGCTGAGCTTTCTCTAGTGAGTGAAAGCAGCAGACAAAATCATCCGCATAACGAACGAGATAGGCTCCCTCAGGGCAGCTCTTTTTGATTACCTGCTCAAACCAGACATCCAGGACATAGTGCAGGTAGATGTTGGCCAAAAGGGGTGATAGTATTCCACCCTGGGGTGTCCCCTCCTGGGTGGGAAGCCATACTCCTTCTAACATTACTCCGGCCTTTAGGAATCGTACAATGAGTCTTTCGATTTGTGGGTCTGCGATTCTTATCTTTAGCAATTCTAGCAGCTTTCCATGGTCTACATGTTCGAAAAATCCCTTGATATCTACCTCTACCAGGTAATTGGTTCCCTTTTTCTCAATGATGTAGTTGAGGGCTTTTAGGGCCTGATGAGCGCCACGCTGGGGACGAAACCCATAGGATGAGTTCAGAAAATCCTGCTCATAAATGGCCTGTAGAATCTCCTTTAACACCCATTGCACCAGTTTATCCTCATAAGCCGGCAGTCCCAGTGGTCGAACTTTGCTTGTTCCCTCTTTGGGAATATACCTTCTTAAGACTGGCTGGGGGCGGTAGGATTTCTGTTTCATTCTACCCAGAAGGCTTTCTATGTTGTCAATGAGCTTCTCCTGGTAGTCGGCCTTGGTCAGGTCATCCACACCAGGAGCTTTCCGAGCTTTCATCTTTTGATGAGCCTCTCTCAGCGATTCCTCATTAATCAGGTGTACTAGTGAAGTAAAGCGTTCTCTCGGTCTTTCCTTAGCGATTTTAGCTATCCTCTCCAGTTTTGTTGCCATTGTTACTCCTCTCTGTGTAGGTCAATGTGTCCCTGCAAAAGGGCGATGATATGTGACAGCCTTTCCTCACCGGGCATTACCCCGGGTCACAGGTACTATACTGTCATCCGACTCCCTCACGGTTATCTGGCTTCCTTGCTTTCTTATCACTTGGTTAGCCATACTCACCATATGGTAAGAACCCTGAGGGTCTCCCGAGTTGCCGTATCCTAACTGTGTGTAACATGCCAAGGTCTCAGACCCCGGGGAAGTCTTAACCATCTCACCCTAGCGATGATTAAGATTTTGCTTTCTGTATCGGCAACCACATCAGCCTTCCCAATTTACTGGTACTTTCGGGGCTCAATCCCTTCAGCAAAATGCTTTTGGCCTGCTACCTTGTTTGCCTACGCTTAAAGATAATCGTTACCGCTTATCCTCCAAGGCTAACTACTGGTGGCTGGTTAGGCCTTGCCAGACGGGGTTCCCACCCGCTATATGATACGACCTTGCTCGGCCGCACAACCAATTAGCCAATTAAAAAAAGAGTTTTCGGTTGACGGTTTTCGGTTTTCAGTAAAAAATAACCTAAGAATATATTTTGCAATGATGGAGCGATGCAATATTGGAATAATGAACAACCGAGAGAGGATATCGCCAAAATGATAAAAACTAAAACCATATCTAAATATAAGG
>JAWOBA010000222.1:0-16278 GCA_046498285.1 Desulfatiglandales bacterium | reverse complement strand
CCCCTCTCTTGCGGAGAGGAACCGTGCCCGCTCAGCCTTCATACGGGCCGGCTTATCCATCATCCCGCCCCCATGACATCAGTTCAAAAGTGATATTCATCGTTCCTGATCGCGATTCCAGAGACAAGTACTAAAAGACTACATATTGTGAAACCTTTGCATAACCCCTATTGATCTAAAGACGATGGGCTTTTTTCAGTTCCCTCCGGGGCGTAGGCCCTCCGGGCCGGAGGCCAAGGCTCCCGGGTTGGTCTTTTCAGCAACGTATCCATAGGGGAGTTTTGCTCTATCCAAGCGGGAGGGTCTCCGCATTGCCCCGATAAATCGGGATCTCAGGGACATTGTTGAATGCGTTGACTTCTTCCCTTTTTTGAACCGCAAAGATGCAAAGAACACAAAGTAAATATTGTATGTCCGGCGGGTTAAACGCCGGACATACACAGTTTCGCCTCAGCGGCATTCCTTGCTTTGTATACCTTACGGCTTGGTGGTTTAAAAAAAGCCCCCTTCCTCATACATAAGAAAGGGGGCTTTTAAAAAAAATGTGAATTTTCTTTTGAGCTTCAACCTTTTTTCTTTTCGGCTCACCAGTTTTTTACCCCATTAAAAAGCCTCTCTTTTTTCAGAACCGCAACAGGAGAAGAAATAAATAAAGGATTTATGGGCCTCTTCACATCGTCTAACGGAATTTATGGATTTTCCACCTTCTCCTTCTTATCTTCAGAAACCTTTGTTTTTGGTTTAGAGGCACGATTTTTATCTGATGGCTTCCTGGTAGTCTTCTTTTTTCCCTTTACCTCTTTCTTGGCTGTTTGTCCTGATTTCTTCGCCTCATCCTTGAGCAATACCGTGATAATTGCCAAAGGCGCATTATCACCAATCCTGTTTCCTGTTTTTAAAATTCTGATACAACCTCCTTGATGGTCTGAAAGACGATCTTTCATCTGATCAAATAGTTTATGGGCAACTGATTTATCCATAATATAGGAAAGCGCCTGACGTCTTGCATGAAGATCTCCTCTTTTGGCTAAGGTAATCATCTTCTCGGCTATAGGGCGTAAGGCCTTTGCCTTTGCATGTGTTGTTGAAATCTCCTCATATCGGAAAAGAGAGGTAGCCAGATTTCTTAAAACAGCTCTTCTATGAGCAGAGTCCCGGCCCAATTTTTTCCCTGCCTTTCGGTGTCTCATCTATCCTGATCCTCTTTCTTTTCTTCATCTCCACCCTCTTTATCCTGTTGGGGGAAGGGGAAATTTTCCAGGTCCATACCAAACTGAAGATCCATTTCTTCCAATATTCCCTTTATCTCATTGAGTGACTTTCTCCCAAAGTTCTTTGTCTTAAGCATTTCACTTTCTGTCTTTTGTACCAACTCATAAATATACTTTATTTCAGCGTTCTTAAGACAATTGGATGATCGTACAGAAAGTTCAAGCTCGTTTACAGATCTAAAGAGATTTTCATTAACACGCTCTCCTTCGTCTTTTTCTTCTCTCTCTGCTACTTCTTCCTCTTCCTCAAAATTGATAAACGGGGTAAGCTGTTCCTTTAAAATCTTTGCGGCGAAGGCCAATGCATCTTGTGGATTTACTGTTCCATCCGTCCAGATCTCTAAGGTCAATTTATCATAATCCGTTTTCTGCCCTACTCTTGCATTACCAACTAAATACGTAACTCTTCGGATTGGTGAAAAAAGGGCATCTATAAATATTTCACCAATTGATTTATCCTCTGTTACATTTTTTTCTGCAGGCACATAACCCCGCCCGCTTTTAACCGACATTTCTGCATTCAAAACAGCATCTTTATTGAGGGTAGCTATATGTTGCTCGGTATTCATTACCTCCACTTTACCGTCACATAGTATATCACCAGCCTTTAGTTCCTTTTCTCCCCTGGCATCCAAAAAGATTTTAACCTCTTCTTCCTCATCAATAACATTAAGATTCACTGCCTTTAAGTTTAAGATGATATCAGTTATATCCTCTTTAATCCCGGGAATAGTTGTAAATTCGTGTGGTACACCATTAAACTTTACAGAAATAATTGCTCCCCCTTGAAGAGAAGAAAGGAGAATTCTCCTCAATGAATTTCCAAGGGTAATCCCAAAACCTCTCTCCAGTGGTTCACAGGTAAATTTCCCATAGAAATCAGTAAAGGAATCATTATCAATTTCTATCATCCTGGGTTTTATTAGATCTCTCCAATTTTTCTGAAATAGCTTTTTCATAAATATACATTACCTCTAAGAAAGTGTATAAAATGAGAGTTTTGCATAACTCATATTTACTTTACGAGGATGGGCTTTTTTTCAGTTCCGGGGCTCTCGGGCTGGTCTTTTCAGCGCCCTTGCGCCGGTCACTTCAAAAAAATCCGTCCTCTTCATGTACAGAGACAAAAATGGCCCGGTTGTGCAAAACTCTCAAAATACCTAACGTGACCCAAAATCACAAAAATTGATAACAAAAAGGGCCCAACTAAAAAATCTCACCATGGTAAATGAGAATGTAAGGTTCACCCTGATCCCGCCCTTTTGTAGTCGGGATGTCGTGCCACGAAGTCCCGCCGTCCAGGAAGCGAATCTGCGAAACTACATGGTGCCATGGGCTTTCCCTTGGTGCTCCACAATCCTTATCTTTAGGCACATTACGTACTTTATGCCTGCCCATCCAGCTCTTCAGGATGAGTCAAACAAGCTCTATAGCTTATCTATTTGGAATACAATTCAACGATAAGTTGTTCATTAATAGGCATAGTCAACTCTTCACGATTTGGAAAAGCCTGAACTACCCCCCGATAATTATCTCCATCAATCTCTAACCATGCGGGTATTTCTCGCCTCACAAATGTCTCTTTTGCCTCCAAAATAACAGGGATCTTCCAGCTCTTTTCTTTTACCTCTATGACATCCCCTTTTTTTACCTGGAAAGATGGTATATTTACCTTTCTCCCATTCACGGTAAAATGATTATGCAGAACCAGCTGTCTGGCCTGATCCCTGGACGAGGCAAATCCCATACGATATACAATATTATCCAATCGGCGCTCTAACAAGACCAAAAGATTTGTACCCGTAATACCCTTCTGCTTATCGGCCCTTACATAATACCTTCGAAATTGTTTTTCTAATACCCCATAAATTCTCTTTGCTTTTTGTTTTTCCCGAAGCTGTAGGCCGTAATCAGAAGTTTTTCCGCCTCTCCTTTGTCCATGCTGGCCTGGAGCATAAGATCGCCGCTCAAAGGCGCATTTGTCAGTGTAACACCTATCACCCTTTAGAAATAGTTTAAGGTTTTCTCGTCTGCACAACCTGCATGCAGACTCAGTATATCGCGCCAATATTGTACCTCCTCAATTGCCCTATGCTTTCTGTTAACAATCTGTTTTTCCCTCCAAAATATCCGTATTTTCTTTAACTGTAGAAAAGGGGCAACAAACAACTGACAGTATGATAGTTTATACTCGTCTCCTCTTTGGTGGTCTGCAACCATTATGAGGAATCGGAGTCACATCTCTGATCATGGTAACGGAAAAACCATCCACTTGCAGTGCCCTTAAGGCTGCCTCCCTTCCAACTCCAGGACCTTTAATACGAACTTCGGCAGTTTTCAATCCCAAGGACATCGCGTTTTTTAATGCGGTTTTTGCTGCCAATTGGGCAGCGAAAGGAGTGCTTTTTCGAGAACCTTTAAAACCTACCTGTCCCGGACTTGACGAAGCTATTACATTTCCATTCATATCAGTAATGGTAACAATAGTATTATTAAATGTAGATTGAATATGGACAATCCCCGTGTATACAACCTTCTTTTCTTTTTTACCTTTACTGGTCTTTTTGCTTTCCTTGGCCATTAGCCCTCCACAGGTTTATTTTTTTCGTTTTCCAATTATCCTTCTCGGTCCCTTCCTTGTTCGTGCATTGGTATGAGTTCTCTGGCCTCTTGCTGGAAGTCCTTTCCTGTGTCTTAATCCCCTATAGCATCCCATATCCATCAGGCGTTTTATATTCATGGATATTTCACGTCTTAGGTCTCCCTCGACCTTATAGTTTTCATCAATAATTTTTCTTATGCTATTTACTTCTTCTTCAGTTAGCTGATCAGACTTGGTATTAAAATCCATCCCTGCGGTCTTCAAAATGTTCTGAGCACTACTTTTGCCTATACCATAGATATAGGTCAAAGCTATCTCCACTCTCTTTCCCTTTGGTAAATCAATACCAGCAATCCTGGCCAATATCGTCTCCTTTAGCAGTTTCTCGGGTTTGTTGGGTTATTTGTGTTTATTGCATCTATTTGGCTAAAATCATATGAACCCAATGAAACCATTAAACACACAATTATCCCTGTCTCTGTTTATGCCGAGGATTAGTGCATATCACCCTAAGCACACCTTTTCTCTTCACTATCTTGCAGTTCTTGCACCTTTTTTTTACGGATGACCTAACCTTCATAATCTATCTCACGCTTTTTAATCCTTTCTTCATAAAACCCTCATAATGCCTGGTCAATAGGTGGCTCTCGATTTGGGTAATAGTATCCATCCCTACACCAACTACAATCAAAAGGGCAGTCCCTCCAAAATAAAAAGGAACGTTCAATCTGTAAATTAACATTTCAGGCAAAATACATATAACGGATACGTAAATAGCTCCACTGAATGTTATTCTTGTGAGTACTTTATCGATATACTCGGCCGTGCTTCTTCCAGGTCTAATGCCGGGTACAAATCCACCATACTTTTTCATATTATCTGCAACCTCGGTGGGATTGAAATGAATGGCCGTATAAAAATAGCAAAAGAATATTATAAATCCTACATAAATTAAGGTATATATTAGACGGCCCGGTGCCAAAGAGTTTACAATAGCCTGAAGCCAGCCAATCTGTTCAACGTTTAAAAAACCTGCTATGGTTGCTGGAAACATAATAATAGAAGAGGCAAATATCGGGGGAATAACGCCCGCAGTATTAACCTTTAACGGAAGATGGGTGCTTTGCCCTCCATACATCTTTCTTCCTATGACCCTTTTTGCATACTGAACCGGTATCCGTCTTTGGCCTCTTTCAACAAAAACAATAACCCCAACAATTCCTACCATAAAAATGACTAGAATAAGCCCAAAAAAAGGGCTCATCTCTCCAGTACTCATCAGGCGAAATGAATTGGAAATAGCTGAGGGTAACCTGGCCACAATCCCTGCAAAGATAATCAATGAAATACCGTTTCCGATTCCCCTCTCTGTTATCTGTTCACCAAGCCACATCAAAAAAGTCGTACCGGCAGATAATGTTATCATAGTCATCAACCTAAAGCCCCACCCACCTACAGGAACAATCAAGGCTCCTTCAGGGCTCGTCATGCTTTCAAGACCAACTGATATGCCAAGACCCTGTATAAGACTGAGTATTACTGTCCCATAGCGTGTATATCGCGTAATCTTTTTTCGCCCGGATTCTCCCTCCTTTTTTAATTTCTCTAAATAAGGAATCACCACGGTGAGGAGCTCAAGGATAATGGCCGCACTAATGTAGGGCATGATGCCTAAAGCCATAACCGATAGCCTTTCTAAGGCCCCACCTGAAAACATATTAAAGAGACCGAACAGTGTTCCCTGTCTTTCACTAAAGAAAGAAGCCAAGGCTGCCGAGTCAATACCAGGCGTTGGAATATGACACCCAAGCCTGTAAACGGCCAGCAATAAGAAGGAAACAAGTATCCTCTTTTTTAACTCGGGAATCTTTGTGATATTTTGAAAACCGCCAATCATTTCTAAACCTTGTTCGCCATGGAATGTTAACCCTTAGCCGTGCTTATTTAATCGATCTCTATCTCGCCACCGACAGACTCAATCTTTTTTTTTGCTGCCTGGCTGGCCTTATTTACCTTTAGCTTGAGCGGAGTAGATAGTTCACCTTTTCCCAAAAGTTTAATTTCCCAAGACTTTTTTACCAAACCCTTTGCAATCAATGTGTCACGGTTGATCACTTCCTCTGGCTTGAACTGCTGGAGATCCTTTATATTAATAATCTCATACTGCTTCTTAAAAATATTTGTAAAGCCCCGTTTAGGAATTCTCCTCTGTAAAGGCATTTGTCCACCTTCAAATCCTAAATGGACACCTCCACCAGAACGTGCGTTTTGCCCTTTTGTACCTTTCCCTGCGGTCTCTCCGCTTCCCGTGCCTTTTCCCCTGCCGATTCTTTTTCTTTTTTTCCTCGAACCATTTGGCAGTCTCAATTCATGCAACTTCATATAAACTCCTGCAAACTCAGCCGCGTTCAGGTTAAAATTTCTTCTACAGCCTTCCCCCTTGATCTTGCTATCTCCCCTGGCAATCTCAATGACATGAGCCCATTAATGGTAGCCCTGACCAAATTATGGGGATTATGCGAGCGTAAGCATTTGCTAACGATGTTCCGAATACCAGCCACCTCTAAAACTGCCCTAACAGGACCTCCAGCTATAATACCAGTTCCTGGCCGAGCCGGTTTGAGCAGAACGGAGCTCGCCCCGAAGACACCGATTACACTATATGATATAGAATCTTCGAGGATTGAAATCGGCCTCATATCCTTCCTGGCCCCTTCTCCTCCCTTTCTTATAGCCTCCGGTACCTCATTTGCTTTTCCAAGACCCACGCCTACCATGCCCTTCCCATCTCCAACAACTACGATAGCGCTAAAGGAAAATCTACGCCCCCCCTTTACAACTTTTGCAACTCTATTGATATAAACAACCTTCTCAATTAATTGAGCATCTTCATCTGCTTTTATCAATTAGTTCTCCTTTTAATTTGAAACTTGATATTCGAAATTTGAAGCTTGATACTTCCCGCTCATTACGTAGGTGGATTATTTCATTTATCCAGTTTCGAGCTTCAAGTTTCAGGTAACTAAAACTTTAAACCTTTCTCTCTTGCAGCCTCAGCAAGTGCCTTGACACGACCATGAAAGCGAAAGATATTCCGATCAAAAACAACGTCCTTAATACCCTTTTCTACACCTTTCTTTGCAAGGGCCTCGCCAATCACTGCAGCGCCTTTTGTATTGCCGCTGATACCTTCAGTTTTAGACTTAAGATCCTTTGAGATGGTTGAAGCTGTTACCAGAGTTTTCCCTGTGCTGTCATCTATGATCTGGGCATATATATGCCTTGATGACTTAAAAACCGTCAAACGTGGTCTCTCGGGTTTCCCTTGTATTTTTCTTTTTGCACTCTTCTTTCTTTTCAAATGAGCCAATTTGTTTTCTTCCCTAAGGATTATAATGAATATACAGTAAAAAAAATGTAACTACTAAGCCACCGATCCACGCTGATTATCCCCTCCGGTCTGGGTGCCTTACGGGCTGGAAGGATGTTTTTTTATTATGATATACAAATACCAGGTTCATTCTAAACTTCACAAAAACTTCTAAGAATACTATCTGTTATTTCTTTATATTCAAACGTATCCGGGTTTATCTGTGTTCACCCCGTTCAGTAAAAAACATGAAATTTTTTAATTCAGCCCTTAATAACTCTATGTTCTAAAAGTGATGATGCCTATATTTACTATGTAACGGGGTAAATCTGTGGCTGAATAGTTACAAAAACCCAATTCTATGCCTTTGCAGCAGTTTTTCCGGCTTTTCGTCTCACCTTCTCATCAAAATATTTAACACCTTTCCCTTTATACGGCTCTGGGGGCCTAAAAGCTCTAATTTTAGCCGCTGTAATTCCTACGAGCTCTTTATCTATGCCGCTCAAAATTACCGTATTTTTCTTATCCAGCTTAACCTCTATACCGCTTGGAATTTCATATTTAATAGGATTTGAATAACCTAGATTACATACCAATTGATTACCTGAAAGTTCAACCCGATATCCTACGCCTATTATCTCAAGTGTCTTTGTAAATCCCTCACTAACACCTATAATCATATTGTCTATCAGTGAGCGAAAAAGACCAAAAAGTGCTTTAGAATCTTTAGAGTTATCAGTAATTGATACGACGATCTGTGAATCATCTATAGTTAAGTCTATTTTAGGATGAATAGATCGGCTTAATTGTCCTTTAGGACCTTTGGCAGACAATACTCTTCCCTCAAACGTAACTTCGACTTCCTTTGGCACAGTAATCGGCTTTTTACCTATCCTTGACATGATCTATATTTTATCAGTGTATTAGATTTTTATCCCGCTGTAGGCGGGGAGATGATATTGTTATCAGTTATAATTTTTCATGCCATTCATATGGCATGATGGCCCGTCCGCACCGATTGTATCGAGGCAGGCAACTCTCGACCAGGGAGCTCAAACTGGGGCCAAGTCTCTCCATTATTACCAAACAGAGCAAATTATCTCTCCTCCTACACCCATTTTTCTTGCCTCTCTATCAGTCAATACTCCTTTAGAGGTTGAAACAATATTAATACCAAGACCGTTTAATGTCCTGGGTATCTTTTTACAACTCGAATATATTCTACAGCTTGGCTTACTTATCCTCTTGATATCTTTAATAACAGAAGTTTTATCCTCATTATATTTTAGATAAATTATTATGCTGCCTTGCGTGTTCTCATCAATTAACTTGTAATTCCGTATATAACCTTCAAATTTAAGTATCTTAACGATATTAACTTTAATCTTGGAGGATGGAACCTCCACTTTATCATATGAGACCATGATCGCATTCTTTATTCTAACTATTAAATCCGCAATAGGGTCAGTCATTGTCATTATACATCTCCGTTTTGCCTACCTACCAACTTGATTTCGTAACACCCGGTATATCACCCTTTAAAGCCAAATTCCTAAAGCATATCCTGCAAACCCCAAACTTCCTTAAAAAAGCCCTACTTCTACCACAAATAGGACATCTATTATACGTACGAGTAGAAAATTTCTGATTTCTCTTTGCCTTTGCAATTAAAGATTTTTTTGCCACTACAAAACCCCCCTCTTACCTCCGAAATAGCAATCCCATGTTCTCAAGCAAAAAGCGACCCTCAGCATCTGTCCTGCTCGTAGTAACAATAGTAATATTAAGCCCTTTGACGGTGTCAATCTTATCATAATTGATTTCAGGAAATATAATCTGCTCCTTGATGCCTAATGTATAATTACCACTACCATCAAAGGCCTTATCTGATAACCCTCGAAAATCTCTAACCCTGGGAAGAGCTACATTAAAAAGCTTGTCCAAAAAATAATACATCCTCTCCCTCCTCAGGGTAACCATGCACCCTATGGGCATACCTTCCCTAAGTTTGAAGCTCGCGATGGACCTTTTAGCTCTTGTAATAACAGGCCTCTGTGCGGCAATGAGGGCCAATTCCTCCGCAGCTGAATCTAATATTTTAATATTATGTATTGCTTCACCAAGGCCCATATTGAGAACTACCTTTTCAATTTTAGGCACCTCCATGATATTTTTATAACCAAATTCCTTGGTCATAGATGGTACCACTTCTTTACTATATTTTTCCTTTAATCGAGACATAAAAAAATAATTGGTTTAATGTTTGCAAGTGGTTTCATTAGTTTTCATTGAATACAATTTAACAAACCGCACTCATTGAACTAACAAAATAAATGTAACATATTCTTTACTTGTCTAATATCTCCCCGCACTTTTTGCAGAATCTGACCTTACTACCATCCTCGAGTATCTTTTTACCGATCCGCGTTTTCTCGGCACACTTTCCACAGACAAGCATAAGATTGGATGCGTGAATGGGAGCTTCTTTTTCAATAATGCCTCCCTTAGCATTTTTTCCTCCTGGCCTGGTATGCCGTTTTACCATATTGAGTTTTTCTACTATGATCCCTTCCTTATCAGAAATAACTGTTAAAACTGTGCCGATTTTTCCTTTTTCTTTGCCAGTTATTACCATTACCTTATCATTTTTTCTTATGTAGAATTTGTTATGAGACATAATAGATAATCTTTTGGTTAAAGCACCTCAGGTGCAAGAGATATAATTTTCATAAATTTTTTCGCCCGTAGTTCTCTTGCTACAGGGCCAAAAATTCTTGTTCCTATTGGCTCTTTTAATTGGTTAATTAATACAGCTGAATTATCATCAAACCGTATATATGAGCCGTCAACCCTTCTAATCTCTTTGGCTGTCCTTACTATAACTGCCTTTAAAACATCCCCTTTTTTTACCTTGCTATTAGGCAAAGACTCTTTAACAGATACCACAATGATATCTCCAACCCTTGCGTATCTTCTTCTTGTACTGCCAAGCACCTTTATACAATAAAGCTTTTTGGCACCAGAATTATCGGCAACATGTAATATTGTCTCAGCTTGTATCATATCATTTCCTAAATAAACGAGGGTTGAAAGTACCTAAAATTCCGATCTACGCCTTCCACAGGTCAAGGTAGACAAGCCTGCTTGGTAAGCTGAAGTTCCAATGACTCAGCTCTCGAAAATACCGCAGCGGCAACAGTATAGCTCAGGCTAACAGCTCTTCCGGATCATGCATGCTTTCCTGTACGTGGAAAACGGGCAGAGCGTGCCTGAGACGGTGTAAGATCTTAATGTATAACTTTTAACACCCTCCATCTTTTCATTTTACTTATCGGACGACTTTCGATTATTCTTACTTTATCATCTATCTGACAACTATTAGTGGAATCATGTACCAGGTATTTTTTGCGATATCTGATATACTTTTTATATTTCTTGTGCTTAGCAAGTCTTTCAACTAATACTTTCACCGTTTTATCAACTGTGTTATTTAATGCAACACCTGTTATCACTTTTCTTTTTCTACGTATCTCCATATTATTATCGGGCACTCTTTTTCTCCGCATCTTTTTCTTTCAACGCAGTTTTAACCCGAGCAATATTCCTCTTTGTCTTCTTTATGACAGTATGATTACTTAACTGACCTGTGGCAATTTGGAATCGCAGGTTAAACAACTCCATTGAAAACTCTTTTTCGCGTTCTCGTAATTCTTGGGCACTCAATTCCCTTAACTCTGCTGCTTTCACTACCTTATGAACTCCTTGCTAAGAATTTAGTAGCGAATGGCAATTTATGACCAGCCAGCCGAAACGCCTCTCTAGCTACTTCTCTATCAACACCTTCTATCTCGTATAAAACCTTTCCCGGTTTTACCACTGCTACCCAACCTTCAAAATTACCCTTTCCTTTTCCCATTCTTGTTTCAGCAGGTTTCTTCGTTATTGGCTTGTCTGGAAAAACCCTTATCCATATCTTGCCACCTTTCTTAACAGCCCTTGTTATTGCTATCCTTGCTGCCTCTATCTGCCTTGCAGACATAAATCCACACTCCGTTGCCTGCAATCCAAAGTAGCCAAAGTCAATATCTGAACCTCTATAGGCCTTTCTTCTCATTCGCCCTTTTTGAATATTTCTATATTTAACCTTTTTTGGGCTTAGCATAATACTCCCTCTTATTCTCCTTTATTGGGCCAGATTTCTCCTTTAAAAATAGTTACCTTTACACCTATAACCCCATACGTTGTAAAGGCCTCAGTAAATCCATAATCTATGTCTGCCCTGAGGGTGTGCAGCGGAACTCTTCCCTCCCTATACCATTCTCTTCTTGCCATCTCTGCTCCGCCCAATCTCCCACTGCAGGATATCTTTATACCCTTCGCACCAAATCTCATAGCTAAATTTACACTTTTCTTCATTGCCCTGCGAAATGCAACCCTCCGAACCAACTGGATAGCTGTATTCTCTGCAACTAATTGAGCCTCTAATTCAGGTCTTCTTACCTCTTTTATATCAATAAAAAACTCCCGCTTTATCTTGGCCTCGAGTTCCTTCTTTAAGTTTTCTATTTCCGCCCCTCTTTTGCCTATTATAATACCAGGGCGCGATGTATATATCCTGAGCCTTATCTTGTTGGCAGCTCTCTCGATCTCTATCTTGGATACACCAGCCTGATAAAGACGTTTCTTTATGAATTTTCTAATCTCATTGTCTTCTACAACAAGGGAGGCAAAATCTGAACCAGCAAACCATCTACTATTCCATGTCTTATTAATGCCTAATCTCAATCCTTCCGGATGTACCTTTTGACCCACTGAATTCTCCTTCTCATCGGTTGAGTTGAAAATCTTAATCTATAATCTTTGAAACCGAATATGTCTATCTCTCATCAAGAATAATGGTCAGATGGCTGCTTCTCTTTTTTATCCTGGTTGCTCTACCCATAGCCCTTGGCCTAAATCTTTTTAGCGTTGGGCCCTCATCAGCAAATATATGCTTTATAAACAAACGGTCCACATCTGTATCAGGGTTTTGGCCTGCATTTGCAATAGCAGAATTGAGTACCTTACGTAAAACACGGGCACTTCTCTGCGGAGCAAAGGCCAATAAGTGTAAGGCCTCTTCAACCTTTTTCCCTTTTATCTCCCTAATAACCAAACGCACTTTTCTTGGAGATACTCGAATATATTTTGCAATGGCTTTTACTTCCATGTCTTAAATAAAGATATATAAAATGTTATAATTTATAGGTATTATCATTTTCTCAGAGCAAATAATGGTACCCAGCCATAGGGAAAAAATGGACCAAATTCTAAAATGATGAATGGGCTTTGGTATTACTCCTTCCCTTTCAAACGAGATCTCTTATCCCCTGCTGCATGAGAGTAAAATGTTCTTGTCGGCGAAAATTCACCAAATTTATGCCCCACCATATCTTCTGTTATAAATACTGGAACAAATTTCTTTCCGTTATGCACAGCAAAAGTCAGCCCTATAAACTCTGGAAAAATAGTAGATCGCCGAGACCATGTCTTAATAACCTGATGGCTGTGCTCCTTGATGGCAATGTTTGCCTTCTTCATGAGACTATCATCCACAAAAGGTCCTTTCTTTACTGAACGTGGCAATCCTCTCTCCTTTCCTATTTCCTTCTTTTAATAATCAATGTATCGCTTCTCTTGCTACGCCTTGTCCTGAAACCCTTGGTAGGCACACCCCATGGCGTAACTGGATGTCTACCCCCTGATGACCTTCCTTCTCCACCACCAAGAGGATGGTCAACCGGGTTCATAGCCACACCCCTCACATGCGGTCTTCTCCCTAAAAACCTTGCTCGGCCTGCCTTACCAAGAGAGATGTTTTCATGATCTAAATTCCCTATTTCCCCAATGGTAGCCCGGCAGCCCAATAAAATCATCCTTACCTCCCCTGAAGGGAGCTTTACCTGGGCATACTTCCCTTCCTTAGCCATCAATTGGGCATATCCGCCTGCACTTCTTACCAGCTGACCTCCGTAACCTACATGTAATTCTATGCTGTGGATATGTGTACCCATAGGAATAACTTTTAAAGGCATGGTGTTGCCTGGTTTTATCTCTACACTATCGCCAGATTCTACCCTATCGCCAACTTGTAATCTATCCGGTGCCAATATATAAGATTTCTCTCCATCTACATAGTGAAGAAGTGCAATCCTTGCGGACCTATTAGGATCATATTCTATAGAAGCAACAACAGCTGGAATATTATCTTTTTTCCTTTTAAAATCAATAATCCTGTATCTCCTCTTATGTCCTTGCCCTCTATGCCTAACAGTTATCCTTCCTCTGGAATTCCTGCCTCCGGATTCCTTTATTGGTTTCAATAAGCCCTTTTCCGGCTTACTCCTTGTAATCTCTTGGAAATCTGAAACCGTCTGAAATCGTCTTCCAGGTGATGTTGGGTTATTCTTTTTAAGTCCCATATATCCTTCCTTTTGAAACTCGAAATTTGAAACTCGAAATTTGACAAACTCGTAAAAAGTCTTTTGCGAGCGATTTTGGCCACGTTTGGAAATAGATTCAGGAAATGCTGAGCGTTAAAAATTCCAAATTGCCCGCCCGCTTCGCCTGAGCGGGTGCGATGGCGGGCAGGCCCGCCCGCCTCGCCTGAGGGAGCGCAGGCTCGCGATGGCGGGCAGGTTTGAGGCCTTTAGGCCGAGTTTTTGGAATTTAGCGAAGCATTTGATGAATCCCAAAATGGGCATCATGAGCGAGTAACATGACTTTTTACGAAACCATCAAATGTGAAACTCGAAATTCGAAACTTGAAACTCGAAACTTGATTATTGCAGAATAGGTTCAAATCAAAAAGATTCTCACCCCATACGTAAACATCTTACGTATACAATGATTTTATTATTTCCCCAACTTTCCAGTTTCCAGTTTCAAGTTTCCAGCTTATACCCCCTCAAAAAATTCAATATTTTCCCCAGGTGCAAGTCTTACAATTGCCTTTTTCCAATCTGCCTTTTTCCCAACATTCCTCCCTACAGTGCGTTTCTTTCCTTTGATGTTAATTATCCTTACGCTTAGAACTTTAACCTTGAATATCTTTTCAATGGCATTACGAACCAGTATCTTATTGGCGTATTTATCCACCTCAAATGCAAGCTGATTGGCTTGCTCCTTTTGCCTTGTGGCTTTTTCTGTTATGAGAGGCTTTTTAATTATCTGATAAAAATCCATTACCGCGTCACGGCCTCCTCTGCTATCCCTAAAGCTCCATCAACAAATAAGAGATATTCATAATACAAAACATCATATACATTGAGTCCTTCAGCCCTTAAAACTTTTACCCTTTTGATGTTTCTTGAGGATTTTTCAATGTTCTCATCTTTTCTTTCTGTAACAACGAGGACGTTATCCAAACCAAAGTTCTTTAAAACATTCAAAAATTTTCGTGTACTTATCTCATCCATCTCAAGATTATCAACTACCAAAAGTTTTCCTGTCTTGAATTTATCGGCTAAGGCCATCCGCAATGCCGTTTTTCTGACTTTCTTGTTAACCTTAAATGAATAATCTCTTGGTACAGGCCCAAAGGCTACCCCGCCTCCCCTTCTCAAAGGTGAAGATGCGGCACCTACCCTGGCTCGACCTGTTCCTTTCTGCCGCCATAGCTTGGCACCACTCGCCCGTACGTTTGATCTATTTTTCGTTGATGCGCTTCCAGTGCGAGAGCCGGCCAATTGGCCCTTTACTGCTTGAGAAATGATATCTTGCCTGACAGGAATATTGAATATTTCATTCTTTATATTCCGCTTATCGATCTTTTCACCCTTTACATTGTGTACATCTATAAATGGCACTGTTGCATTGCTCCAAATTTTATCATTAATCAGCTTAAACGTACTACGTAGTAGTTTTTACCTCTAACAAGCTCCCCTTACTACCGGGAACCGAGCCCTTGACCAAGATTATGTTTTTTTCTTTAATAACATTAATTACCTTTAAATTCTTTACCGTCACTTTTTCGTTACCCATTCTGCCGGGAAGTTTTTTTCCTTTCATCACCCTGCTTGGGGTTGCACTAGCCCCAAGAGAACCCGGAACCTTGTGGGATCGGCAACCGTGACTTTTCCCTCCTCCACTAAAGCCCCATCTTTTAACAACTCCGGCAAAACCTCTTCCCTTGCTCGTACCCCGTACCGTTACTAAATCTCCAATAGTGAATATCTCGCTACTGATCTCCTGCCCGAGTTCGAACACATCAGTATCATCAATTTTGATTTCCTGTAAATAGTTGAATCCACCTTTTCCCGCTGCCTTCAGGTGACCGGATAAAGGCTTATTTATCCGTTTATCTTTTTTTGTCTGAAACCCTATCTGAATAGCGTTATATCCCTCTTTATCATTCCTTTTAATCTGAATTATGTAACAGGGCCCAACCTCCAGTACAGAAACAGGCATAGACTCCCCGTTATCTCCAAAAACACGTGTCATACCAAGCTTTTTCCCCAGAATACTTTTGACCATCTTTTTTTCCTAAAGCTTTATCTCCACATCCACTCCAGCGGCAAGATCTAATTTCATCAGTGCATCCACTGTCTGCTGTGTTGGCTCCAAAATATCTATCAACCGCTTATGGGTTCTTATCTCAAATTGTTCTCTTGATTTCTTATCCACGTGGGGTGACCGTAAAACACAATATTTATTAATCTCTGTTGGAAGCGGTATCGGCCCCGCAATTTTTGCTCCAGTGCCCTGAGCGGTATCCACAATGTCCAAGACAGATTGATCTAAAAGTTTATGATCATAAGCCTTTAACCTAATCCGTATCTTTTGATTATTCATAACGATTTCGCCTTACTCCACTATATCGCTTATTACTCCAGCACCAACTGTCTTACCGCCTTCCCGAATAGCAAAGCGGAGTTCCTTTTCCATAGCTATCGAGTTTATCAAATTTACCTCCAAAGAGACATTATCACCAGGCATAACCATCTCTACACCCTCTGGTAGAGTGACGACACCGGTCACGTCTGTTGTCCGGAAGT
>JAWOBA010000214.1:0-3303 GCA_046498285.1 Desulfatiglandales bacterium | reverse complement strand
GGTTTCGTAAAAAGTCATTTTATTCGCTCATGATGCCCATTTTGGGATTCATCAAATGCTTCGCTAAATTCCAAAAACTCGGCCTAAAGGCCTCAAACCTGCCCGCCATCGCACCCGCTCAGGCGAGGCGGGCGGGCAATTTGTCCCGCTTGCAGCGGGATTAACACTCAGCATTTCCTGAATCTATTTCCAAAAGTGGCCAAAATCGCTCGCAAAAGACTTTTTGCGAATTCGTCAATGTTGAATGAAAATAATAATAATATGTTTAAAAAAGAAATATATATCGAGCGCCGCAAAACGTTAACAAAAAAAGTAAAAGGCGGATTAATTCTCTTTTTAGGGAATAAAGAGGCCGCTTTTAATTATTCTGACAATACATACCATTTTCGTCAGGATAGCTCATTTTTATACTTTTTCGGACTTGATTTGCCAAATTTGGCTGGACTAATTGATCTTGACTCTGGCAAAGAATATCTGTTCGGAAATGATTTCAGTATCGATGATATTATCTGGATGGGTCCCCAGCTCAGTATTAAAAAACTTGCATCGGAAATAGGAGTAGAAAACACCGAGCCATTAACACAATTGTGCAATTACCTGCGCAATGCAAAAAATCAGGGAAGAATTATACATACTTTGCCTTTTTATCGTGGCGATACGATTATTCAGTTTAGCAACCTTATGGAGATTCCGCATTTCGAAGCTGAAGGCTTTGTTTCGGTTGACTTAATAAAAGCGGTAATAGACTTACGATCAGTAAAAGATCACTATGAAATCGAAGAGTTGATAAAGGCATCAGCAATAGGTTATAAGATGCACACTACTGCCATGAAAATGGCCAGGCCTGGTATTTACGAACAGAAAATAGCCGGAACTATTGAAGGAATAGCCCTGGCGCATGGATCAATGCTATCCTTCCCAGCCATATTATCGCAAAACGGGGAAATCCTTCATAACCATTATCACGGGAACATGCTGCGGGAAGGTAGATTAATGATAACTGATGCAGGTGCCGAAACAAACATGCACTATGCCAGTGATCACACGCGAACAGTCCCGGTTGGAGGTACATTTTCTCAAAAACAAAAGGATATCTACAATATTGTACTCAATGCTCGTAATCACGCCATATCCTTAATTAAACCGGATGTCCCATACCGAGATATTCACCTTGAATCGGCTAAAATTATTACACAAGGATTAATCAATCTGGGAATAATGAAAGGAAATGCTGATGATGCTGTTTGTGAAGGCGCATACGCCGTGTTTATGCCTCATGGCCTTGGCCATATGATGGGCCTTGATGTTCACGATATGGAAAACCTGGGAGAAGAACTTGTGGGCTATGATAATGAGATTAAACGTGGTGCACAGTTCGGGTTGCGTGCATTGCGGCTTGGCCGAAGGTTACAAACAGGCTTTGTACTTACTACCGAACCAGGAATTTATTTTATCCCTGATTTAGTCAGGAAATGGGAGGCCGACAAGATTAACGCCGATTTTATTAATTTTGATAAGGTATTAAAAGAATATATCAATTTTGGAGGAATAAGGCTTGAAGATGATGTTGTAGTTACAGAAACAGGTCACCAGTTAATTGGGAAACGAATCCCGATAACTGTCGAAGAGGTTGAAGAAACCATGAAATCATAAACTGATACATTCCTTCCAGTCCCTTAAACGCAAGACTTTTGGGGTATATGGAAGGGTTGTATTTATTTTTATTTTTCTACCAATAAAAAAGGGGAGGGTTACCTCCCCTTAATCTATCCTGAAAACTCTATTTATCTCAAATTAAGTTCTTGCAGCTTTGCCTCAGTAGGAATTCCGGTATCACTCCATCCCCTTAGCTCGTAATATTCAGGAAGAGTTACATCAAGATGCACAATCTGCCCTTTTGCAGCTCCATCCGGCATCGGGTCTTCGAGGAATCTCGGCGGCAGTGTATCATCGTCCTTTGTAAGGCCAATGTCCATGTTCCATAACTTTTCGAGGTTCCAGATTCTTTCACCAACCTTCAATGCCTCTTCCGCGCTATAGTCAATGCCTGTTACCGCTGAAAGAAGGCCTGCATAATCCTCAGCACCTAAGGCAAACGAGGTAAACAGGCAAATACCTTCCGAATCAATTACTGCTGTTAAATCCTGGAAGGTTTTTACCCACTGAGCCTTGCCCTCTGTTACGAATGGATCAAGTTTTTCAGGCGAGCCAAGAATCTCAGGTGAGATAAGATACCCTCTTACATGGCATCCACCCCTATTAGATGTTGCATATTCCAATGCGTGTCCCTGAGCGCCTCTTGGATCATACGCAGGGAGATCCTGCTTCTTTACGCTCATAGAAAGTTCAGGATGTCCATGCGCCTTTGCAAACTCATAGGAGCCTTCAGCAAGTTTATCTCCCAGACCCTTTCTTAAAGCAATTGCCTCTACATAATGCAGGAGCGCATCTGTATTGCCGAACTTTAGTTCAGGCCCCCCTTCCAGCTCCTCTTTCTTGACATATCCTTTTTCGTATAATTCCATTGCCGATGCAATTGTGGCCCCTGTTGAAATTGTGTCAAGCCCCATTTTATTGCAAATATTGTTTGCCTTTGTCACTGCAACAAGGTCATCAATGCCGCAATCTGCACTGAATGCCCAGCTTGTTTCGTATTCCGGACCTTCTCCTTCCTCACCGTCTGGAAGTTTCGTCACCCTTCCGCAAGCGATTGGGCAGCCATAGCATCCCCTATTCTTCACCAGGTAACTATCCGCAAGTTTTTCCCCTGAAACCATATCTACGCTTTCGAATACGCCCGTTTGAAAATTTCTTGTTGGATAGAGGCCATTTTGATTGATAATGTTGTTTAGAACCATTGTACCGTATGTCGGTAAGCCCTGTGAAGTAACAGGGTTAGCCTTAACTTTATCCATAGCCACCTTTAAAACTTCTTTATATTTCTCTTCATGTGCGATTGGCACCTTCTTGCGACCTCTGACTGCTATGGCCTTCAGGTTCTTTGATCCCATGACCGCGCCAACGCCTGTTCTTCCAGCAGCCCGCGCCTTTTCATTTATGATGCAGGAAAACTTTACAAGATTTTCACCCGCTGGTCCAATACAAGAAACCTTAATCTGTTTGTCTCCACCAAGATCCCCCGGTCCGGGCGGATTCTCCTCCACCGCGGAAGATATCAGCAACCTTGCCAGCGGAGATTATTTTGTCACCGTGTATGACGGGAACATGTGCGCGGCCGGCGAGGGTCCCGTCACCGTGGACGAGCCTCCTGCGATAACCGCCGTACTGGAAAACACAACGGAT